>CAZDBA010000052.1:0-21264 GCA_964503615.1 uncultured Pirellulaceae bacterium
TTTAGTCGTGGTGCTTGGACCGTGTTTGCTTTTCTGGGCGACTTTGATCAGCTTTGTATGCGTTTGGCTTTAAAAAAGCGAACGCGGGTTACTTACCAATTAAGAGGTCAATAAATGTTGCGATGTCGGCAAAGTCAACAACGCCGCTCTCATTGACATCTGCTTCAACTTGAAACGTTCCAGCTATCAGAACTGAAATAAATTGAGAGATGTCGGAGAAGTTAACGGCGCCATCCCGATTTAGGTCGCCGAGGTCGATCAAGGTCGTTCCTGGCTCTGTTGAGAACCTTAGATTGTCAAAGCGACCGAACTGGTTGTTGTCCTCACTGGAATAGGCGCGTGCGTATCCAATATCGGCTTGGGCTCGACTGATAGAAAGCGTGCCGACTTCCTGGCGACTGAGCAATGTGGTGTCGACAGATTCTAATAGTACGCCGTTGATGTCAAAGACATCCAGAACGCCTACTGTGTCACTAATATCTGATGAGCCGATTGCGTCGATACGAATCGCAGCCGCTGGTTCCATGAATCGCATGCCGATTGCCCGTGACGGCGAGGTAAAACCAACACTACTATGCCCGAACGTATGCGTGCCTGTTGACGTAAGGTACCCTCCCAAAATTGTGTCTTCGTTTTCAATCGCCGTAACCGGGATAATATTTGGCGCAGGAAACTCTCCAAAGTCCTCCGGGAAACTGTCAAGGTCTGCGTGAATCGCAAGTTCGACCTTCGGATTAATATTGTTTAACGACGTTCCATTGGCAAAGTCATCCGGTTCGATCACGTAGGTTTGTGCACTTGCCAATGATGCTGACAGCACCACCATTAGAAAGACACTTGTTAGATTTCGAATTGGAGTCGATGAAAAACGAATCATGATACTTCCATTTGTATTGATGAGCACGTTGGTGTTGCAATGAAGCCATCTATCAAACGCTGTGTGTATACCAACTATACTTCCGAAAATGCGGTTTGACAACAAAGCCGCCAGAGAATGTGTCTGGCAGGGCGACTTCCATTCATTGCTGAAAGAAGAGTTGCTGACTCGATACCAACGAACCCGCTGCAAGTTCCCGAAGCCCCGGCGATGGCGACAACTGTCACGTCGGCAAATTCAGTGCCTACGATCGGTGATTGTAACCGTTATCCAGCTTGAGGTTTGCGGAAGGCGCTAGTGACGGTCGCATCGTCCACGTCTCCATCCTGCAACGTATTACAGAATCGCCATGCGAAGAATCCGAGAAGTATCAGGGGGAGCCAGCCACCAGCTTTGAAGATCAGAGCTCCAACAACGGTCTCCCCAAACGAGTGAACCGTTTGCGGTTGGCCCGAAATGAAGAATGCAATTAACGACACAGCAAAAAAGATGATGTGAAATAGAAAGGTTTGCTCAACCGCCGTCGCAAATCGCTTTGTTGAACACTTCAGCATCCCTAGGGCAATGTACAAAACTGCAAAGGCGAGATACACAAAAAGTGGCGAGATCAGCATAGCCTTTTTGATCATGCTGTAGCCTGCAAAGCCACTTGAAACGCCTTCTACGACGGCCATGCTTACGCCGCTGACTGCGCCTTCCAGTGCAAACTTTAGGCAATAGTAGATTGACGCGAACGCGAGGACTGCGACGGGGCTGATAGAATGGTTTCTCATGCGGTATCCTTTCATAGGAAACTTGCGTTCCCTATTCCGGGAATGCAACTCAAAAGTGAGTCGCAAGAGCGTTTGCCATATGGCTGATTCATGGTTTTAGCGGTTGTTTCGGTTGCTTTACCTTCGTTTTCTATCTCTCGTGTCGGTCGTAGAAACCGTTTTGGTCTATTTCAAGTTGATCACAGGCAGCAACTACCTCCCTGCACTATCGGATCGCTTCGACCGCTTCGCCGCCTGCGGGCGTCAACATCGCTTTGAGAGTTTCAAGATCTGTTTCGGAAGTCAACGTCATAAGCGAAGCGTCGTAACGTCCCGCAAAAACAACTTCGCCTTCTTCCAGGTTTTTGACCATTTCAACAACCTGATCGGGAGTTATGTCCTGATTCGATTTCCAGGGAATTCCTGTTTTTACCTCGACCATGCAAATCGTGTTGGTAGTTCCATCCCGGATATCACCAAAGTCCTTGGGAATAGGATTGGAACGCACAAGCGCGATCATCGAATTTTCTCCATCACTACCGTAGACATCCGGCATCTCACCCTCAACTGAAAAGTGAAACAAATAGGGTTCGAGTTCTTCACGCCAACTCTTTTTGTCCTCTTCAAAAGGAAATTTCCCCAGTGATGTCTCGTAATTGTGTACCGCCAGTAGAACTTGCCGAAGATTGTTTTGGCGAATGGAAATCTGAGCCTGTTCACGAGCCATTACCAGTAGTTCACTGATTCCCTCTTCAAATTTTTCAGGGCGTCCAATGACAAGATTGACCTCGCGCCCTTCGCCAGTTGTGTTCAAGTCTTTCAAAAGACCGTCCATCATTGTCGAAGCATTGGGAAGCTCTTGAAGTTGTGGCTTCATCCCACCTCCCATGATTTTGGCGATTCCGAGCAAGCCGTTCAAATTGGTTCGCAGGTCTTCAGCGCCCGCATCATCCTTGCCAAAGCCACGAATCGCAAGCAATTCCGGTCCGGACAGATCAGCAGACAGATTAAGTGATTCAACGTTCCCGATCATGCTCAGCATCGGTGCTGGATCAAAGGGCAAAATAAATTTAAGGTCACCGCTTTCTTCAACTGCTTCGATCGCTTCAGAAATCATGGCAGCCTTGCTTACCAATTCAAGTGAAGCTCGCAGAGGCAAGTCTTGCTGATTCCGCGACCAGGTTTTTTGCAATTCACGTGAAAAAAGATTTTTGCGACTTCCCTCAGCAAAGACGAACTCTTTGGTTCCAAAAACAACAGTCGTCTCGTCAACAATTCCACCAACAAGATTTTGAGGGGCGAACCTTGGCGGCGAATAGTAAGTCACGCCGTTAATCTCTTGGCCACTGTTCTCATCCAAACTCATTGATTGGAATAGTTCCTTTGCCGCCGAGGCATCAACAACTTTGAATTCAAAAAGCAGATTCAAAGGCACATCGGGTTGCCCGTTAAATTCCCCATCCTCAAAGCCTCCATCTTCAAAGTCTTCCATGGCTTCCTTAGTCCCGGAGCCATCCAGAGCTTCCTTAGTCCCGGAGCCATCCAGAGCTTCCTTAGTCCCGGAGCCATCCAATGAGGGATCGGTCACTTCCATCTTTTCTGACGGGGCGGTTCCCATCATTTCGTCCAAGCTGTCGGGGCCTCCTATTAACCCGTAGATCCTAGTGAACTTCTTCCCCTCAATGGGCAGGTCCATCCCTTTGAGGATCTGTCCAACCATTTCATCTCCAAGCGAACCCGCAAGCTCACTTTCCAGCAATTTGTTTACCTGAATGTCCACACAAAAAATCGCCTTTTTGTCCTCAGGCAAATCGGATTGAGCCTTGGCAACTGGTACAAAGGCCGCGATCAAAAGCAGTATTGATAAAAGTCGTTTCACTGGATATCACCTGAAAAATAGAGTTTCCGCATCTCGTCAGCAAATCAATGATGAGTCGAAAATTCTATCAAACCCAAAAGCAGTTGGAAAACTATTTTGTCACTTTTCTGTAACGAATAGTTTGCCGGCGCCAGCTCGCCACGCTTTCTACTGGACTTCCAGAACCTCGACAAGAAAGCGGACTTGAAAAAACCGACATCTGAAAAACCCGATATCTGAAACGCTAAAGGCAACCGGGTGATTCTTGGGCAGTGTCAAAGTAGTTTGCAAGTCGATACTATTCATGTAAAAATGTAGCCGCGTTTTTGCCGGACGAGGCTACGCAAATTTGTTATCAAGACAGGAGACACAACATGCGATTCAGCTTAACGATGATACTGGGATTATCTTTGGTATTGCTTTCCGGTGTGGCAAGAGCCGAGACCCCAACTTCTTTTGAAATAAATCACAGCGCCAATGGCGATTTTTTTGGAGAAAGCTTTTCCCTTAACTACACGTTCGGCACAACCGATTTTCTTGATGGTAATGTTACAGATCAAGCGCCAGGTGCATTCCCTGTTGAGGTGAATTCGGGTCTGGGTTCTGGAGGGTTTGATTTTGAAGTGGTCTTGGATTACACCGATTACGGAATTGGTACTTTCGGAGGGACCAGCGGCCCAGTAACGGGGTCCTTTGTAGGTATTGGCCAACCGATCACAGATGTTTTCGTCACGGATCCTGAAGGGATTGAGTTCGGAAACTTTAGCACTGATGGCTCTTCTGTCCTTTTTGATTATACGATAGCTGATGTTCTCTCGATTAACGAAGGACCAGTTACGATTAGCTTTTCGACCCAATCCGTTCCTGAACCTGGTTCGGCAGTGATCATTGGCTTGGCCGGTTTGTGCCTCATGTCCCGGCGCCGACGCTAATTTCCTAACAAGGAAGAACCCCTGATAAACGCGGTGCCCAAATTAAGTTCCCCATGCTTCAGGCAAACAGGCAGTTGTCGAACTTTAGGAAAAACTGATCCGTCGACACTTTTGTCCCGTTCGTTATGGGAGCGATAACAAATCGCAAACTATGGCGATTTACCATAAATTTTGGTCACATCCGCGTTATTAGTCAGCAATCATTTTCAGATGGCGAATCCAGCGAGGATCGCCCACCTTCCGACCTGTCAATTGATGAGAAGGAAAAATGATATCCAAAATTGATCCTGAACCTCAGAGAGAGCCCGAAGGGCAGGGGAACCTGAGAAAGATCCTGATCGCTGAAGACGATGAATGCCAATTGGAAATTCTGGACTACCGTTTTAGACAACAGGGATTTGAAGTCCTCCGAGCCAACTCGGGAGCCGAGGCGGTTGTGATCGCCAGAGACCAGCGGCCCGATGCGATCCTGATGGACATCGACTTGCCAGACGCCAATGGGATTGAGGTTTGTAAAACGTTGACCGACGACCTGGAAACTTCTGATATTCCGGTCGTTATTTTGAGCGGAAGCACCGACGAAGATGTCGTCCGACAAACTCGCTCGGCTGGCAGCAGTTTCTTTATGCGAAAGCCGTTCGACCCCAGCGCACTATTGATTATCGTCAACCGCGCCATCGAAGACTCACGAGAGTGGATCTAAAAGAAACAGCGCCAACTTCTTTCCCGGTCATTTCCTTCCTAGGCAATTTCGATCCGTCGCCGCGCCGATCGGCATTTGAAAAAAGGGCGATCGGGGCGCAAAAAAAGGGCACCCATTGGGCGCCCTGAGTCCGCTCCGGTGAAGCACCGGGCATTAATTCTTGTCGCTATGCCTAAGGCGATGGTGGAGCACTCAAGATCATGATAAACGGCGCGATATCCGAGAAGTCAACAGTTCCACTCAGATTAATATCCGCTTCAGCTTGAAACCCTGTTCCAACCAGAATTGCAATAAAAGGTGCAATGTCAGAAAAGTCAACATCGCCGTCTAAGTTGACATCTCCCAGCAGCACACTTCCGACAGTCACAGTGCTACCCGCTTCGAAAAAGTTGGTAAAAATGCCGCCTTCTGTTGCTGACAAATTGAAGCTAATCGTCTCGCCATCAGACAGAGTGCCGGTTAGAGTCCCGGTTCTGTCAGTCACGATGCACGGCATGCCCGGCGTCAGGATGATGGGGGTGCCATCGAGCGCGAAATCGGTGCCAGTGAAATTGACTGTGCCGCCACTGAGAACGTTGAGACCTGGAGGATTGTTGAAAGCAGTACCGATTGTTCCGCCGGATACATTTAAGACACCGCCAGATTGCACGAACGTGTTGGATCCTAGAAAACCGCCAGAGAGGTTGATGGTTCCACCACTGTTAATGGTAGTGGTAGCTGCTCCAGGACTGGCACCTTCCATTACGTTAAGGACACCACCGTCTTCTATAGTATAGGTATTATTGAGCAAACCACCGCGAAAATTGGCAGTCCCAGAAATCGTAGCATTGCGCAGGTCGCTGCCAGCTTCCACATTTAGAGTGCCTCCAGTCCTAACGGTGAAGGGACCAAAGATTCTGCCACCGGACGAGTTGACGACACCTCCGTCGATGATGCTTGAACTGCCACCGAAGATCTCGCCTTCTTCTGAGAGATTTACGATCCCGCTTATCCTCGGGTTGCCGATACCGCCGGTAGAAACGTTGGCAACGCCAGCAATAGTCGAATTGGCTCGTACTTCGCCGCCACTGATATTCAGGGTGCTGTTCGCGTCGATAACGGCATTGTTGCCTACAAAGCCAGTCATCATGTTGATTTCACAGTTGTTGTATATCGCGTTGCTATTTGGGGATGTAGATGCGTTCATGTTGGCGGCAAGAACGTTGACCTCGGTAAAGGAATAGGTCCGATCGCCCGTTGCAAAGTCTACGCCAGTGTTCATGTTGAGCTGAGTCAGCGTTGCGCCAGTAGCGTCGCCCACATCGACATCCTCTCCGGGATTCGAGTCCGAAGGAAGGTTAATGACAGTCCCAGGAAATGGGGTGGTCGGCATTCCATCGTTTAGCTGTGCCTGACCAACTGAAGTTGAAGACAGCACGACCCCCGCAGCAATCAGCAAGGGACGAATCCAGGTTAGGTGAGGTAAACGAGTCATTGAGATTTCTCCAGTTGTCTAAAGTGATAAGAACAGCGATTTTTACTCGCATGTATGGTTATTTTGTATGTCGAGAATTGTGTTTGGTTTTACAAAACTAGTGTTAGTCCATCTGAACGATTTTAAGTATATCCAGTATCAAGCGTATAGCAAACGGTTCAAGGGCGCTTCATGTACCCTAATTGCTTGGATTTAATAACCTGCTACTGGATTCGCCAGAATTCAGGCTGTTCAATTGCCAGCCTTGGTCAACGCTTTATCGTGCAACGGCTGTTGATGTTATTGCAATAACACCCTTGGAACTTCAGATATTCCAGTCGTTATTCTGAGCGGAGGTACCAACGCAGATATCGTCTGACGAACTCGCTCGGCTGGCAGCAGTTTCTTATATGCGAAAGCCGTTCAACCCCAGCGCACTTTCGATTATTGCCAACCGCGCCTTCGAAGATTCTCAAGAGTGGACCTGAACTCAACCAGCCTCAACTTCTTTCCCGACCGTTTCGGGGCGCAGAAACGGTACTCAAAACTCAGTACAATTCACAAGTAGGGAATCATCCTGAATCAATTTCCTTTTGTAACTTTGCATAATTCGCAATTCGGAATCGCTAAAATATAAATGTCCATTTCTGATAAACTTCGGGTCGTTGGTGAAGAACTTCGCTGGCAATGTAAAACGGGTGAATGCAATTTTAAGTCGACCGAACAGATCGACATCAGCGAAACGGTGCTTGGGCAAGAAGCTGCTCATCAAGCACTCTCGTTCGGCATTCAGTGCTTTGCCCGCGGTCAGAACGTCTATGTAAGAGGCCCTCGAGGCACCGGTCGAATGACGATGGTGCGACAATTGCTCAAGGATCTTGCACCACCTGCGACGAACAAAAAAGATTGTTGCTACGTTCACAATTTTAAACGACCAGACCATCCTCGACTGATTACGCTCGCTCCGGGACAAGCTCCCGAGTTCAAGCGTGCGATGCGTGAACTGGCCGAGTTCGCACAGGAGGGACTTTTCAAAGCGTTAACCGGCGAGCCCTTTTCGACTCAGCGCGATTTGATCAAAGCCAAACTTCAAGAACAGGCCAGCGAGCACATGCAGCCGCTGGAAAAAGAGCTTGCCGAAAATGGACTCGCTTTGGTCACAATGCAAAATGGTCCGGTTTCCCAAACCGCGATATTCCCCGTCGTTGATGGTAAACCCGTTTCACCCGAACAATTACGTGAAATGGTCGCTCAAGAAACCGCACCTTCAGAACAGTGGGAGGCGTTCCAGGCGCTTTACCCAAAATTCGAAAAACAAATGGGCGAGGTGAGTCGTAAGGTCTCTGAGATCTTTGCCGAGGGTAAGAAACAGATCGGTGAGATGAACGAAAGGGCGGCTCGCGACCTGTTGAGTGGAATCACCAACCGAATCAAAAGCAGCTTTTCGCAAGACAAAGTTGCACAATATATCGACGATGTTATTGATGATCTTATCGTTTTCCAAATGGAAGCTGGCGAAGAAGGCGCCGACCTGACCGAACTGTACGGTGTTAACGTTGTTCTTACGCAGGACGATTCTCACACTCGCCCCGTCATCGAAGAGAACTCACCCAACATTTTGAACATGCTGGGAACAGTCGACCCCAACTGGGCTCCTAACGAAATGCCCACCTCCGACTATCGTGGCGTGCGAGGCGGAGCGTTGTTAGCCGCTGACGAAGGATATCTCGTTCTGGACGTCAACGATCTTATCTCGCAACCCGGTTGTTGGGCGATGTTGATGCGAACATTGCGAACAGGTCGTCTTGAGATTGTGCCGGCGGAATTGGGCGCTATGCAAGGTCGCGCCGTCGTGCTGCCCGAACCGATTGACGTCAACATCCGTGTTATTCTCGTGGGTGATGCGGGAACGTATTACAAGTTGGACTACCACGATCCCGACTTTCGCGAACTGTTTAAAGTCCTCGCCGATTTCGATGACTTAGTAGATCGAGACGAGATCGGCATCAATCAATATGCGGCAGTGATTGCCCATTTGGTTGCCAAAGAAAACTTGCCGCACTTCGACGGCTCTGCGATCGCTGAACTGACCGCACACGGCGCGCGGATCGCCTCCCGTGCCAACCGTTTGACCGCGCGGTTCGGGCGAATTGCTGACATTGCACGCGAGGCCGCTTTTTTGGCAACTCAATCCGGTGCCGATTTAGCCACAGGAAAGCATGTTTGCGACGCGGTTAAGCGAACGAAGCAAAGGGCCAGCCTGCCATCACGACGCTTTAAAGAGTTCGTTGAGTCTGGCACGATTTTGGTTGAAACCAGCGGTGATGTCGTTGGCCAGATCAACGGCCTGGCGGTCATGCGAAGTGGTCCACTCACCTACGGATTCCCCGCGCGAATTACAGCCACGATCGGCCCTGGTAGTGCCGGACTGATCAACATCGAAGGCCGCGCGCAAATGTCCGGCTCGATCCACACCAAAGGCTTTCATATCTTGGGCGGACTGTTGCGTTACTTGCTAAAGACCAAACACCCTTTGGCCTTTAGCGCCTCACTGGCTTTCGAACAAAGCTACGGAGGAATTGACGGCGATTCCGCTTCAGGCGCAGAAATGGTTTGCTTGTTGAGCGCATTGACGGGCGTGCCGATCAAACAGTCGATGGCAATGACCGGCGCTATCGATCAACACGGACATATCGAAGCGATCGGCGGTGTAAACGAAAAGGTCGAAGGGTTCTTCGATGCCTGCGAACATTTTGGATTGACCGGCGATCAGGGATGCGTAATCCCGAAATCCAATGCCGGTGATTTGATGCTTCGCAAAGACGTTGCGGAAGCTTGCGATAAGGGGAAATTCCATGTTTACGCAGTGGAAAGGATCGAGCAGGCGCTGGAAATCATGACGGGACAACCGGCGGGAGAGTTCGGTAAAGACGGATACCCAGAAGGTTCACTTTTGCAAAAGGCAGTTGACCAAGCGTTCCAGTATTGGCAACAGACGCTGACCAGCCCTCGCAAGTTGACTCATGTAGAATCCGAAAGCGGCGCGGATGACCAACAGCCCTTAGCGCCCGACGACATCGGAGAGCGACAACAGGATTCTCATGAGTGATTTTCAAAACCCACAAGAGCTAAAACAATCGGACGACAAGCCTGAATGTTATTTGATCTTGTTCAACATCGCCAAAGATTCAAATTTTGGATTTCTGATTCGGACGGCAAACGCTTTCGGAGCCAAAATTCTGGTCGCTGGACGAAACAAAGTTACACGCTTCGGCGCAACGGCAAGAACTCGACGCACACCTCTGCAAAAGTTTCGCTTCTTTGACGAGGCGATCGAGTTCGTGCGTCAGCGAAACTGTGAAATTCTGGGAGTGGAGATCGGCGAGGAAGCCCATTCCGTCTGGGACGAACCGTTTTCTGGCAACACTGCGTTTATCATTGGCAACGAAGGTGAGGGACTTTCGCCTAAACAGTTGGAGATCGCCGATCGACTGGTCTATATCCCACAGTTTGGCACCGCGGTATCGTTAAACATCAACGTTGCTACCGGAATCGTGTTAAGTCAATTCGCGCGCTGGGCGGGCTACGAACAGACTCCGATCGCCGGACGTAAGTATCTTTCGAATTCAACTGCTAAAGAATATGCGGCTAAAACCGGAAGCTTGAAACCGTAGACTCGGGTCAGTTCTTATCGTCGGCAAACCTCAAATGAAAATCCTGAGTTAGCGTTCGGTACTCAGCGGTAAACTCATGCCGCTTTGATTCAACGATCAATTCGGTATGAACAATCTCGGAACCGTTTCGATGTCTACCTTCTCGCCGCTTGGTAAATTCTAACAACACTCGTTTCAATTCGGCGGTAGGATTGGGTCGAACATCGGTACGAGACAGCAGGCCAAAACCTTCTTCGGCAGCGATCTGGATCGTTTCGATCGCTTGTTCATAAGGCAACACCAAACAAAGCCTACCCGTGGCACTTAGAATCGAGTGAGCGTCAACAAACAAAGAGCGGCGAGGCAGCTGGTCCGAATGCCGAGCGCGCTGACGTGGTGCACTGTCAGGCAAATAGGAGTTCGAGAAAAACGGCGGATTGCAAACCGCCAAATCATACGGTGATTCACGATCCAATCCCGCCGTTAACTCTTGCAAAGAAAGATGAATCTCGCTCAACCTGTTCGGCAACCGCTCCCTCCAAGGCGAGTTTGAAAAGTTCTCAAGAGCCTGAGCCGCAGCAGCGGAGTCCACATCAATTGCATGGACAACCGTTTTAGGGGCGGCCGTTCGCTGGCCGATCATCAGTGCGATCAAACCAGATCCGGTCCCGATGTCGATCGTCCGTTTTGCGCCGCGAACGGGCGCCCAACTGCCTAGTAACACGCCGTCCGTGCCGACCTTCATGGCCGCACCTTGATCGCGGACCTCAAACTGCTGGAATCGAAACGGACGCTTGGTGCCGCCTTGTTTCATACCGGATCACTTGGGGATGAACGATTGGTGATCTTCGACGGAACATGCAAAATGAGCCAACAACTCGGCTGCATGGTCAATATCATCCAGAGAAATCGTTTCCACAGCGCTGTGCATGTAACGATTGGGAACCGCAAGGATTCCAGTAGCGACTCCGCCTCGTGTGACTTGCAAAGCGTTCGAGTCGTTCGATGCCGCGCGGCCAAGTGCATTACATTGAAACGGGATTTTGTTCGAAGTGCCCAGCGACTTAAGCCGCGATGCGACTTCTGGATTAACGTTCGGCCCGCGAACGATCACGGGACCACCACCGAGCTTGATATCACCTTGCTGTTTTGGATCAACGGTTGGGCAATCGGTTGCATGCGTGACATCAACGGCGATCCCAATATGCGGGTCGATCCCGTAAGCGGCAGTGCGGGCTCCGCGAAGACCAATTTCTTCTTGCACGGTACTAACGGCAAACAGGTTACATTTCAAACCTTTCGCTGCTGCCCGCCGAAGCGCTTCGACGCACACCCACAAACCGGTGCGGTTATCCATTGCTGGCGAATTGGCCAGATTGTTAAGCATCGGTTGAAAGCCCAATTGGAGCGTAACGCTGTCGCCGATCTCAACGATGCTCGAAGCTTGTTCTTTATCTGAAGCTCCAATGTCGATCCAAAGGTCCTTGGTTTTGACAACCTTTTTTCGCTCTTCCGGATCCAACAAGTGAATCGCTTTCCGCGCAATCACGCCCTGAATAGGACCTTGCGAGGTCCAAACGGTCATGCGTTGTCCGATTAATTGTTGAGGGTCCCAGCCCCCTACGGTCTGCGTGTAGATAAATCCGTTCTCATCGATTTGAGATACGACCAATCCGATCTGGTCGCAATGCCCCGCCAACATAACTCGGGTATCAGCCGAACTGTTAACCGAAAGTGAGACGTTGCCGTGCAAGTCGGTCGTAACCTCTTCGGCAAACGACTCAGCGTACTTGCGAACGATATTCTGAACCGGTTGCTCGTATCCCGAGACGCCTGGGGTAGTAACCAATTCAATCAGAAAATCTTTAGCTGCCTTTTCCACGATTCGACCTTGTTTCTTTTGAGTTGAGAAATTTGCTTGACCTAATTTAGCGTAAATGTGCCGTGATTGTTATTCGTGTTTGCCACCTGCAATTAGTGCCAAACCTGCACGCAAAATTGCTATTTCCCAATCGTTTTGAGTCTGGAGCCACGTGTTGTGGAAATTAGCTAGACACAACCGATTGCGAAAAGCTACTTTTCGGCATGAACGATCAAAATCAAAACACAGTTGATGTGCAGACAACAATCACGAATCCAGAACAAACTTTGAACTAGCTCCGCTTTGTAGTTACATCCGATTGCTTCAAGTCCATCAGGGCTTCTGATAAAATCAATGCATGAACCACACAAATCGCCATCGCGGCCCGCATCCAAAAGATGAGAGTATTTTTGCAGCCAACCATTTACCAAAACTGACAACGGCTCTAAATGACTACTGTTGGCTGCTGTCCAACGGATACACCCCCAACGCCTCCATGAAACTTGTAGGCGATCGCTTTCAACTAGTCGATCGACAACGATTGTTGCTAACACGCTGCGCTTGCAGTGACACCCAACGACAAAATCGACAATTGAAAGAACTGGCCCCTGGCAAACTTTCTGGTCAGACAATTCATATTGATGGTTTTAATTTGTTGATTACGCTCGAAAGCGCGTTGTCTAATGGCTTTGTCTTTTCAGGCGCCGACGGATGTTACCGTGACATGGCCAGCATCCACGGAACTTACCGACGAGTCAATGAAACCCGGTCCGCGATCGAACTAGTGGGGCATTACTTAGAATCCCTCAATGTGCAAAAAACCTGCTGGTTACTGGATCAACCCGTTTCCAACAGCGCCCGTCTGATGTGCCTAATTGACGAAGTGGCCGCGGAAGAAGGCTGGAATTGGCAATCCGAACTAAGCAAAAGTCCCGACTTTGATCTCAAGCAAATGAATGAAATCACCGTTACAGCAGACGGGATGATTTTGGACGCGGTTGATCGCTGGTTCAATTTAGCAAAGCATATCATTGACCAACGCATCTCAAATGCGAGGTTAATTTCATTTCAGGCAAAACAAGCCTAGGCGATACCAAACTCAGCCTCTGGGATTTATCCGCTGACGGCAGCATTGAATTTGACTCCGCATTGGCAATGAGAAACATTGTCAATGAATGACGCGGTCGTCCCGATCTGTGTTGTGAGCCATTGAAATAACCACAAAAGAAACGAGAGGAAGATCTACTTTTGCTCAGCGGACTTTTCTTCTTCGGATTCTTCTTTCTTTTTGTCTTCCTTTGAGACTGAGTCGTCCGATTCCGGATAGACCTCTTTGGCTCGTTTTTCATACGTTCCCAAATCACAACCCGCTGAAGTAATGAAACAGCTCAATAACAAAAGGAAAATGAAAACTGCAGGTTTGCGGATGAAATGCATTAGAATATCGACCTTTAACAATGGTTGGATGGAGCTACAAAGTCGCTATCTTAATAGGGCCGATCAAATTGTACCAACGACTGCCAGCTCTTCTTTCCGGAGCGAATAGAACAGGGCACAAAAGCCGCCCGTAACCGAGCGGCTTCTTCATTTTTGTTTCAAGTTATCAGCAACTTGGTTATGTGCGACGTCGACGCCCCAGCCGATCAGCCCCATAGCAAGGCCCAACTGTTCCAGGTTCTGGAACAGTTGTAATTGCGATGGTCACGATTAGCTATAATCTCGATCTCATTAGGCTTCACACCGATTGCCCTCCGTCTTGAAAGCTGAGCGGCCTTCGCCAAATCAGTTAGATCACCCAAGACCCCACATCTGCTACGCATTTGCACGCTAGCAAGGATCACATCTTCACGTTCTGCCCCTCACTCGTCGATAGGTGAAGAGAGACTTTTCTGTTTGGTCCGATTATCGGGATTACTTTGATCCCGATTTCGAACAGTCGACCCTGACCCTAATGCGAGACCGGGCATGCCCCGCAACAAATTGATTTCGAAACTTTGGCTCGGGCTACTGATCCTGCTCAGTTTCTGCGCCCACTTGCGGGGGCAGTCGGCAGCGGATCAGTACAGCATCGCCGCCGGTTTTTACTCACGTGGACAATGGAGTGAGGCGATTACGGGTTTTGAGCAACTAATCGCGCAGCATCCAACGACTGATTACGCGAAAGAAGGTTTCTTCTTTCTGGGAGAGTCTCAACTTCAAACCGAGAATTACAACTACGCAAAGATCGCATACCAAAAATTCCTGCTCCACCAACCCGCTAGTAAGTTTGCAGAGCGAGCCAGTTTTCGTTTGGGAGAAGTCGCCTATCGCTCTGACGACCCACAAACAACAACGCTGCTGGAAATGTTTATTCGAAACAATCGGAATTCCGAACTGGTCCAGTTCGCGGCCAGTTACCTTGGCGAAACCCGATTAAAGCGAGCCGAGCCTCAATTGGCCATGCGCGTTTTTGAAACTGCTTTGCAGGACTTTCCCGAATCGGCGATGGCCAACGGATATCGCATGGGAATTGCTAAATCGCTTCAAATGCAAAACAGGCATCCAGAGGCGTTGGAATACTATGAGTACCTTGCAACGGACGGTGGCCCCGAGTTTCAATCGGAAATCCATCTCCAATTAGGGCTGCTGCATTTTTCAGAGCGGTCCTGGCAAGTAGCCGTGGATAACTTGCAATTAGTCCAAAAAACTGAAGCGGTTGACCCACAGATGGCTGTCGAAGCCACTTATTGGATCGGCCGTTGCTATCTGGAGATGGGCAAGCCGCTGGATGCGATCGATCAGTTCAAGACTCTATCGCCCGAAGAAATCTCGGAAAAGCTCGGCCCCGCCGTGTACTTTGATGGCGCGGTTGCATGGGCTCGTTCTGGAAGAAACCCAGAGGCGTTGCTTTGGCTAGGCCAAGTTCGTGAACTTTGGCCGAATAGCCAATGGGCCGATGATGCCTTGCAAATGGAAATCGATATCGCTCAACGTAACGAGCAATTTGAGCTGGCCCTGGAATTGTCCGAGTTGTTTGTTGAAAACCATCCACACAGCCCGTTGCTACCGAACGTTCAAGAGTCGCTCGGCCGAATTCGGTACGACCGAAAAGATTACGCCGGTGCAATCAGGCTGTTCAACGATCTACTCAAAAAGCCAATTCGACAGCCGACCGACAAAAAGGCTATTCAGCAACGTGCCACTTGGATGTATCTGGTTGGGCTTAGCCACCTTGGTCTAAAAGAGTACGAATCGGCGGTTGCGATGTTGTCGCGGATTCCTGTTCAAACGGAACGAAGTTTCGGTTCAGCCGTAGCAATCGCGCGGGCCACGGCAAAGTCAGCGGTGGGTGACTATAAATCTGCGGCAATCGACTACGAGGACTATTTGCTGAACGAGCCCAATGGGTCGGAAGTTGCACGAGCTCTATCCGAGCTTGCGATTTGCAACGTTGAGCTAAAAAACTGGAGTGGTGCCAACGACTCGTTTGCAAAGCTTCAAGCAAACTATCCGCAAAGTGAATACATTGAAAAAACCGCCGCATTTATGGCGAACTCTGCCTACCAAGCTCAGGAATTCACCACTGCAAATCAGATGTACGAAGCGATGATCGCGCCCGAAAATGATCCAGATGTTATCGCGAAAGGTTTGGCTGGACTTGGATGGGTTTATCACAAACGTGGCGACAGCAAACGGGCTCTGCAATATTTTGACCGCATCCTGACCGAATACCCCGACACCGATTTTGCTGTTGATGCGGCAATGGCCCGAGCCAAACAACTGGAAGACGACAGCCAATATGTCGAGGCGGCCAAAACGTACAGCCTCGTATCTGCAAAAGCGAACCAGACTGAACTCGCCAACATTGCTCGACTTCGCATCGCACATTGCATGCAAAAAGTTGGCGGTGCAAACAACTTGAACGCAGCCAAAGTCGCTTTGACGGAATACCTGGCTTCTGATTCGAACAAAGACAACGTGGACGAGGCGATCTATCAGTTGGCTTGGGTCTACAAAGATCTCAACCTCGAAGGTCAGGGCTTCAGCCGATTCGCAGAGATCGCCACAAACTACCCGGACAGTAAATACTGGGCGGATGCGGCCTATCGAGTCGCAGAAGACAAATTCCAAAACAAGCAATATGCCGAAGCCCAAACTCTGGTCACGCAACTGGTCGGACGGGTCAAGGAAAAAGAGATTCTGGCGCGAGCGATTTTCATGAACGGCCAAATCGCCGCCATGAACAACCAGTGGCAGCACGTTCAAACGACGATGACCGCTTTGATCGAACGCACTGACGACAAAGGAATCTACGCAAAAGCGAACTACTGGTTGGCCGAATCGCTTTACCAGCAAAAACGGTTTTCTGCTTCCGCCGACATCTTTGGCCAGCTGATTGAGAAAACCGATCTGTTGGACAGAAAAATCTGGCCTTGGGTCGCACTTCGGTTTTCACAATGTCGCGCGAAACTAGACGATTGGTCGGTAGTTTACGACAACTCAAACGCGGCCAAAACTAAATACCCACAATTCACAAAGAACTACGAACACGACTACTTGATCGGGCGAAGTCTGGAGATTGAAGGTCGTTTGGACGAAGCACGCGAACAGTATACCGCAGTGGTTCAGTCCAATACCGGTGGTAACACCGAGACGGCTGCCAAAGCTCAATGGCGAATCGGTGAAACATACTTTCATCAGGAAGAGTACGAAAACGCCATCCGCGCCTACTACAAAGTCGACTCGTTATTCAGTTACGAAAAATGGAGAACCGTCGCGATCTACGAAGCGGGTAAATGCCAAGAGCATTTAGGCCACTGGAACAAGGCGGTGATCCTTTACAAACAACTCATCCAAGATTTTCCCGAATGCGAATTTGTTGACGAAGCTCAGAAGCGGTTGGAATTCTCTAACCGCCAGGCGGGCAATACAAAAGACGCAAAAATGCAACGGCGGTAGCTTCACCAAAAATCTATCGACGTACAAACCTTTTCGACCCAGAACCAGAACCGAATTCAGGACAAAGAATATGAATCGCTCAATCCGAAACCTTGGCGTTCTCGTCGTTTGTTTCGTTATTGTCTCGGCTGGAGTGTTGTACACTCCTAGCCTGTTTGGGCAAGCAGAAGACAGCGGGTTTTCCATTCCGGTTACCACAAACACCCTCGTAGAGTCATCAGATTCTGCCGAGGTCGTTTCTTCAAAACGGTTAACCGAAGTGGTTCGGAACGGCGGGCCGTTGATGATCGCCATCGCGGTTTGTTCGTTTATCCTGGTGATGTTCTCGTTCGAGAGGTTTATATCCCTACGTCGTGGGCGCATCACGCCGGGGCCTTTTGTAAAACGATTCCTTGAGCAGCTTCGCGATGGCGAACTGGACCGGGACACAGCAATCGCTTTGTGCGACAAAAACAGCAGCCCGATCGCCAACGTCTTTCGAGCGGGCGTCTCCAAATGGGCGCGACCAGCCGTCGAAGTCGAACAAGCGATTTTGGATGCAGGCGAGCGAGAGTCAAATCACTTGCGAAAGTACCTTCGCGTTATCAACGGCGTCGCCACGATTTCGCCGTTGCTGGGCCTGTTGGGAACCGTGGTAGGCATGATCTATGCCTTTGACGCGATTGCGATCGTAGATCCTACGGTTGCCGATCCAAAAGTCCTGATTGCCAACGGAATCAGCAGCGCGTTGTTGACGACTGCCGCTGGAATGACCGTCGCGATTCCTGCCCTGATCGCTTACCTCTATTTTTGCAGTCGAGTCGATCGCCGCGTGATGGAAATTGATCAACTGGGAATGCGAGTTGTAGACCTGATCTCAGCAGAAGCGCTGTCAGCATCCAACACTACAAAGACACGTCGTACAAGAAAAACCGCAGCAGCCTAACGGAAATAACGCTCAGTCAGTACGGCGAACAAACTTAGTCCAATCAACGATAAAACATCGGTAACTGCGATGCCACTTAGAACACGAAAAGAAGACCTGTCGTCGATCAACTTGACACCGTTGATCGATATCATTTTCCTGTTGATCATTTTCTTTATGGTCGGCAGCCGTTTTACCGAGTTAAACGAGCCTGAAAAAGACATTGCGATCAACGTCCCCAAAGTCACCAACGCAAAGGCATTGTCCAGTGCTCCCAGGCACCGTGTTATCAACGTATTCAAAGACGGCACGGTCCAACTGGACAACGATACCGTTTCTTTGGAACAGTTAAAGGAACAGTTAAGCAATGCGACCGAACAGTACAACGGCCTATCGGTCGTCGTTCGAAGCGATGCAAAATCGTACCACGAGAATTTTGCCCGTGTCGTTGCGGCTTGCCGTGACGCCAATGTTACCCAATTGAACATGTCGGTCCAGGAACCGACTTTACAGCGCTGAAATAAGTACCCGCCTACCATGATCTCATCCTTGAATCGGACAAAAAAGGAACTGGCCCATGCAAAACATAGCTGAGTTTTTTAGCAAGACCTGGGTCGCCATCAACGATGCACTGGCCAATACAACATTGCAGTGGATCTTGCTGATCGGTTGCGGACTACTTGCGATCGCTTTATTGGTTTTGACTTTGACCCGTTGGGGACATGCACGTCCGATTTGGAAGTGTGTTGTGCTGAGCGTTGTTGCGCACCTGTTGTTAATCGGTTACATGTACGGAACTCAATTGATTTCCCGAGCGCCGATGTTGCAACGTACCGAAGTCCTCAGCATGAACATAGGCGAACCGGAACCCGAACCAGAGATCGCCGATGATGCTCCAGAGATTTTAGAATCCGAACCGGACGAGGCGTTCGACGCGACCGCTTTTGTACCCGAGCTGGAACCGCTGGATCGGCCCGCGTTTGATTCAGAAGTTGACATCCAAAGCGAGATCCCCGAGATCGCGCAAATGCCTTCAGCGTTTTCTCCCCAATTCGACACTCAATTCAAAGCGGAGCAAACTCCTTTCACGGCAACGCCCGCGATGATTGCACCCAAAATCGATACTCGAACCGTTTCGGCCCCCAAAGCATCGGTTGAAGCAGAAGAGATTACATTTCGTCGCCGCGTCGAAGTCGATCAACCTGACGAGGTTCCGATGCTGGAAGAAGGCGGTGACTTTGAGCTTCCACGCGTTCAGCCGGAAATCGACGACTTTGAGATGAAGCCGACTGCAGAATCCGAATTCGATTTGCCACCGATCGAAGCTCCCGAAACGATCGACGTCTTTGAAGACAACGATTTCGCAACAACGACGCCCATCAAGAACACTCCGGACTTTATGCCAGCGCCGCCGGTTATCGAAGCTTCTCCTAAAACGGAAACGATCCCGGTCGAACGTTTGACACGAGCTTCCGATGGAGCGCCGATGCCGAAGCTGTATTCGCTTCGCTCTAAAGACAGGGTCGCGATCGCCAGTCGCCGAGGCGGCACCGCAGCTTCAGAACAAGCGGTCCAATCTGGATTGGCTTGGTTGGCCAACAGCCAATCCGCCGACGGCGGATGGGACGCCGATCAACATGGCTCCGGTATCGAAACTCGCGCACTGGGACACAATCGTGACCATGCGGGAGCCCAAGCCGATACGGGAATCACAGGTTTGGCCCTGTTGGCGTTTATGGCCGCCGGCAATACGCACTACGAAGGGCCTTATCGCGAGAATGTCCAGAAAGGACTTGAGTACCTGATCCGAAATCAAGCCTCCGATGGCCGACTTTCAGGAAACGCAAAACTGTTCGCCAGCACCTATTGCCACAGCATGTCGTTGTTGGCACTTTCCG
The DNA here is from genome assembly GCA_964503615.1 of uncultured Pirellulaceae bacterium. Taxonomy (GTDB): domain Bacteria; phylum Planctomycetota; class Planctomycetia; order Pirellulales; family Pirellulaceae; genus CAZDBA01. Next base: position 19,830 of record CAZDBA010000052.1, read on the forward strand.
AGTCGCTTGCCGTGACCGGTGACGAACGAATCAAAGAGGCCGTTCAGCGCGGCGTTGACTACTCTCTGCGTTTGCAAAATCAGAACGATGGCGGTTGGCGATACCAAGCAGGTGACTTGGGCGATATGAGCCAGTTTGGTTGGAAAGTACTTGCATTGCACAGTGCTTCGTTGGGTGGCGTTGAAACTCCTGGGGGCAGCATTGAATTAATGAGAAAGTTCCTGGCGGGTTGCACTTCTGGCGACGCAAAAGGATTGGGATCTTACCGAGCCGGCATGCAGCCGAACGAAACGATGACCGCCGAAGCGTTGTTGTGTCGCTATTTTCTGGAATCGGAAGTCGATAACCGAACAGTCGATGAAGCGGTCGGAGCGATCTTTCAAAAATTGCCCAATGAGCAGAGTGTCAATCTTTATTACTGGTACTACGGTACGATGGCAATGTATCACACGGGCGGAGAACCTTGGCGACTATGGAACGAGGCTTTGCAGAAGGTGTTGCTTAAACGGCAGGTGGTAGAGGGCCAGAATCAAGGCAGTTGGGCACCCGATGGTGTTTGGGGCGGCTATGGTGGACGAGTTTACTCGACAGCGATGGCCACTTTGTGCTTGGAAGTCTACTACCGCCACCTACCGATCTACGAAGCCAGATTGCCATAGGTAGACAACGCTTAAGTAGACAACGCTGGAATGAATGTAACGATTATTGCGCTACATGCGTCGAATCGTCGCCAATAGCGTGAGCTGACCGGAATCTGGTTTGACACGTTTTTGGGGCTTTCTACAATATAAGGTCACTGGGTATAACCGATTGTACCTCCACTTTTCGTGAATTGAGATAGTTATGCTTGCATTTGGATTCGGAACACAAGAGATGTTAATCATGGCGGGAGTTTTGCTCCTGCTATTCGGTAGTGCAAGACTACCAAGCCTGATGCGGAACATGGGTCGCAGCGTCAATGAGTTCAAGGCGGGCATGACGGACAAGCCGAGTGAAAGAATCGCGGATGAGTCAGAGCATTCTGAACACGCCAAAGAAACTCAAGCCGAAACGGTTAGCAAGTAGAGTTAGCAGATAGGTTTCGTTCAATTCGCGTTCTCTGTTTGTAACGCACTTTCAATTTCTAAAACGCATTTCATCTGACTCCATTGACGGAGCTTGCGTTGGAGCGGTAGATGTTACCAGGCGGTATTGGCTTTTACGAAATGATGATCTTTGCGGTCATCGCCGTGTTGCTGTTCGGCAGCCGCCTGCCCGAGGTCGCCAGAAACGTTGGCCAAAGTTACCAACAGTTCCGCAAAGGCTTAAGCGACATTCAAAAATCGCTGAAGGTCGAAGACTCTCCAGCCGAATCGTATTCGGAGCCAAGCTATTCCGATCGCTACGACGACTACGACGAACCCGCCGCACCCCAGTTCGTGCCGCCTACCGAAGA
>CAZDBA010000052.1:21364-29140 GCA_964503615.1 uncultured Pirellulaceae bacterium
CTCTGAGCTTTTACAACTTCGTACAGCTGCCACACAACCACACCAAACCCAACCGGAATCAGCCAGTAAGCAAACCAGTGCAACTTTCCTTTTTCCACCCACCGCACCAACCACTGCAGCGCGACCAATCCAACCGCAAACGCAACGATCGCCCCCACGGCCAATAACCAAATCGGTGTCGATTCGGCAGAGGGATCTTTGTCCATCATGTCTTTCACTTCCAGCACGGTAGCCCCAAGTATCGCCGGAATGGCCAGCAGAAATGAAAACGTCGTGGCAGATTGGCGTTTGAGACCGAGAAAAGAACCGGCGACAATCGTACTTCCGCTACGAGAGATGCCCGGCAAAATCGCGATCGCCTGAGCACACCCGATCAGAAAGGCGTTCAAGTAGGAAATATCCTGATACTCTTCATCGCCCTCTTTGATCTTGGGCAACATCAACAACATCAATCCTGTGACTGGCAGCATAAACCCGGCCAACAACGGGTACTCGGTCACCCATGGAAACACTTTTTTGATCGTGAGTCCAATCACCACCGCCGGAATCGTACCGACGATCAACAGCGGAATCACTCGCTTGTCCGACGAAAGCAGTGCCAAAATCCGCTTCCAGTAGAACAGTACGATCGCGAGCAAAGTCCCGAAATGCAGGATAATATTCAGCTCGGTCGTTCCCTCACCCATTCCAAACAGTTCGGAAAGGACGACAAGGTGGCCTGAACTACTGATGGGAAGGAACTCTGCGATACCTTGTACGATCGCCAGAATTACGACTTGAACGGTTTCGATTTGGAGAAAAGATGGCATGGGCAAGTTAAAGGTAAGAATAAACGTGCAGGTTACATATAACTAAACAATAGTCAACGCTATAATCGGGCAATGCAAAATCGGAAAACGCTTTCGAACGTTCGTACATGCTCCCAGCGATTGTCCATTTTGCCAAAGCCAGCTTCCTTTGTCATTCACAATTGATATCGAGTTGGCTTAATTCAGAAACCAATATGAGTCAGGCTTTGCAATGATTTCCGCCAAACCTCGAACGATGTTTGAGAAAATATGGGATGACCACATCGTTCACTATGAACCAGAAAAACAGACCATACTGTATATCGACTTGCACCTTGTCCACGAAGTAACCAGTCCCCAAGCGTTTGAGGGACTGCGTTTAGCCGGACGTAAAGTGCGTCGCCCGGAACTAACGGTTGCGACACAAGACCACAACGTTCCCACTTCGAACCGCAATCTTCCTATCGGCGATCCGATTTCCAAGCAGCAAGTTGATACGCTGCGGCAGAATTGTGGCGAGTTCGGCGTACGGCTTTACGACCTGAACGATGCGAATCAGGGAATTGTACACGTAATCGGGCCGGAGCTGGGATTCACGCAACCGGGCATGACGATCGTATGCGGCGATTCGCACACGTCGACTCATGGAGCTTTTGGAGCGCTGGCGTTTGGGATTGGTACAAGCGAAGTCGAACACGTGCTGTCGACGCAAACTTTATTGCAAACCCGTCCGAAAACTTATGAAGTGCGTTTCGATAACGAATTGCATCGCGGCGTGACGTCCAAGGACTTGATCCTGTTCCTGATCGGAGAGATATCCACGTCCGGCGGCACCGGTTACGTGCTTGAGTATACTGGCGAGGCGATCCGCAAGATGTCGATGGAAGAGCGGATGACGATCTGCAACATGTCGATCGAGGCGGGAGCTCGAGCTGGCATGATCGCACCGGACGAGAACACGTTCGAGTATATGAAAGATCGAGAGTTCGGGCCCAAGGACTACGACGCTGCGGTTGAGGCTTGGAAAAAACTACCCAGCGACCCGGGCGCCGAATACGACAAAGTAGACATCTTTGACGCCAGAAAAATTGCACCGCAGGTAACTTGGGGTACGAACCCTGGTCAAGTCACCTCGATCGAGAACGTGGTCCCCTCGCCTACTGACTTTGACGACGCCGTACAAAAAACGTCCTGTGAACTGGCTCTTCAATACATGGACCTCAAGGCCGGTACGCCGATCAGTGAAATTCCGATCGATCGCGTATTTATCGGTTCGTGCACCAACTCCCGCATCGAAGATTTGCGAGCGGCGGCCGCGACGGTCAAAGGGTATCAAGTCGCAAGTTCGGTGGATGCGATGGTTGTTCCGGGCAGTGGACAGGTAAAACGGCAAGCAGAGAAGGAAGGCTTGGACAAAGTTTTCATCGAGGCGGGATTCGATTGGCGAGAGGCGGGTTGTAGTATGTGCCTGGCAATGAATCCGGACAAACTGGAACCAGGCCAACGTTGTGCTTCGACCAGCAATCGCAACTTCGAAGGAAGACAGGGCCGCGGCGGACGGACTCATCTCGTCTCACCTGCAATGGCTGCCGCCGCTGCAATCAGCGGGCACTTCGTTGACATTCGCAATTGGGAATACAAGGAATAATTCAATGGAACCTTTCAAAACACACACCGGTTTGGTTGCCACGATGGACCGTAGCAACGTTGATACCGACCAGATTATTCCCAAGCAGTTCCTGAAGCGAATTGAGCGGACAGGATTTGGCGAGTTTCTATTTTTCGACTGGCGCTACAAAGAGGATGAAACTTTAAACTCACAATTTGAGTTGAACCAACCTCAGTTCTCTGGCGCTTCCGTGTTGGTCGCCCGCTTCAATTTTGGCAATGGCTCCAGTCGCGAACATGCGGTTTGGGCGTTGGCAGATTATGGATTCAAAACGGTGATCGCCGAGTCGTTTGCGGACATCTTTTACAACAACTGTTTCAAGAATGGAGTGCTGCCGCTGGTATTGTCCGCTGAGGAAGTAGAGCAAATCCATCAAAATGTCGTTAACAATCCCGGCTATCAATTAACGGTTGACTTACCCAACCAAAAAGTCGTCGGCGATCAATTCGAAGCCAATTTCAAGATCGATGAATTTCGAAAAGAGTGTCTACTCGAAGGACTGGACCACATCGCATTGACACTCCAACACGCCGAAAAGATCCAGCAATACGAAATCAGCAAAGGGCTCCAGCCATTTGAGTAAAGCCGCAAGTCTTCGCTCGCAGTTTGTTTACCCGCCGGCAAGCTGCTAAAATCCAAGAGGAATAAACGCAACTTCAACTCTCTGGTAGATACGATCAAAATAGCGGAAACACAAATCGCTCCCCGACGCACCGGCTGCCGTAGTGTTGATTTACGTAGTTGGAGTCGCCAGACCTCGGGATGTGGCGATCTAAGGCGCCTGAATTTTGGTGAGCCCAGCTATGGTCATTGGTACACCCCGTTAACCTGGATCGTTCTGATCGTTTCTTTTACCAACCTATCGTTTGCACAAGACTCAGAGAAACCTGCGAAGCCAACCACAACCACAATCGCTGAAGGACTTAACCGTCCCACCGGCTTTGCGTTCGATGAAAACTCCGGCACGGTCTACCTTGCCGAATGTGGCGCCAATCGGATCAGCAAGATTGTAGATGGCAAACCGGTCCCATTCATTGAAGGATTCACAGTCACACCCAACGGCTTTGGATTCGAGGGCGGCACTGTCGACGTCGGTTTCTGCGGTTCTAACTGGATGGTGGTAAGTGCGCTCGTCAAAGAAAAAGGTGACACGTCTGTGGCCTTTTTCGATATGAGTGTTCTCAATTTCCTGACAGGAGATGTTGTCTGGAGCGGTAAGAAAGCGCATCACAAAGTTCAAATACCCTCGCGCGGCAAATACAACACAGGTGGTTTACGAAATATCACTAGCGGTGAATCGGCAGTTTACATCTGTGGAGAAATAAACCTCGACCCAGGTGGAGCGATATTAAAAGTGGCGAAGCCGACCTCAGATAAACGACCTAGATCGGTACGGTATTTAATACCCGGCAAAATTAACGATAACGCACGGTTTCATGCTTCGGACTGCATTGCAATCAGCCCTGAAAACTACGTTGTGTTCGCGGAAAGAGTCGAAGAGCAATCGGTTTTGAATTTTGTTGGCGAGAACGGTCAAATCAACGGACGATTCCCAACCGGGCTCAGCCACGTAACCGCCTTCGCTTACGGTCCCAACCATGGCGACCTGTTCCTCTCCGACTTTGCGACTGGAGCGATCTATAAATTGATCGAAGCCGATAACGAATCCGGCTGCCAAACCGAGCGCGTCATGGACTTGGAAAGCGTAACTGCGATGAAGTTTAATGCAGCTGGAGAGCTTTACGTTACTCAGCTTGGCCCTAAAACTGCAACAGACGGTGGCAAGCTTCTGAAGATAACCGGATTGGATGTCGCCCAAAACTCGGAAGTCGAAGTTGGAGGCGGCCAGTAGTGGTACATCTAGTAAAAACTGGATTGATGGGGCTGGTTGGCAAGTTTCAATCGGTTGACCATCGCTCCTATCCACGAAGTCACCGCGTCATTTGCCGAACGGAGCGTGGGCTGGAGTGTGGCGAAATCATTTGCGCCATCGAGCAGGATAATGATGGCGAAAATCATGGCCAGTTGCTACGTGCGGTCAACGCGAACGATGAAATGATTCTCGAACGGTTGGAACGACATCGCGACAGAGCTTTTTTGGCTTGTCAAAAACTGATTGCCGAACGTGAGTTGCCCGCCGTGTTGGTTGATGTTGAACATTTATTTGATGGCCAGAGCCTGTTCTTCTATTTCCTGGGGCCGGTGGATCCCGAACTGGAATCGTTAACCAGCGAGTTAGCAGAAACGTACGAAGCCAAAGTCCGATTTAAAAAATTCAGTGACTCATTGGTCAACGGATGCGGCCCGACTTGCGGAACCAAAGAAGGCGGCTGCTCCTCAGGCGGATGCGGCAGTTGCAAACTCGCGGGCTCATGCGGAAAATAAATACAGCACCATCAATTATTTGATTCAGCAGTGAATGACCGTTAGGCTATAAGGCGTCAAACACAATTTCGTTGATTGTCCGTAGCGGGATTCGGCAGAATTCCTTTCCTTCTTAAGTTTCTAGCCTTCTGTATCGGCCTAGTTTTCAATTACCCCAATTATTGGCAACCCACCCATGCGATTCCTGCACTTCCTAATCCTCCTGTTCATTTTCTCCTCTTCCAGCCCCAATCTTTTCGGGCAAAACCCGGATGCGAACAAACGAGCTGGCGATATTATCAGAAAACGCAAAGTGGGTCTTTCTTCGCAGGAAGTAAGTGACATTCTCGAAAACGAAACTGAGCCGAGCGTGGTTTGGATGAGTACCAGCCTCTTCATCGGTCAGGAAAACAGTACGCATGCGCAAATCGCAGGTTTACTTACCGCGGCCGCAAATCGCCAGGATTGTTTTTATCAGATTGCAGCTCAAGTTGCTTTGTCTGACAAAATGAAACCTTGTGTTGACTCTCTTGTGTCTCAGAAAGCAGCCGAGGCGAAATTTGCCGGAGCTACAGTGATGGCGATCCGGTCTCAAATCAAGCTTGGTAAAAAGAAGGGTAAAAAAGGAAAAGCGAAAGGCAAAGGGAAAGGCAAAGCGTTAAGTGCATCCGTCGACTTCACCGACAACATACGCTCGCTTCTGGAAAACAAGAATCGTGAACTCGTCGAATTGGCGATCCTGACTGCGGCCTACAGTGGCGCGTCACTTGATGACGAAATCGATGCGATCGACGCGAAAAAGTCGGCCGAGATCCTGGCAGCTCAAGTGCTCTACAACGCCCATCGTGGCCGACCGATTTCCGACTTGGTAGCGCGGCTTTCCAAAATGCGTGTCAAATCGGACAAGGAGTATCAAACGCTGTCTGCACGACTTTCCTCTTTCGATCCAACCTCACATCCCTTTTGCTATGCGGCTCAAGCGATCGGAGTTGCCAAGGAAAAAACGGAACTCGATTTCCTGCATGAACTATTGGTAAACCGTGACATTCGAGTTCAATCCGATGCCGCGCAAGCTTTGGAATTGATCGGCGACGAGAACTCGATCGATTCACTGATCCAGGCATTACCCAAAGCGACATGGCCCGCCAAGATCCGAATTTACTCCGCGCTAGGAGCGATCCCTGCCAAGCGTACGATGCCAGTGTTGATCCAGGAGATGAAAAACGAGCCCGGCCGATTGAGACTGGACATTAGTTATGCCTTGGCCAGTATCATAGGAAATGACATTGGTGCTAATGCGGACGGATGGGAGGCGGCTTGGAGCGAAATGGAAGGAACTTTCGAAATCGACTCCGCAGCTACGAAGAAGTTTCGTAAAGCAAACAAGGTTAAAGACATGAGAGTCCGCTCACTCGGCACCTTCTACGACTTGGGGATTTACAGCTCCCAATTCGTCTATGTTGTTGACACATCAGCGTCAATGAAAGGCGAAAAAATCAAAAATCTGGAAGAGAACCTGTCTTCCTCTACCGGCGATCTAAAGGAGCCCGGTCGTTTTAATATCGTCATGTTTGGCGGAGATATCGTGTTGGCTTCTGACCGTTTGCTGACTGCAACGTCGGGAACTTATGTCGCCGATCAAATTTATGGTCTCAAACTCAGTGTCGCCACTCGAACTTTCGACGCGATCTATATCGGAGGCCAGTTCGACGAAGTAGACACAATCTACTACTTGTCAGATGGTGCTCCCGTCTTAGGTTCGTTTCAATCTTGGAACACCATCATTCCAGCCTACGGTTTCCTCCACCGCTATCGACCGATCGCAATGTACACGGTCCCTTTCCAGGCAGGCACCCGCAACGAACGTGCAATGGAATTGTTCGCAAATGAAAACTATGGCAGGTGCGCCGGACTCAACGAGTAGTAGGCCTCTCGTTATTCACCGAATTGAAAATCGAGTATGCGCAGAGTGGTTGGCTCATGCCCCTTGGGGCGCCCCTGCACCATAACCGATAGAACAGCAGATTTCTTCCAGCGATAGTAATCCCCAAGCATCTCATTCACGAAGGGGCCCGGTTCGGTATGCACTACCTTCCAGTCGTTCCATGAAGCTGACGCTTTTGCGCGCATGATGAGCAGGTCACCTGATTTTTGAAAGATTAAATAAGCGTTGTCCGCCTCGTCCATAAAGACCTTGGGACGGTTTCCCGCTACTCCGGGAAGTACTCTCGTTTCCCAAGTTCCATCTTCGCTTCGAAAATAATGAAAGTATCGCTGCGCTGCCGGTGTACCGAAGCGAACTTTGCCCGGCTTGCTCCCCGCTGCCTGCAACGATTCATCGTTACAGTGTCTCACCACGGTATGAATACGTCCGTTGGAATCAACCGCCTGCCCGTGGGTGTTCATTAAACCATACACTTCGTTAATGGTTACAACTGAAATGCCAGGCGAATCAAGAGACGCAGGTCCCTTGAGTTCATCACCGCCATTGTTCAGCCACGTCTTACCTTCGTCTTCGCTAAATGCATACATTAAATCATGATTCGGCGAACTTGGACTCTCTCTCCAGACCCAAGTCATGTGCAATTTTCCGTTGGGACCGTAGGTATAACCATTGGGATAGGAACACCTCGAACGACTCTTGCCATAAGCACCTTTGCCCGAATCGATTTGACGAGTGTTAAGCCATTTGCCCGACTCCGGATCATAGTCAACCAGCATGCGGCTACCGTTACCCGAACTTCCCGCGCGATAACAAAACTGCAAACCTCCATTGGGAGTTTGCCAGAAACGTGGATAAGTAACTTTGATCGGCTGGTTCTTTTCCAACTCTGAAACTACCGGGCCAAAGAGTGACGCTTGCCATTGGGTGGTTTCAGGATTGGTAGCGACCTCTTTTTCGGAAACACGATAGTGCAGCGGATGGACGTGATGGTCAAAGGCGATATGGATGGT
>CAZDBA010000053.1:0-28827 GCA_964503615.1 uncultured Pirellulaceae bacterium
CGAAAGGCGGGGCGGTTGAGGCAACTCAATTCGTGCGACCAGAAGTCAGCCGAGGGCATAGTATTCAATCCATGTGGTTGTCGAAGGCCTGAAGGGAACGAGCAAGTACGTCTGGCCACAATCTCGCGCTACGGTTTCTTCGGAAACCATTCACCGCATGGTGATCAATCTACTGTTGAGGGATGATTGCCTGAGCCTCTTCGCTCCCTACTACGAAATGGCCCATCGGCCGTTCTGCTTTATCAGTGATCAGCCAAACCTCACTTTGTCGCGTCGCATACGGTTTGAACCAGCCGGTTTCCAGTGTTCCGTAGGAATGACGTGTACCGTCGCTATCGATACGGTAAATGATGACTGGTTGCCCACTTTTGTTGTTGAAAAAGATATCGAACTTTTCGCCGACTGGATTCGAAGGCGGTAAACCCTTGTCTGTGGCTGCTGACCAATCGAGTTCGATCAGCGTTCGCATTTTGGCTGGAACCAATTCGGCAAAGTCGGCTGGTGCCCCGCGTCGTAAACGCTCAAGTGTTTCAGCGTGTTCTGGCTGTCCGGCCAAATTGTTCCACTCGTAGCGATCGGTCTGGATGTCGTACAGCTCTTCGTCGCCATTGGCGTAATGGATGTAGCGAAACCGTTTTCCACTGACGCCAAAGTTCTCTGGCTTGTCCATATGCGTGATGGCGAAATGAGGCCAGTCAGCTTGAGGATTTTTCAAGAGCGGTACCAAGCTCGGTTCGTCCATGCCTTCTTTGTCCGGCAAACCGGCCAGCTCGGTAAGCGTTGAGTAGAGACTTGCCAGACTCACGGGGGATTCGCAAACGCTTCCAACAGTTGTGCCATTGGGGAGACTTGCAAAGCCCGCTGGGACTCGCACCATCAAAGGCACGCGACTGGTCACTCGCCAAGCGGTGTACTTTTGCCAGTTTTCTTTCTCACCAAGGTGCCAACCGTGATCACTCCAGAGAACTACGATCGTGTTGTCCCGATTGGGCCCCTCCTCCAACGCCTGCATGACGCGACCGACCATCGCATCGGCAAACGCGATCGAAGCAAGATAGCCTTGGATGCCTTGCTTCCATTGACCCTGTTCTTGAATGTGTGGGAAATATCGTTTTTGTCCAGCCTTTTGGCCAGCTGGTGGGACATCGTCCAGATCACCTGCCTTGTAACCGGGCGGAAGTTGAATCTCGTCCAAAGGGAATTGATCGAAATATTTTTTCGGAACGAACCAGGGTTCATGGGGACGATAGATTCCGCAAGCCAAAAAGAAAGGCGAGTCATGTTTCTTACTGAGCTGTTCTCCAATCCATTTCGACACCAACCAGTCACCGCCGAACTCTTCGTCCGTAACATCTAACGGCCCCCAATCGGTCTCGATGTACTGCCACTTGCCACCACGCGGGAGGCTGACGGGACGTTTCTCCGGATACAGCGTGCGCGGGAATGGGTTCTCTGTTTCTTTGGCAGGATAATAGTCATCCCAAGAATCGGCATCGATAAAATAATGCAGCAGCTTGCCCGAACCGGCAGACCAATACCCATGACGCGAAAAGTATTTTGGAATCAGTTCGGCATCGGGCAACTTGTCCCGCATTCGCTGACGATTGTCGTAAAGCCCCGATTTGTAACAGGGAATCCCGGTCATGATCGCGGTGCGAGACGGGTTGCAAGAGGGAGAAGAGCAATGAGCGTTCGTGAACAGCACCCCACTTTCGGCCAAGCGGTCCATGTTTGGCGTGAGGGCTTGTGGATGCCCATCAAGGCAACCGATCCAGTCGTTGAGGTCGTCAACCGAGATGAACAAGATGTTGGGGCGATCTTTTTCGTCCGGCTTGCTGATACTAACAGGTTCTTGGCCAAACGTTGTCACGTGCGGCAAAGCCGCTGTAAGTGTCAGCGAAAATGCAAATAGGAATAACTTTTGAACAACCAACTTCGTTTGCATTCCTGATTCCTTCTTCTCTTTATGATTCGTGCGAGGCACGTACTTTATTCGACAACAACAGTTTCAGTTGACTCGTCGATTGTGTGAGCTTCGTAAATCTTGCCGTTGGCACTTTCGACGATGAATACGTCTCCTGCACGACAATTGAACTTCAGGTTTTTCTCAGGTGGCACTTCCCTGGATCTACGCCGTTTTCCGCTTGGTAAGACCGAACTGATTAGTATGTTTCCTTCAGTTTGGTTCTTGAAAACGACCTGTCCAACCTCGCCCACCGGTTTCGAATGAATCGCGGGCAACATTTCCAAGGCAGCAGGCGGGTGTGTTGTGGCCAGTAAATTCGCCATCTCGTCTACCAGGGTTTGAGGTGCCTTGCCGATCAAATTTTCGGTTTCGGAATGTTCGGTTTGGTGGTCGTACAATTCCCGTGTAACGAGTTTGCCCGTTTTGAACTCACGCCATTCGATCATGCGATGGGTCATTGTTCGGATCGAGTATCCCATGACTGGGTTGCCTTCGTTGCGACGATAGTATTGGCTGACCGAATGCTCGTGAACTTTGGCGGCAGGATCTTTCATCATGGGGACAAGACTTTTGCCGTCTATGAAGTCGGGCGTTTCGATATCGACCATTTCGCAAAGCGTCGGAAATAGATCCAGCAGCTCCGCCAATTGCTCGGTCTGCTTTCCCGCCATGGGCAGTTGAGCGTTCATTCCCGGTGCGGAAATAATCATCGGCACACGTGCGTCGATTTCATAGTTGGTCATCTTGCCCCAGCCACGATACTCGCCGAGCTTCCACCCATGGTCGCTCCAAAGCACTACGATCGTGTTGTCAGCCAAGCCCTCTTCTTCCAATGCGTCCAACAGCCGACCAATTTGTGCGTCGACGTAACTGACGCAAGCGTAGTAGCCATGAACCATATGGCGAGCTTTTTCAATGGAGAGAGTCTCATCATCCCACGGCTTGGGCATGTCGATCAGGTCGACGTAGTGGGAAAGCTCGCTGTTGTTGTGCAGCGCAAACTTGGGTGTGTTTGCGGTAATCTTTGGGTCAGTAACGACGGGCAGTTTGGCGGGGTCGTGCATGTCCCAATATTTTTTCGGTGCAACCCAAGCCAAGTGAGGTCGGATATATCCCATCGCTAAAAAGAACGGTTTATCCTGTTTGCCCAACCGTCGCAAGTCTTCGATTGCCATGTCGGTTCGCGCTCCATCGAGAACTTTGTTGTCTGGCAAACTGGGAGCTGCTGTACTTGGCCGGCGCAGGCTGGTCTTCCGCCAATCTTTTTTTGGCAATTCATCTTTGGCCGCTTTTACGATTTCTCGGGTGCCCTCAGGATAAGGGGATGGCAGTGTTGGCGATTTCCGGATCGGCTCGCTCCATGACTGCGGATCGGGCGTTGGGTTGTGATAAATTTTCCCGTGGCTGACTGCGGTATAGCCGAACTTTCGAAACCACTGCGGCATGGTGACCGCTTCGGGTTGAGCTTCGCGAAAATGAATGGGCAACGTCCACACGCCCAGTTTGTCGGGACGTTGGCCCGTCATCAGGCTTGCCCGTGATGGGTTGCAAACGGCGACTTGGCAATAGGCTTGGTTGAACAATAAACCATTGTCGGCCAGTCGGTCCATGTTGGGCGTGATTGCGACTTGGTCCCCGTAACATCCCATCGCAGGTCGCAAGTCATCTACAGCGATGAACAAAATGTTGGGTCGCTCTTGGGCACGACAGGTTGTTAGACACAGAAAGCCGATGGTTAGTACGAACGCGATCGGTAGGGTTTTCGCTACTCGTTGCATGATAATTATTTAACTTTCTTGAGTTAGCTTTTTAATCCAAGGACGAATTCTGTTGCCGCTGCGGCGTGAATCTGTGTGGTGTTGAAGATCGGAACATCGAATTCGTTTTCCTTAATCATCAACGGGAACTCGGTGCATCCTAGAATAACGCCTTTTGCTCCGCCAGCGATCATAGATTGTAAACGGTCCAGAACATATTGTTTGGATGATTTTTTGACTTGTCCAAAGGTGAGTTCTTTTTGAATGATTCGATGCAGTTCTGAAATCTCATCGGCAGCAGAGGGAACTTGGACTTCGATCCCATGTTGAGCGATTCTTCCGGTTACGAAATCTTCGGTCATCGAGAACCGGGTGCCGATGAAGCAAACTGAATCCAGATTTTGACGCTGAATCGCTTTGGCGGTCGCGTCGGCAATGTGAAGAAGCGGGATGCTTAATTGGGACTCGACCTTGTCGCAGATTTTGTGCGGCGTGTTGGCGCATAACATGATCGCTTCTGCGCCAGATTTTTCTAATCGTCTCGCGCCGTCAATTACGAGATCGGCAACGCTGTCCCAGTCGTCCTCGACTTGAAAACGATGCACCAATGCCTGGTTCATGTTCCACAATAACAAAGGCGGATTGGTGTTGTTGCCAAAGTGATCGTTGACAGATTGGTTGATGCTTCGATAGTACTCGATGGTCGAGTGCCAGGAAGTCCCGCCGACAAGTCCCAGTGTTTTCATGTGGTGGTGATCGACAGGATTCAAGATTCGTTAAACGTTGGTCCAGATGTATTAATGTTGGCAGAGCTTTCTATTTTTCGCTGGCGACGGGGAGTGGCGCGCTGCGACCGGACTCTTTTGTCTCTCTTAATAGCGTGCTTAACTCCTGTACGATTTCAGGACGCTCCAAGTAGAGGTTTTTGGTTTCGCCGGGATCGCTTTCAAGATCGTACAATTGGCCGGGTGCGTCAGGAGCGAATTCAGGCAGGGCGTATTCCATCAGTTGCTTATGTTTTTCATAGTTGTTTCCGCCTGAGCCTTTGTGGTCGAGCAACTTCCACTTGCCGCGCCGAATGACCAGCGAGCGGTCTTTCATAAAACCTTGTTGCAAAATGAAGGGGCGGATCGGCGAGTCGTCGTGAGTTCCCATCATCGGAGCCAACATGCTGAAACTGTCCGCAGCCGATTCGGCTGGCAAATCGTAATCCACTAACTCGGCGACCGTCGCCATCACATCGGTCAGCGAGGTGATTTGATCTGACGTTCCCGAGGGTACTTTGCCTGGCCAGCGAACGATCATCGGTACGCGGTGCCCGCCTTCCCAGTTGTCTCGCTTTACGCCTCGCCAAGGTCGAGAGCCGTCGTGATTATGATCGTGTCGCATGTGAAAAACGGTTGGAACCTCGGGACCATTGTCACTGGTAAAGATCACCAGTGTGTTGTCGTCGACATTCAACTCTTTGAGCGTCGCAAGCAATTCGCCGACTACGTAATCCAGCTCAAAGATAAAATCGCCGTGCGGTCCCGACTCAGTTTTGCCTTTGAAAGCTTTGCCTGGAAACGATGGCAGGTGAACGGCTTGGGTTGAGTGAAAAAGAAAAAACGGTTTGTCCGGGTTCTCTTTGACATGTGATGTCAGAAACTGTTTACTCTTTTCCAGAAACACCATGTCGACCTCTTCCAAATCAAAATTCGGGGCCTGCATGCCTCGCCGACAATCGTTCGAGTAAGCGTGTTTGGGCACAGTTGATTTGTCCAGTAACTGTGTGGGCGGTATCGGGATTCGTTTGCCGTCGATGTAGGCATACAACCAATCGGTCGTAGGGCAGCAAGCCGTTCCGTAGAACTGATCAAAGCCACAATCGAGCGGGCCGCCATCGATGTCGCGGGAGTAGTCGATCGTTTTGACGGTTTGCGGCCCGCCTTTGTGAATCGCATTTCCCTCGTCGTCATAAAAAGTCAAACCGATATGCCACTTACCAAAACAGGCAGTTGAGTATCCTTTGTTTTGCAACATGTCGCCCAATGTGAATTCATCGGGCTCGATCAACGAAGGACCGCCCGCTCCAGAAAAGACTCTCCCGCCAGATGGGATCCGAAACGGCATCCGCCCGGTTAGCAAGCTGTAACGGGTTGGCGTGCAAACCGTGCAAGGACTGTGTGCGTCGGTAAAACGCATTCCTTCGCTGGCCATTTGATCCAGGTTGGGCGTAGGAATGTTGGACTCCGGGTTGTAGCAGCCCACGTCGCCGTAACCGAGGTCATCGGCAAGAATAATCACGACGTTGGGTAGTTTCTCTTTTTTATCCAGCTCATCGGCCACAACCAGATCGGCACTCAAGCTTTGAGCCATCACGAATAAAAAAGCGAAGAGAGTAGAAGGAAGTCTCATAATTTCTACATCCGATAATAGGGCATGTTCAAGCGGTGAATTGTAGTCTATCGGTTTCTCGCTTGCGACGGTTGGTTTAAGTTCGTTTGGGCGCAAGCTGCGAGATTTATCGATGTAGTGTCCTAGTCGGCTGGAAAACTGGCGTGCGGTATGTTCAGTTATTGGTATGGCTAACACGCAACATATTTTTGACTTTTTGGATTCTCTGGCAGATTTGGGAAAAGTACCGGTCGTCTCCCTTTTCGGTGGCGAGCGTTACCTCAAGACGATGGCGATTAAACAGATCGTCACTGCTGCGACCGCGGGCCAGAGTGGTGAAGATGCGGAGATGGGCATCGCTCGTTTGGAAGGTAGTTCTGCCGAGTGGGCGGACGTGATGGACGAGCTGTGTACCGTTTCGTTGTTTGGTGGGGGTGGGCCCAAGTTGGTGGTCCTCGACAACGCGGAAGACTTCGTCAAAAAAAATCGTGAGAAGCTGGAGGACTACGTCGCTGATCCTCGTGGCAACGGAACGTTGGTCATCGTGGTGGGGACTTGGCCCAAGAACACTCGGTTGTATAAAGCGATCGACAAAACGGGCATGCAAATTCAATGCGATCCGCCGACAAAACCGCGCGGCAAGAATCCGGACTTGCCCAAAGTCGCCAAGTGGATTGTGGCGCGAGCTGAATCGGAACATGGATTCAAACTATCCACTTCGGGTGCCGATCTGGTTGTCGAGCTGACCGATTGTGATTTCGGGCGGATCGAGCAAGAGTTGTGCAAGCTGGCGCTCTACGTCGAAGATCCGAAGTCAGCGATCAAGCCGGAAAAAGTGAGCGAAGTGGTTGGCGGATGGCGAACGCGAACGATGTGGAACGCGATCGATGCAGCGACCGAAGGAAATGCAAAAAAGGCTTTGGAGATGCTGGACCAGTTGCTTAAGTCGGGCGAGCACCCGCTGGCTTTGTTCGGTCAATTGTCATGGTCGCTTCGTCGTTACGCGGATCTGGTCGATTTGATCGACCGCGATAAACGAAGAGGTGCACGGTTAAGTATGGACCACGTGCTCAAACAAGCCGGCTTTCGCACGTGGGGCGGCGAATTGGATGCGGCAGGAGCTAGACTTAAAAGGTTAGGGCGAGCACGGGCCACCGCAATGAATCGCAAACTGCTGGACGCCGATCTTGCGTTGAAACGAACCCATGCGAAACGAGGACGGTTGGTTTTGGAAGAGTTGTTCGTCTGGTTGGCCGCTGACAAAGACGAGGTTCCCGCTTAGATTTTTTTTGCGGATGGAGCTGAACTTTCCAAATGAAGTGTCAAATGATTTGACGCCAGAAATCGGGGCATCTCTAATGACCCATTCACTAAAGGAAGTTTCAAAATCCAAATTCATAGATTGGTCTTAGTGGGATTCGCCAGAATTCTTTTGCCCCTGAGACCGGACTTTGGCGAAGTCCATAGGTTTTGAAATGCCCTCTCTCAAAAATTTGACACAGGAAGACGAATGACATCTTTTCTATCCAAATCGTTTATTGGGCTGTTTGTTGGGTTCTTAATTTGCCAAGCGACACAGTTTGGCCTGGCTCAGGACCCGTTAACCGATCGGGAGAAAGCGGTTGTTTGTTATGAACTTCACGTTGATTCGTTACTGGAATCTGAATTAGTCGCAGCATTGGGACAGAATGCAGTTGACTTAATGATGTCTAATTTCACTCTGGAAACAATAGATGCGAAAGATCTAACACGAGTTTTTGGATTGATTGCTGCTCCTGAAAGTTTAGATGCTGCGATCAAAAATATAGAGGATGAAAACAGAGCTCCTTCTTTCGATTTTGTGATTCGATACGAATTGAAAACTGTGGAAGCGACTTCGGCAATGATAGAGTGGCTTGAGTTGGATACGGAGAATCCAGTCGAATGGGGTGGTCGAAGTTATTACCCGAATAAAAACAAACCGGAGACCGCTGGTGTTTTTGGTGCGATGGAAAACGATACGACCATCATTTATGGAACACGTGCTTTTATATCTGAGAAGTTCCCATCTCTGTTTTGTGAAGAGCTGCAAGATGTTTGGGCACAACAACCCAAAGACTCACCGTTGCGAGTTTCCATTGCTGGTCAGACACGCGCCGACTTTATTGAACAAGCGGTAGGACGTGCGTTAGAAATAGGTCCTGAATTCGCATCCACGATTCAATTAGTCAACAATGTTGAGAATCTTAATTTGACGTTAAGTCCCAATGCCAAGGAAATGTTTGAGGTGCGAATAAAGGGAAAAGACGATGCCAAAGCGGTGGAACTGCGCGACGGTCTAAATGGATTGCTTGGAATCGCCAAACTTTCGACCGGCGGAATGTTTCAAGAGCTCAAGGAATATCCCGATCTCTCCAAAACGATGCGAGCAATGCTCCAGGACCTGAGAGCTGTTGGCGAAGGAACTGCGGTGGATATCATCGTTCGTAAACCGGAGTCGTTTGCTGCGGCGTTGGGTGAATTGAAAGAGAAGCAAAAGGCCGATGCTATGCAGGCTCAAATGGATGCTGGGAGTTCTCAAGTGAATACTCTCAAAAACGTTTGCAAAATGTACAAATTGAACACGGGAAAGTTCCCTGCAAACTTGAATGATCTCGTGGTAAAGCCTGATAGTTTAGAACAACAAGCTTGGAGAGGCCCGTACTTGCGTCCAAATATGGTTTCTTTTGTTGACGGTAATCTCCTGGACCCTTGGAATAACCCATTTCGTTATTCGGCTGATGAGATAAATTTGACCCTCACGATCATTTCCAATGGACCAGATGGCCTGCCAGACACGGCCGATGATATTGGGAAGTAGTCCGTACCCTAATTTAGTAGTTCTCTTAAATCGCAAAGCCTCTAACGCGATCAAAGGTTACGCGATCAAAGGTTGATGATGAAACGTTTCTTGCTTTTTACAGCAGTAGTTTGTTCTGGTTTATTGGTTGGTCGTTCGGCAAGCTCGCAAGATCGATCATTGTTTGTCTCCGATGCGAGTTTCGTTGTGGGGACTTATGAACCAGCCGAGTCTGATTACTTGCCCGCGACGATGGTGGCCAAGGCGAATGCGCTGCTTGAGTCGCTGGACGAACATGCTCGAGGCAAAATCTCTTTTGCGATCAACAGTAGGGAACGTCGCGAGTGGACTAACTTACCTGCCAAACCGAACGCAGGTGGTGTGCGGTTAGGCGATATGGACGAGGGGCAAATCAAAGCCGCTTTGGACTTGATGGCCTCTCTGCTCAGCCAACACGGTTATCAAAAAATGACCGATATTATGATTGCCGATGATCAATTGTTGAGAAACGGAAAAGCTCGTTCTGGATTTGGCACCGAGAATTTTTCGCTTGTGATTTTTGGAACGCCTTCGGAAGAAGACCCTTGGGCGGTCCAAATGGATGGGCATCATGTCGGTTTGAATATTTCTGTCACAGGCCGGCAGTTGACGATCTCGCCTAGCTTTATCGGAACTCAACCCGCCGATTTCGAGTTGGGTGATAAAACAGTTCGGCCGTTAACAGGCGAAGTCGATGATGCGTTTGCACTGGTTAACTTGTTAGACGAGGCGCAACGCAAGGCAGCAGTGCTTGGGAATAAAAGAGGCCAATTGGCCACAGGGCCCGGACGGGATAATCGTGTGCCTGAAGCGGAAGGCGTCGATTGTTCGACTTTCAATGAGGCTCAACGTGAAAAACTGATCGAGTTGATTTCGCAGTGGGTGTCCGATCTTCCTCCTGCCCATGCAGAAAAGCGAATGGCCGAGTTGACTGCCGAGATCGACAAGATGAAATTCTCCTGGAACGGAGCAGTTGAAGTCGGAAGTGATATCTCGTATCGCCTGCAAGGGCCGACGTTGATCATCGAGTACGCTTGCCAATCGCTGGGCGGCGTCCCGCAACAACATCTTCACACGATGTATCGCAACCCAAAAAATGAATACGGTTTGCAAATCGAATCGCGATAATTTTCGAGGGCGTTTTCCCAACATCGTAGTGGGGTTCGCTAGAGTTCCTTTCGTAGCTCGCCTCCCCCGAGGCGTAAATCTCGGAGAGGGCCGCTACTTTGGGCTACTTTGAGTAGCCTGCGGCTTTCAGAAATGGGGCCAAGCGGCGGTTTAACTCCCGAATCGTTTCTGGTTTGAGCACTCGTTTGTGTTCGCCTGGGGCGACGTTTCGCTTGTGGTTGTTCTTGGGATCGGGACGGAATTCGTTTCTGTATTTAACACTGTATAGCTTTAATAAAAACGATTCGCGCAGCGGGCTGAACTCAAACGGCTCGATCACTTTCGCCAGCCAACTTCGGAAATCGGTAACCATTTCTTCGTAGGTGACTAGCCTGACATTGGCCGCTTGCAAGTTTCGCGGAAGCGGTTTGAGTCGTCGACAAAGTCGATGGGTCGCGCCTTCTTCGTCCAACAGGTATTCGTCGATCGTCTGATTTTGAATCTGCTGCCTTGTTTCTTTGGCTTTGTCGGTGAAGTCTTTATCGGTGTGATTCCAGCCGAACGAGTAATACTCTGAGACAAGGATATCTCGTGGGTCGCGGATTTGAAAAATTCGTTTGGTGCCAACCGATGAGTCAAGCTCAGGTGTGTCGAAGCGAAAGTTCCTGACCGGACCAAAGCAGAAATTGTGATTGATGTTCGGTCGGACGAGATGGTCAGTGGGATCGGTATGGTTGGCGGAGTAGTATGGAAGCTGTTTCGCGCGAGAGAGACGAAAGAAAACCTGATACAAGAACATCGAAGCGCACTTGTGCAATGAATGAAAGATCACAGCTTGCGGATTGTCGCAGGGGCGAGCGAGTCTTTTGTTCCAAAAAGCCAACTTGGTTTTCTCTGGGGTGATTTAGGAAGTTGTTGGGGTAGCGAAGATGCTTGAGATTTTACCGACGTCCCGGTGTGATCTTGAACTCGAGTTCTTCGTCGCCTCTTTGGACTTTGATCGTGGTTTCTTTACCGATTTTTAGAGCCTCGATCGCGTAGGTGTAGTCGTAGATGTTTTCGATCTTGCGACCCGCCAACTCGACAATCACGTCACCACCTATCAATCCGGCTTCAGCGGCAGGCGCTCCTGCGGTCGCTCCGCTGATTTTGACACCCACAACGTCACCTCCGTAGTCGGGAACGGTTCCCAGATAGGCCCGCAAGTTCGCGCGGGTTCGGTTTTCTTCCACAGCGGAACCGGGTATGAACTCGGGCGGGGAGTCGGCTGTGGCCAACGAACGAGTGATCAATCCCATTAGCTTGGCGATCCGAGCCGCATCGTCATAGTTCAATTTGTCGGGTGTGTCTCGCGGAGTGTGGTAATCGGTGTGAGAACCGGTAAAGGCCGAGAGGATTGGCACGCCAGCCTGGAAAAACGAAGTCGCGTCGGTAGGAAGGTTGGTGTCATCACTCAGCTTTAGCTTGAGCCCGACCGCAACGTTTTTCTCGACCGCTTTTTTCCAATAGCCCGATGAGCTCATCCCTTGAATGATCAATTGCTCTTCGTACCGTCCGACCATGTCCATGTTGAGGCAAGCCGATATTTGCGGATAGATTGTTTGCGGTCCAAACAGATCTAAACCTGCGTGCGGGTCGTTGGCGTCGGCGGGTTGAGGAGCGTCGGTTGGTTCAGCCGGTTTCTCCTGAGCCTTGATTTGATCCTTCATTAACTTTACGAAATGTGACGATCCGTGCAGACCAAGTTCTTCACCGCTCCAGCCTGCGAAGATCACGTCTCGTTTCAGGTCAAGCTTTCCCTTCTTGCGAAGGTTACTCAGGTACTGCGCGATCTCCAACATCGCAGCGACCCCCGAAGCGTTATCGTCTGCTCCATAGTGAATCAAAGTGGTTTCATCGTCTCGGGCCAGCGAGCTGCTGTTGCGACCGGCGCCCAGATGGTCGATGTGAGCGCCGACCAAGATCGCTTGTTCGCTGGGCGTGTCACCGACTTGTAAACGTCCCACTACGTTGCGTCCTTTACCGGTAACTTTTTCGACGGTAATTGAACTGGTCAATCGTGCCTTGAGCGGAAATCCCATCGTTTGTTTTCCGGTATCCAATTCGTCTTGCAGAGCCCCAAGATCTTTTCCCACATCGGCCAGGATTTTTGCGGCGACTTCGTTGGTGATACTGATCGCACCAACGCTGGAACTGTTACGAGACGATTCACGCGAGAGCGGAATCAGCGGCTCTTTGGCAAACGAGTTGGGGCCGTTGACAAAGATGATCCCCAAAGCGCCTTTGTCTCGCGCCTCCATCGCTTTCTTTCGTACGCTACTGTGAAACTGCATGTGTTGTCGCAGCTCGTCACTGATATCTTCAGGCATGTAACGAAGACAGATCACCCATTTGTCTTCGACGTCGAGATGGACGTAAGAGTCGTATTCTTCGATCCCTTGTTCCTTATCGCCAGGTGCAACGATTCCGTATCCAGCGAATACGACACTTGCATTGGTAGTTTCGCCGTTTTGAGTGAAAGTCAACGGTCGCCAATCTTCGTCGAGTTTTAGATCCTGTCCGCCGAGCTTTAATGAGTTGTTGTCACCTAGTTTGGCACCGGCTGGGAATTCAAATTCCTGATACCAGGTTCCGTTCTCGCCGGCCGGTTTGAGTCCCAAGTAATCCAAGTAAGCCGCGACATAGGCGGTCGCTTTGCGCTCTCCGCGAGAACCAGTCATTCGTCCGTTGAGTTCTGGCAGGCATAAAAAATTGACATGTTTCATAACGTCCAGTGGCTGAAAACCGGCTGACGTTCGTTCCGCATTGGCCAAAGCGGTATCCCTCGCGGTCGCTTCTTCGGGCGATTGCTGATCGATTCCAAGAGCCAGAAGTGCGTTCTCGTGATTCCACTCCGCTTCGTAAATTTGTCCCTTCTTGCCGTCTTCGTGATGGCGAGTGGACGACCAAGTCAGTCGCTCTCCATCGGGTGTCCAACTTGCCAGCCCGTCAAAGCCATCGGTGTCGGTCACGCGAACGGGATTACTTTTTCCTTCCGCGTCGATTAAGTACAGCTCGAAATTCGAAAACCCGTGTAGGTTCGTGTTAAAGATCAAGTACTTTCCGCTGGGGTGATAAAACGGTGCCCAGGACATTTTGCCCATTCGCGTCAGTTGTTTTTCGTCACTTCCATCGATGTTCATGGTCATGATTTCAGCGGTCGCACCGTCTTTGGAGAATCGTCGCCAACAGATTCGCTTGCCATCGGGTGAAAAGAAAGGTCCGCCATCGTAACCGGGCGAAGTCGTCAATTGGCGAACGTTGGTTCCGTCGGCGTTCATGATATAGATTTCCATCATGAACGACTTGTCTTTTTCAAACAGTCGTGCATCTTCCTCGCTCATCGGTTGCGAATAAGCGTTCCGGTTTGATGCGAATGCGATCAGGCTACCATCGGGCGAATAGGATCCCTCGGCGTCGTACCCTTTGACATCGGTCAGGCGGGTGTAGCTTTTATCCGTGCGATCGAAACGATAGATCTCGTATTCGGGATCGTAGTCCCACGAGTAGCGAGGAGCCTTGCCTTGCTCTCGTTTTTTCAGCATTTCCATTTGCTGTTGGCGTGAGGTGGGGTCGTGGTGTGTTGAAGAGAACATAACGAGGTTGAAGTCGCTGGGGTGAACCCAGGCGCATGTCGATTTACCGTGTCCGGGAGAAACTGTTTCAAGGTCGGCCGTTTCCATGTCCAACAAGTAGATTTGGTAAAACGGGTTTTCTGCCAATCGTTCACTTTGAAAGACCATCAGGGTTCCGTCGGTGTTGTAGTACCCTTCGCCGGCTCGTCGTCCGTCGTGAGTCATTTGCCGCGCGTCGGTCAGGTAACGGCTTTCGATTTTTCCCTCTGGCTCCTCGGTCGTGGCTTTCTTTTGCGGTGCCAGTGCAAACGTCGCCGTGCTGGGCAAAACGAGAAAGCTCAGCAAGGCCGCCAGAAACAGGGCAAAAACCAAGTAAGTGTGTCTGCCGTACGAGCGAGTTGTTTGCTTAGGTAGATTTACTGACATGACGATACAGGGTTTCCAAAATCGAATAATTGGCGACTTGCTTGACTTGCTACGAGTTCACACGGAACGGTTGGTCCCTGTAGTTTCTCGAAAATCGAGCTCGGTTCCTACCCAGATTCGATGTTTATATTGGCTGTTTTTATTGCCAGAAGCCAATTCTGATGGGAAGCCTGAGATTCGATGACTTTTAGAGTGCCATGTGGTTAAGGTTCAAGACCGTTGTGGCGAGCCCATCGCTTCTTCCGTCCACTGCGTGGTTTTTGAAAAGATCGTTTTTTTGGTCCTAGGGCTATCGCCTAATAGCACTTACTTTGTGATGCGCACACTTCTGAAATGGTAACCCGCAGGCGTAAGCAAGGACGAAGGCAAGCCGGTTCCTCGCTAACGCGTCGGGTTGCCAATTGCGGTTTCCTTATGACGTAAAGAAAGTGCTGCACGGCAGCGCCATTGATGGCAACTGCCGGGAGCAGTAAGGAATTTCTGAGATACGCAATATGCAATATGCGAATCGCGTTGTCTCAATCTTCCTACTCTTCTTCGTCTTCGTCTTCTGCCTCTAACTCAACTTCATGACCTGCTTCGACCATGAGTTTCTCGATCGCTTTATCGAGGTCTTTGCCTCGAACATCTTTGTAGCGAATGATGCCTTTTGCATCGATCAGATAGGTGGTTGGCCAACTGGAAACGTTCCATTTTACGGCGATGGGCCCAAAGGTACCGTTTTCGCCGTTCCAGAAACTGCGCCAATTGATACTCAGTTCTTCAACCCCTTCACGTGCGGTTTCGATTTCTTCATCGCTATTAACTCCAATCAGAGCAAATGGTTTATCAGCCAGTTGCTTTACGAGCGACCGCTCGTGTGGGACCAAGGCCCGGCAAGGACCTCACCAATAACCCCAAAAGCTAATCAGCACAACCTTGCCCTTGTAGTCACTCAATTTAAATTCGACACCATCTAAATCAGATCCAACAATGTCGGGAACTGGTTTGCCAACTACCAGTTGCCTGGCAGTTTCGATTCCCTCTAATCGATCACCTAAAGACACATCTGCCAAGTCGGTAAATTCAGCGTACTCTGTCTTGATTGTTTGAGTCAGCGATTCAATTTCGGTTTGTAGTGACTCTGCAGCCTCACCTTCTGCTGTTTCGGCTTTGGTTAACAGCAATTGTAGGAGCGAAAAGGACGTGATCGCTTGTACTGATTTCACGTTTGAAGCTTCGATCACTCGGCGGAGGAGCGGTTCCGCTTTTTCCGGTTCCAGATTCCAGCCAATTCTTGGAGCAAATTTTCTCACCATCTCTGATTCGATGTGGTGATCAATTAAAAGCTGGCTCATCAGTTCAGCATCTCTTCTCCCTCGACTCCCGTGCCACCACCAACTCAAAATTTCATCAGCTTCCTCCGCCGTTGCTTCAGCAACGAACTTGGACAACACGGTATGATAGATCTCAACTGTTGGTCTCGTTTTGGCCGCTTCCGCTTTGTCTTTGCTGGTTCGATACCGTTTGGTGAAAGCTTGCATTTCACTTCTGAAGTGGGCGCGGAACTCTTCGAAATTCTGCAAGTCCTCGACATCCAATCCGCTAACATCTCGGCTTGGAGGATCTTCTTGAGCCGTGGTATTGGCTACCAATAAGCAAGCAAGCAGTAACGCTTGAAAGTAGGGCAATAGTCGTTTCATAAGATTTGTCTTTTCTAGATCTAAGGGGTTTAGATAAAACGGTTCTGGAACATCCACTCGGCGGGGAATGTCGTTTCGCATTCCTTGTCAAAGGTGAGGGTTGTTGTCGCCGAGTGAACAAAAAGATCGAGCTGTTAAAGATTACAGCTCAAAACTGTCATTAACACTCAATAGTTTACCATACAAAATTCGGCGGTCATGCGCCAAAATTTGAAGAACTGTTGACCTTAAGGCAAGCAAAGTGTGGTTCGTCATACCCAGATAGCAAGGAGGCAAGCTGACTAATCCTTGTCCGTGTCGGTTGGCGTTTTTGAGTTTCCGGAAAACCGGGATAATATTGCCGGCAGGAAGACCAAGTCGCCAAAAAGAGCTGCAGCGACAGTGATCGCTCCCATGGAAGCAAAGATTCGGTGCTCACGTGTTTCACTCATTAAAACGGTCAGGAACCCAGACACTAGTACGACTGTCGTGACAACCAACGCGGTGCCCACTGCCGTAAACGCTTTTCGGATCGCGACTTCTTCGTCTTTCGTTTCGCGTTTCTCTTCCACATAACGAGTCAGAAAATGGATGGTGTCATCGACTGCGACACCCAAGCAGCAAGTAAATGCACAAACGGTCACGATCTCCAACATCTGCCCGGTAAGTACGAGATAAGTCCCCGCAACGCAGAGCGGAAACAGGTTCGGAAGGATTGAGATGATGCCAATTCGAATCGAGCGATAGACGATCGACAGGATTCCAAAGATGACCACGGCTGCCGTGCCGAGACTCGTTACAAGATCGATAACGATCTGGTAGATGTTGCGCCACTTCCAAATGGGCTCACCGCTCATTTGAAATTTGAACTCGGGATGATGTTCAATAATTTCTTCCATCCCATCGCTGACCCTTTGAAATACCGGACCGTATTTAGCGATGCCTAGATCTCTGACACGGAAGTCGACTTGGGCTTTTCGAAATTCGGGTTGGTAGTAGCTTCGTTTGAGTTCGGGTGGGAATAGGTCCAGCATCGAAGCTCTGTCTTCGACTTTTCCATCACCCGGCAGCGCATCCAACAAGTTGTAAACAGAAATCGGATGCCCAATCAATTCCTCCTTGGCCAACAACTGATCAATTTCTCCCAACACTTGTAAAAGCTCCGGCTGCCCTTCCCTTTCCCAAAAGATTTGAATGTGGACAGGAGAAAGCCCTCCCATGGCCGCGTCCAATTTGCGAAGTGCAACGGCGGGCTCACTACTGGGCGGCAGGATATCTGCGTACTTTTCGTCGGGCCCCAAAGTCAACGAGATCAAAAAGCAGGTGATCGAAACCACAATGCCCGTGATGCTAACCCACTTTTTGTGCTTGAGAACAAAGTTGATGATGACACTGATTCGTCCGATGTTCTGATCGATGAAACCTTTTCCATGACCGATGTGAATTCGTCGTCCCAGCCAAGTCGAACAGGCCAGCGGGATCGTCAGCACAACGGAGATAAACGACAGCATGACGCCAATCACACAGCAGTAGCCGAACTCTCGAACCAGTTCGTTGTGAGCCAGTGCGAGCGAACCAAATCCGACTGCGGTTGTCAACGAAGTCAAAAAACAGGCCAGCCCTACGACACGGACCCCTTCTTTTGCGGCTGCGAACGGGCCTAACCCCTTGGCTCTCTCCCGGCGAATTTGAACCATCAAATGAACGCCATCCGTAAAGGCAACCAGGGCAATCAGTACGGGAAGCACAACGTCGTTGAACGGATTCAACTGGAATTCGAAGTAGCGAATGAATCCCAACGTCCAAAAAACGCCGAACACCGGTGCCAGAGCAACAACAATAACTGCCGTGATTCCACGAAACAAAATCATGCTCAGGATCAAGATCATGCCGTAAGCAATCATTTGATATTTTAGCTGGTTCTCTTCATGCGACTTGATGACGGTCAGGTGAACGGGAACACTACCGGTCACCAA
This sequence comes from uncultured Pirellulaceae bacterium, assembly GCA_964503615.1. Taxonomy (GTDB): domain Bacteria; phylum Planctomycetota; class Planctomycetia; order Pirellulales; family Pirellulaceae; genus CAZDBA01. Next base: position 17,741 of record CAZDBA010000053.1, read on the forward strand.
AAAATTCATTTCGACGTCCGGATGCTTGGCGGCCTCTTCTTCGGCAACTGCGCGCATCCCGGTAAGAAAGGGGTGGTCGTCCTCGATAAACAGGTAGTCGATACTAATCATCAAGATCAACGTTTTGCCGTCGGCCGAAAGCAGTTGTCCGTTGACCAGAGGATGGTTCTTCGCTTTGTCACGAGCATGTTCAAATCGAACTTGTGCAGCATGCGATTTGGGAAGCAGGGGTTCGTTAAGGCCAAACAGGTTGAGCGTGGGGATTTTGTCCATCCACAGGATGCTTGAGACATAATCGAGTGATTCAAGTCGATCGACCACACCGCGAATTGCTGCTGCGCCGTTGGGTGAAAAGAACGAATCACTTTCAACAACCATCATGACGTCATAACCGCTCAGTTGGATCGACTGGACAATGGGTGGATCTTCGAAGTCGTCTTCTTCAGAGATCTCGTTGATGTGGTCGTTGAGGTTGACTTTGTTGGCTTTGTCTTCTTCGTTCTTCTCTTCTTCCACAAGGGATTTAAAAAACTCAACGACCGAGACAGGTGCGTAGTACCCTCCTGTGGCAATCACGCTGATGATGAGAATGATGATTGCGGCAAGCCAACGGCGCTCGATGATCCAGCCAGTTGATTTGCTAAATTTTGCAGACAATTCGCTAGTTCCTGTTGCGAAGCGTAGAAGTCTAAACGGAACGACCGACTCAATGAATGTTACTTGCGATTAAAACGTTGAATCGCCGCGTCGATGATATCTTGTTTGGAGATCGTTCCGTCGTGGTTGCTGTCGATCGACCATCTTCCAAAGATACGAGTTGAACGGGGAAGCTCGCTTTTCTCGATTGTCTGGTTTTCGTTCTCGTCAAAACGTTCGAAGAAGTCGTCAGCGAACTGATTGGCTTTTATTTCGATCGCTTCCAATCGTTCCTGTTCGGCTTGTTGCTCTTCGGCGGTCAACTCTTTCGCCACTTGCCTGGCGTTTCGAGGTTGAGAAATTATCACAAATGCGACAGCCATCTCTTCCCAGGTTTGGTCACCCCAAGTTACCGTGTCTTTGGGATTGGGGTTGGCGGGATTGTCAGCCGAATTGTCAAAGCTGGCGGTAAAGCGAAGAGACTGGATCGAGTCCAGCGGAAGCGGCTCCTGCAATTGGTAGATATGTTGCCAGTTAAAATCGTAGTTCGGAACGTTCAACAGGATCTCCGGTCGGTCTCCTTGGTCTTCAAGTTCGGCCTCCAACTGAAACGACTTGCCGCGATAATGCATGTGGGGCGAGATCCCCAGTAATTTGCCTTGGTTGGGCAACCATCCGAACTGCGCGCTAACCTTATGGTCCGAAGCCCCTGGAGGAATCACGAACTCCTGATCGAGAGCGACCAAAGTAAAAACCTCGTGTTCAATCAGACTTTCATCGCCAAAGACCAATCCAATCTGAGTCGTATCAGATTTCTCTTTTCCCGTTGGCGTGTAGTGTTGCTGGAAAACAAGTTTTGATCCGGCCGGAATTTTTCGGCCCTGCTTTGGGTTGAAGGTTGGGGTGCCTTGGCCGGGCACATAGGCGGCCAGCCAGCCAATTCCGCGGAACTCGGCTCCGTCAGGAGGGCGAACGAATACGATGCTGTGATGAAGCACGCTTCGTTCGCCGGGAAGAATCTCAGCCGCGGTGACCCATTTGTCTTCTTTGAATCCCGGATCGACGACAAAGTACTGATATTCAACGGTCCCTTCCGCCGGAACGACAAAGGGTTGGTCACGCATGGCGACCACAACATCGGGTTGCTTGGGAAGCCGCCATTTGGAGACCGCTGGAGTTTCGACTTTGGGAAGTTGACTTTTGTCACCCATCGGAGTTCCGGCCGCGACCCAGTCTCGGAGCATTTGCTTTTCGGCCACAGTCATTCGCCGTTCGTTGGTGAACTGGCCGTGCTTGGGATCTGCGTGCCAAGGCGGCATCCGTCCGTCATCGACGACCTCTTGGATCATATCGGCCCATCCAACGACTTCGTCATAGTCGATCAGCGACATGGGACCGATCTCTTCGGCCCGGTGGCATTCGGCACAGTGGTTTATCAATAACCGGGAGACTTGATTGGAAAACGTGATGCTACTGTTCGGATCGGCTTCTTTTTTCACACGACCGATCAAACAGCCAAACGGTTCCGTTTTAGCGACGCTGATCGGTCGGTCGGCGAGCGCTTCGGTGATGGCAATTTTCAAGTCATCTCGAGTCGTCGCCGATTTGGCAAGTCCTGGTTGATATTGATCGTCGATCCGCCCTTGATAGATCACCTCTAGATTTTCGTCGACAAGGAAGACTTCCGGGGTCCGCCGCGCTTCGTAGCGATCGGCAATCAAGTTCTTTCGATCCTTAATGATCGGAAAGACGATTTCATGCCTGTTGCGATATTCGATCAGGTCCTCAACGGAGTCCTGTAGGTTGCTGCAAACACCCACGAAATCAACATCCGAAAATTCGCTGCTCATCTCGTTCAATCGAGTCGCATAGAGTTTCGCAAGCGGACACTCCGTCCCCAAAAAACATACTACCGTCAATTTGCGTTCCGAGTTTCTCTCAAGTTGAACAGCCCGCCCATCGATATCGGGCAGGTCAAAAGCAAGGTCCTGAGAAAACCCTGATTGGCAGGTGGCAATCAAGACAAGGACAGCAAGTAGTTTGTTCATAATCATTTCCAGCGGTGTTCCTTATTCCTACAGTACCGTGGAACGAAGTCCTCGGCAACTTCCGGCAGTTTGGGAAACTCCGACTCGTAAACTGGATTTGGTTCTTTGTGTGAATCCTGACAGTTTTTAGTTTGCTTGCTGCGCACAGAGCCATCGACTCGCCCAACGTAGCATGGGCTCCCGGCCTCATGCCAAGATTTTTAGTCGCTCGGCATTTGTGTCCATCTCAGATGCTTATCATCGATGTATCTACGAAAAGCCGAGGCCAATCAGGGACGATACCACAAAGATAACTAAGCCAATCAAAAGCCCAACAACCAACGCGACTAAGAGGAAAAGCCCTGATACTCCAAGTGATCGCGAAAAAGATGTTGGTAGTCCAACCATGCATGCGATTGCCAGAATAAGGAAGCTACCCACGGATGCGCAAACCACCATCACGACTCTGAGGCCTACCTCATCTTGGCCTTGATATATCACACCCAAAATAAAACCAAGAATGAATCCGAATATCATTTGGATAAAAACAGTAACCAAACAAATGAGAAACGCTTTTTCAAAATTGGGTTCGGGTACTCCCAGATAGCGGGGCATGCTGCCATGAGATTTAGTCGAAGGAGCCATCGGAGGGGCGTAGGGGCTTGAAAAATCTGCGGCTTTTGGTGGTGGTTGGGTAACTGCCTGAGGTTGGGTAACTGCCTGAGGTTGGGTAACTGCCTGAGGTTGATCGGGCGAGGTTTGCTTGCCAAACCACCTGTTAAACAGTGCACATGTAGCCCTCAAAATCACCGCACCAATTAGCGAACTGATCAAGATTTGAAACAACAGCACAGGAATCATCAACATGGCTGCCTTCTTTGTTCAAAAGGTTTAGATTTCGACCAGATAACGATTAGTTTAATCGAAGCGAGTAGAATGTCCAACCTACTGAGAGAACGCGGTGCCAGTTCATAAGTTGCATGAGCTGATCAGCGAACCATTGGCGTCACTAACAGCTGATTCAAAACGTTGTCAACAAAAGTTCGATCGCGCGTTAGGCCCAAGTGGTCCGTCGAAAGAAAAGTCTCGTCCGTCCACGGAATTATCCGAAACGGTTGGTGTAATTTATCGGTTTTTCTTTCTGCAATCGCGCTAGTGCGACTTACCGTTCCATCGCCCGCAGTTTTTATCTCTTGCGTGATTTTGGCTTTGCATCGATTCACAACAATTTGATGCAAAGTCTCCTTGGCGTCACCGGCGTACAGGTGCATCTCCAATCCAGCTGGCAACGGGGCGGAAACATCCAACGCCTGATGCAGCTGCTTTGCTCGTGCCAAACACTTCGCTTGGTGCTCCAACGCGATTTGCCGACGCTGCTGGACTGAGCAATTCGGCATCAGCCTCGCCAGCGCGCGGTCTTGGCGTTTGTCTGCCAACCCCCATCCCAACTGCTGCCATGTTTCCGGCGAAAAAATATCGGGGTTGCTGCCATCTTCGTACACCATTGCCCTATCTTCGCTTCGTGGGAGGAGTTGGTAGACAGCCGGCATCGTCCCAACGACTGCCGCTGGAAATTTGGGCATTGGGGGAGCAAGCTGCAACCCTTCTTTCATTTCTTTGATCGCTTTTGTTGACCCCAGATTCGGCGTCCCCACAATAAACACTCGACCAACTCGCTGGGCTCCTGCCCAAGTTAACACGGGGAGCGAACCGTCATCGGCAAGCGGTTGATTGCCATAGCGCAAATAATACCTTGCTACCATTCCGCCCATCGAGTGAGCCACGATGTCGAACTTGATGTTCGGATTCTCAATCCCATATCGCTCGAGGTATTGCTGCCTCGTATAAGCATCCTTCTCTTCAATGTACTGGGCCAACAGCGCAGCCGATTCACTAATGTCTCTTCGCCAGTCATAGGCAAACTGAAAACATGTAAAGTGATCATTTCCATAGTTGACTTCGTTTAGTCGTGAGTCTCCGCGAAAGTGTTGATCGCGATATCCACCAACGCCAAGTGTCGCCAAAATCTGGGCATAGGTATTCACTCTGACTGGAATTCCTGCCACTCGAAACGTTATCTGGTCGAGCGGACCGTCATGTTTTACTTGGTCGTGCAGTTGATGCAGCGGGACTCCTTGCTGCATCGGAAGAGCCAGTTCAGTAAGGCTGTGAGTCTTTAGCGGGCTCACTCCGGCCGGACCCATTTCGCCCCAAACGATTTCGTTCGTTTGTCCATCGATCAATCGAGAACCAAGGATCCCTGGGATTACGATCACGGGGTTCCGCTCGGTATCGGGTAACTGCGCTAGATCGTCGTAAATTTCACCTAGGTCTACTTGATGGCGTTTTTTGAGTGCCTTGCACCCCGTTAGCGTTGCAATGATGCAAAGCAACGCAATCAATCGAAGGCTACTTTTAAACTGTCGTCTCATCGACGTGATCCTTCAGGAATAGTTGACTGATTCGCAATGGTTGCGTCTGCGGCAAAGTCCGCTCGGACGAAGGTGATCTTGTTGGCATCTAGTGTCTTTTGCGCCTCTGGCGAAATCCAACCAGACGAAAGCAGGCTGATTGTCTTGTTTGGATTGTTCGCTCTGAAGCCAGTCGCGACTTCCTGGACCTCGGCCGAGTTGGTTAAGTAGTCAATGGAACAGACCCCAACAATTTGGGAATCCTTTAACCAGGCAACAGGCAAACCCGCATCTGACAAGGTTAGGATTGGATTTTTCGAATGCAATTCTGCCAACAGTTGGATGACGATCAGGCGACGTAATATTTCTGCTTCCGATCCATCTAAATTAGCTTGGTAGAGCAACAGGTCGGCACGCTGGACGTCGGCAAGTTGTTTGTAAGATTGCATAAAAGCCAGCTTCTCTAGTAGCGTCCATTTGCTGGAGCTAACAAAAGCGTCTTTAACGGGCGTCCAAGTGCCCATCTGAGTCAGCTCGGCATCTATGTTCAACAAAAGCTCATGCGGGCTTTGTGATGCGACCGTGTCTCGTAACTCTTCCATCGAAGCCAGTGTTCCAAGCCCGGGAATTGCAGCGCTCAATGCGAACTTGGTAGCCGATGTGCCAACCATTTCTCTGGTTGCCAATTGGCCAAGCAAGTGATCCAACACGGGATTTCTTGTTTCCGAATCAACGCCTAAATTTGCTGCCAGCTTTCTTCGAGATTCCGTCCCAGCGCGCCGGCTGACAGGATCGGCGAAGTTCACAGCCATCTTTTTGATTCCTCTCGGAGCTTGCTTGAGCGTTCCAATTGGATCAGCAAGTAAATGTCCGGCTCCCTGTGGGGTTTGTTTTAGTGTCGCCCAAGCACTCTTGGCGGCAACCGCTTGATTGCTGATTTGACCGGCTTCCTGAATGGCTCGCAATTCAGAAATCCGCTTCTCAAGCATTGGAATGCCAGTAGCCGGAAACGTTCCGTAATTCGTTTCAATGTTAAATTGGAATTGATGGTCGCTGACCATAACGGTATCAGAGATTCTGTAAGTGTCAGTTTGTAAAATCGAAGCAGGCAAAATGGTTGCCGCACTAAAGCTTAAATCGGCATTTTGTTGCCCCTGCACAACAGGAATTAGCAACCCGAAGCAAAAAGCAAACGTTAAAAAGGCAATTGTCAAAAAACACTTCATTACTGCTTCCTTTAGGTTCAAGTTGTGCCAGTAGGTTGAACTACAAGTACTAGCGCTGAAATTCGACGCTAAAAGTAGTGAGTTGCCAGCTGGCGAGGAATAGTAATGGGATCAAGTTTGTGCCTTTTACCCTAAAAATTGAGCGATTTTTTGGAGGATCTGGAAAAGTCCAGATTTCAAAAGAAAATCATGCAAGCATCTGGAAATCGCGAGTCCCGTTGCCCGACCAATCGTCCAGCATGCCGTACATAACATTGAGCTATAATGAGGAATACGGGTTGCGGTTCGCACAAAAGGATCGACACCCTAATATTGGCCGCCTTTATTGAAACTCAATGTCCATATAAGAAACCGGCATGATTCCTGACTCCAACGATGAAACTCGTTTCCTGGACTCCAGTGATGAAACTGAACCACTGGCTGATTCTGATTCCTTCAAAAATGAATCTGGCAATGCAAATCGTTTTATGGAAACGCTTGACTACGATTCTCAATTTCCGAAAGAACAAGAGGACATTGCAGCCGCCGTCTTGGCATTACGACAAGGCGTTGTAAGCGAAAGGAAACTGTCAGAAGCAATTCGCAGTTGGACGATTCATGGCAGCATGCCACTTCTTGACCACCTAGTTGAAAATGAATTCATCGATGATGCGGCGCGGCAAGAATTGGCGGATCAAACAAGTGCGGCGCTGTCCGAGTTAATGGACAATGGCCCGCTTGACTCATTGATTGCTGGGACACTTGAAGCGCTCGATCCCTCGGGACGCATCTCACGCTTATTGGGGATCCAGGCCGCTGCAGGTGCTGGTTCGTCTGATCATCGACGTGCGATGCATGGTTATCAATTGATCAGAAAGATTGGCCAGGGAGGACTTGGGCGAGTCTGGCTGGCGTTTGATGAAAGTCTCAAACGCCATGTAGCGATCAAGGAAATTTCTGGAAATGACTCGCCTGAAATCGTAGAGCGTTTTGATCGTGAGGCCGTGATTACGGGACGTCTGGAGCATCCGGGGATCGTTCCGATTCATCAACTTGGGACCGAAGAGAAAACGGGGAAATCCTTCTACGTGATGCGGTTCCTGGGAAAGACAACACTGCATGACACCATCATGGAGTATCACGAGCGTCGCGCCGAGGGCGAGGACGATCCGATGCTTATTCGCCGATTGCTGGATGATTTTGTCAACGTTTGCCAGGCGATTGGACATGCTCATTCTCGCCAGGTGATTCATCGGGACTTGAAACCTGAGAACATTGCGATCGATAGTTTTGGACAGGTGATTGTGATCGATTGGGGCATCGCGAAAGTCATTGGCGAAGCTAACCTTGATCATGCCAGCGTTGAACTCGATTCCAATGAGGCGAATTCGCAGAGTACCATGCAAGGGCAAGTGTTAGGCAGCCCGCTCTACATGGCACCCGAACAAGCCGCCGGACGCGTCGACGATCTCGATGAACGTACCGACATTTATGGATTGGGAGCGATTCTGTTCGCGATCTTGACCGGTAGTGCTCCACATGAAGTATTACGCGATCAAGAAACCGTTTCGGGAATTCGTGATCTGTTGTCCGCAATTGCGAGTCACCCAACCCCAAACGCTCTGGAAACTGACAACGGAGTGGATGCTACCTTGGCAGCGATCTGTGGCAAGGCGATGGCGGGCAAGCAATACGCGCGCTACCAATCGGCCATGGAATTGGCGGATGACGTTCAGCGGTGGATGGCGGGAGAGCCGGTCTCTGCTCAACGCGAAACGTGGGTGCAACGAGCCCAGCGTTGGGTACGGCAAAATCAGGTTTGGTCTCAAATCATTGCTGCGTGCCTGATCGTTGCCTGCGTTGCCGCTTCGACATTGGCCGTCGCTTTTCGACAGAACCAACTTACTAACCAGCAGCGGCAGTTCGATGAGTTAAGCGTTTACAGTAATGAAGTAGAGGTGCAACTTCAGTCGACCGCCTTCGAACTGATGCGCAACACTCGATTCATGTCGACGTTGCCTCCTATCCAGGCGATCGTGATTGCCACAGATCCCAAAGGTACTGACCAAGACACTGGCGAAAGCAAAGAGGTTTGGGAACAACGACTGGCAACGATCTATATAGGTTTGCTTCGAGCGAATCCAAATTACCGCAGTGTCTACTACACAGCCATCGAAAGCGATCAAGCAACACCAATCGTCTATGTAGAACGGCACGCTGGGGAAATGGGTTTCGTTCGCCGTCTACCAGCCAGCCAGCAGAAAAGTTTGAACGATCAAGACTTCCTCGCCGAAATAGGTCAGTTGTCATCAGCCGATGTTCTGCTGACGACGCGGTGCCGGAATAAACGGACTGGCACGAATCGCCAAGAGGTGAAGTTGCTTTCGTCGACTCCCGTGTTTGATGAAACAACCGGAGAGCTTTTCGGTTTTGTGACACTGGAGATGGATCTGCAAGCCCGAGTTGTTCAAGTACTGGAGCAGCTTGAGCAAAGTACGGCCAGGATTGTTGTCACCGATTCGGCTGGTCAGGCATGGGTTAGCGACGATCCCATCGCCGGCATCGACACTACGCCGGAAAGCAAGAATTCCGAAGCTGTGCGCTCTGGTGTTTCAGAACTGTTTTCCGGCGGGGCAACCGATCGCATCCTTAAGCAAAACGAAGGCTGGATTGCCAATCGAATCACGCTCGATCCCTCCAACCCACAAACGACCGTTGGGTTGGTCCTTGAATTGGGTGATTGATAAAAGAGCAATAATAGGGCTTGATGGCTTGATGCTATTTATGAAATCGGGCGTTTAGCTTGATGCCACTTTGGGATTGTCAGGGTTTTGCCTTAGTTGAACCAACAATTCTTCAGTGGTCGGGTAAACCGCAAACAAGGTGTTTAGCTTGGTGATCTTAAGGACTTCGATGACCGTTGAGCTGAGATGGGTAAGGTAAATTTTGCCACCTTGAGACTGGGCTCGTCGACGTGCGCTGATCAAGCCTGCCAGACCGCTACTGGATACAAACCCCAATCCATGGCATTCGACAATAATACAATCATGCCCATCTGAAATGAGTCCGCCAAGACACTCAAAGAAGTACTCTCTGGTTTCTGTATCGAGCGAACCTCTGACACTCACAATTGCGATTCCGTCCGCCTCTATCCTTGTTTCATAGTCAAACATTTCTACCCTTCATTCAAATCATCGATTGATTTTAAGACGTGATTCTGATTTTGCGCCCCAAGGCCAGTGCTCTTTAAGGCTAAAGACAATGTTGGGACACTCATTCATTTTAAACAGAAACTTACACTGATATCGTTTCCGGTCCGTTTTTTTGCCAGACGGGTAACCGACCTCACCACTTTGCTATAGATCTGTTGCTAAACGCCAGTGCCAAATGAGTTCAAGCATTTAATGATTTCTTCGATGTTAGGGTTTTTGAGGATTTCTCCGGCACCACTACTCTCACAGATGCTTAACAACTGTGACATAGAAGTTGAAGAGTCCATTGAAAAATCACATGCCTTGCTGGCCGCATCATACTCCGCCACCGTGTTACCCAGAGCTGTCAATATTTTCGCTTTAGTTGCAGGCGCAATTTCGCGCTTTGAAAGCAGCTTCTGAATCGTTTCCAAAAGGAAATTGAACCTCAGGCCTGCGTTCACCCAACGTCGGTTCAACCTGCTGTGCCCAGCTTCATCTTGATCGCCCTGCTCTTTCGATCGACGGATCTCCTGGAACTCGACCAACTGTTGGTTCAATGCCGTAAAAATACTTGCCGATCGTTCGGCGACAGCGATTCTGTTTGTGTCAGCAATCGTTTGGCTTTGATGACGCGTCAGGACTTTTGAAATCACAGCTCCGACAACCGCCATGCCTAGAAAAGCTTGCAGGATCGCGAACACTCTGGAAATTCCTTCCGGAGCAAAATCACCATAACCAAGCGTCGTGGTCGTCACGCAGCTGAAATAAAGCGCCGTCGGAAAAGAAACCGGACGCTCCATTTCTTTGTGCATGGTGCACACCAGACCGTGACCATCCAAATAGCTGCTGGTTGCCCAGTAAACAATTGCCGAGAACAAAATCGTGACCAGCCATAACCCTACCCAGCGTTTGGTCGACAGCTGGTCGATCAAATGGAGTAGCCAAGGCTCATTTGCATCATCGAAATTAGAATGATTGTGGCTCACAAGCGTTTAGGCCTTACGCGCGATTGAGCGACAGCCTATCGAAATCCAAACTCTCAGTCTTGGGGCTTTTCAATATTATCGCTTGCTTGCTCCAATCGCTCCACAAACTCTTCGCACTTTTCCTGATCCTTGGCGTTCTGACAGATTGGGTGCGTGTCCGAGTTCTCAGGAGTTTTGCTAGACTTCTGAGCAGTCGTTTCATCGCTTAATGATTCAGCCTTGTTCGTCTTCTCTGATTCAGTCATATTTTTACTCCGAAGCTAAATTAAAAGTATAATCCCTACTTATGGGTCGGACTCAAGATAGGGGATTTACACAAAATTTCAATATTTTCACAAACAAAATGCTCCACCTAACTCTTGTTGGGTGGCGTTGGTAACGCTGGTTTTTTGAACTAGATTGATCGTATCTACAAAGTCTCTGGAGCGAAATGTAATGGCGCGGTTTCAAATATTATCTTTAATTGGCGGAGGGATTCGTGGTGCTTTTGTCACGTCCTATCTAAAAGAACTAGAAGCCAAACTAGGGCGGCCAATCGCGGAATCGTTCGACCTCATCGCTGGCACCTCAACTGGTGGCATCATCGCCGCAGGTCTCGCATACGGCTTGTCGGCTGCAAAGATGCATG
>CAZDBA010000054.1:0-3264 GCA_964503615.1 uncultured Pirellulaceae bacterium
TCTGAGAAAATAACAACCTGTGCGTTCACAAAACCTGCGAAGAACAGAACGCCAAAAACGGCGACAATAAAACCAGGCTTCCTAAATCTCATAGTGCTACTTCCTGCTTTGAAAAATCAAATAAGTGGCTCACGCAAAATCCCACACCAGTATCAACGAAACGTTGTTTTTTTGCAAGTTTTTCAAGGCACGCAAAGCCGCATTTGATGGTTCAGACTGCGGCACCTCTGAATCAGGTGCAATGCCTACGACCGATCAAGATCCCGATCACGAAAGGACTTTGAAATCCCGTCTAATCATCGTCCTCTTCGCACAACTGATCAGCTCGTCGCTCATCGACCACAACTCGCTTGATGCTAAGAGCTTTTCCCGTGTTATTGTCCACATCGAACATCGTTGCAGAAATCCGCACATCTCCTTTGGCGACGTGAAAGGGCAGGGGCTTGAACGTAATCGTAGCCTCCATCACCTTTTCAATATTGCGGCCAAGAATGCTGTTATGCGGCCCCGTCATGCCAACATCGCACTGAAAGGCAGTCCCGCCAGGTAAAATCCGTTCGTCTGCTGTCGTCACATGCGTGTGGGTTCCCAAACAAGCCGACACCCGACCGTCCAGGAACCGACCCATCACCTGTTTGTCGCTGGTGGCTTCGGCATGGAAATCACAAAACCGGATCTTAATCTCATCAGGAATCTCTTCGAGAACTTTGTCCGCGGCGGTAAACGGGCAATCGACCGGTCGCATATAGACTCGGCCCATCAACGAGAATACAGCGACCTCTTGGCCCGTTTGCGACTTGACGGTTGTCCATCGTTTTCCCGGTGCTCCATCAGGATAGTTGGCCGGTTTAACGACATCCGTTTTGGTTTCAAGGATGTCGATAATATCTTTCTTTCGGTAGATATGATCACCTAGCGTAATACAGTCCACGCCGGCCTTGATCAGCTTGCGATAGATGGAAGGTGTCAGACCAGAGCCACCGTCTGCGTTTTCGGCGTTGGCGACGACCAAATCGATCGACTCCTCTCGTCGCAGGGGTTCAATACAGTTAACGACAACCTCAACACCGCTTCGTCCCACGATATCGCCGATAAATAAAATACGCACTAAGTTCTTACTTTCGTTATTTTCTTTTGACTTCCGTACCAGCTCGATTGCCGAACTCGCTCGTTCTATTTCGCGATCTCAGAAAAACGGGATTCGCGAATAACAGTGACTTTGATCTCACCAGGATAAGTCAGCCGATCGTGAAACGCTGCCGCGATATCTCGGCAAATCTTAGCCGCCTTGTGATCGTCCGTATCTTTTGCGCTGGCCAACACACGAAGCTCTCGCCCCGCCTGAATCGCGAACGCTTTCTTGACACCAGCGAACTCCATCGCGATTGTCTCCAACTCTTCCATTCGTTTCACATATCGCTCCAACGACTCGCGACGAGCTCCCGGGCGCGAGGCGCTACAGGCATCAGCGGTTGCAACCACCATCGTGTAAGGGTGCTCGACGAGAATCTCATCATGGTGCCCAAACGCGGCGTGAACCACTTCCGGCCCCTCATTGTTGCGTTTCAACAAATCAGCTCCGATCTTGGGGTGTCCGCCTTCCAGCTCGTGATCTGCAGCTTTTCCAATATCGTGCAGTAACCCGCAACGACGTGCCAGATCGCCATCCATTCCCATCAGTTCAGCGATCATACCGGAAATAAACGCGACTTCGACACTGTGCCGCAGTACGTTTTGGCTGTAGCTGGTTCGAAAATGCAGCCGCCCCAACATCAATATGACTCGGTCACTCAGTCCATGTACGTCGACTTCTTGAGCTGCTTTGGCCCCTTTTTTCTTGAGGAAATTCTCAACCTCACCCTGCGTTTCCGCAACGATCTCTTCGATGCGCGTGGGGTGAATACGTCCGTCGGCGATCAGCTTGTCCATTGATTGTCGTGCGACTTCGCGACGGACAGGATCAAAGCCACTGACGATTACGACACCAGGTGTATCGTCAATAATAACGTCGACCCCGGTCTCTTTCTCAAACGCACGAATGTTCCGCCCCTCGCGGCCAATGATACGACCTTTCATTTCGTCGTTGGGAATATCGACGGTACTGGTTGTCGAATCGGAAGTATGGGATGCGGCGTATCGTTGAATTGCGACCAACAACATCTCACGCGATTTTGCATCACAGATCTCAGCCACTTTTTGCTCGTGGGCCAGAATACGACCACCGACTTCGTCGGCCAATTCGTCCTCCAACAATTTGAACAAACGTTTAGCAGCTTCTTCCTTGCTCAGCCCGGTAATCTGCAATAACTCTTTCCGCTGTTTCTCAAAAATCTCCTGCAAGTCATTGGCGTGCTTTTCTGCCTCCTGAACTTTTTGTTTCAGCTTGTTGTGCGAAACCTGGACCATCGACTCTTGCTTTCGCAAACCGTCAGCCTGCTGCTCCAACTGAGACTCTCGCTTATCCAGCGATTTTTCTTTCTCGTGGATCTTGTTTTGGAAGCTAGTCCGTTCTTTCTCGACATTGGCTTTTTGCTGGAGATCCAGTTCTTTGATCTTGAGTTCGGTCTCGCGAATCTTGGTATCCGCCCCCCGTTTGGCTTCTTCTACAATCGCACTTGCCTGAGACTTTGCGTCACGTTTCAGCAAGAAGCCATACAGATAGAACAAACCAAGTCCGACGACCACGCCTCCTGCGCCTATCAGAATTTCTTGCATCATATCACCTATTGATCGATGCGTAGGCAGCGTTCAACTACTGTTCCACAAAAATCAAATCAGAACGGTTGAGTTTCAAAAAGAAGTCAGGTAACACGATCTTTTGTTTCCAGATTTCGGAGAGGACTCGGGCAACATCTTTCTGGGAATACCGCGAACAAAACTCGTCAGAATGGTACTTCCGACGCATTGGGCGCGCACAAGCAGGCACAACCGCCTGCAACAAGATAAACCTGGAAGACAATTTCGACAGAACGGCTCGCTCCAAACTGGGAACAGGCACCGTCGAAACTGACCGCAAAATGTTTTGCAGTAGGCAAATGACTAAAGCAATGATTGCTTTGACCAAATACACAGTTTATCCAATGGAAAAGATGTAAACGTTCTTACTTTGATTCATGTGGAACAACGCGAACGCACTTCTACGCTTTCTCATTATTCCAATTTGGTCTTATCAACGACCAATCATATATTACCAGAGCCCAACCGTGCTTGAAACTATCGCTCAACCTGATTTCCGGTTTCGTTTACGTTTTGACTTGTAATACT
>CAZDBA010000054.1:3364-14213 GCA_964503615.1 uncultured Pirellulaceae bacterium
CCCGCGAAATAACCGACAAAGTTCTCCATGAATTCCCGCTTGAGAAATGGGCCCAGCACCCCATCATACTGGGGATTAGTGGAGGGCCGGACAGTGTCACCTTACTCAGGATTGCGGCTGAAATATCGCAACAAATCCCAAACACTCGTTTGATCGCCGCACATGCAAACCACAAACTGCGAGGTCCAGAAAGTGAAGAAGACCAACAGTTCGTCCAAACGCTTTGTGAGCATCTAAGCATTCAATGCGAATGCGAATCACTTCCTGTCGAAACCGACACCGTCTCGGAAGGGCTTGAATCTGCGTTGCGGGATCTTCGATATCAATGGTTTGGGCAATTAGCAGGGCAGACGGGGGCGAGATATGTGATGACTGCTCACAACCAAAACGATCAAACGGAAACGGTATTGTTCCGCTTGATGCGGGGAACGGGGATCGCTGGTTTAGCGGGCATTCCCAAACAACGCAAACTGGTCGATGGAGTCACGTTACTACGTCCGATGTTGACCATCAGCCGCGACGAAATCATTGACTATCTGAAAAAGATCGAACAGCCTTATAGGACGGACGCCTCCAACGCGACTTCGGCCTTTGCCAGAAACAGGATTCGCAACGAGCTGATTCCCAAAATCAAATCGGACTTTGCGCCACAACTGGACCAACGAATCGAATCGTTGTCTGCACAAGCCAGCGAATGTCAGGATTTCCTGGATTCGATCGGATCGGAGTTGCTGGAAAACGCCTTTCAGTTCCAACCCAACGGTTTTATCGTCGACTGCTCAAAATTGGACAATCAACCAGAACTTCTAATCCGACACACTTTGGTCCAGGCTTGGAAACGATTGGAATGGCCGCTGCAAGACATGACGTTTGCCAAATGGCAGTCCATTGCGACCGTAATCAAAACGAACACCCAACCCCATTCAAAAATGCCGGGCAACATAAAAATGAGTTGGAACGGAAGTTCCTTGGAATTTCAACGACTCAAAAAACGCACATAAAAAAACGGCCAAAAGCTAGATGCGATTGGCCGTATTTTAAGTCAAAACTATGGCAAACAAAACTAATGACCGTCAGTGAGCACAACCGGTTTGTATCCGCCCTTTGATTTAAACCAGAGCCAAAGCCCTAGATAAGCCAACAACATAACACCGGGGAATATCGCCATATTGGCAAGTGCTTTTTGAGCACTTCCACCTTCGGCTTTCATAAAAACTTCCTTGACTGCCTTTTGCTTTTCCTCTGGCACTTTAGCGATTTCTGCTTCCAGCGTTTCGCTATTGATTACTTTGTATTTGATAATCTCGTAAAGGGTTTTATCGGTCAAAACAGTTTCAGCCAATGCTCCACTATCATCAACGATGCCCAGTTCTTTGGCTTCGGCTGTCGCAGCCACTGCACTAATCGCCTTGTCTGACTGCAAAGCACCAATATAGGGAAACCCAAGTGTTCCCACGGCGAGCATTCCGATTCCAGAAATCGCGTTCAACGTCATCGCTCCACCTTTTGGAGTTTGCTCCGAAACAATACCAAGCATGGTTGGCCAAAAGAAGGTTTTACCCAACGCGTACAAGGTTGCCGCAGCAAAAATAATTCCGACGCCTTTTGCACCCGACAAAGCCATTAAACCTGCGATCGCGAGTACCGCACTCATGATCAACAAGCCCAGCGGAGATAGTTTGTGGACAATAGGCCCAGCAAAAAATCGCAGTACCATCATGATCACGGATGTGTAAACAAGAATCCAACCGGCGTGGAAAGTCACCGCGTTAGCCATAATTCCAGAAATCCAACCATCCGTCCCGATTTCAGTCGTTGCCAGCGGCATCATAATCAGAATCAATACGAACATCAGCGGGCGACCAAGGCTCTTGGTATAAACTCCAAATCCAACAACCATCAAAACGCCGATAGTGATAAACAACCATTTGTTGCCTTCAGGAAAGAAGTCCATCAACTGCAAGGTAACCAAGAATCCAACGACTGCCGCACCTAGAATTCCAAATTCAGACAACATGTCACGGTAACTTACACCAGCCGCAACACGTTCTTGTTGCGGAAACTTACATCCGATCAACATGATGAAGTAAATCACTGCAGGGACAGCAATAATCCCGAGCTTGATCGTCCACGGAAACTCACCCATCAAGATCACGATAATTCCAGCAACGACCAGACCGCCCGGCCAACCCGCATGTAAAATGTTCAACCACTTTGTTTTCTCTGAATCGAACATCGTCGCCACGACAGGATTGATAAAGGCTTCGACCGTACCGTTACCAAGTGCCAAAATCAGCCCGCCCCAAAAGATTAAAGAACTAGCCGTCTCCGGATTAGTCTCGAGCATGCCCAAAGCACTCACGCCCATTACTGCCCAAATCGCCTGACAAGCAAACGCAAAGATCATTGAGAACTTGTAGCCGACTTTGTCAATGATCAAACTGAAAACGATAATACTTAACGCGAAAGGCCAAATCTGAATCCCTTTGAATCGTCCGACTTCAGCAGGATCCAGTCCCAACTGCGAAGTGATCGCCGGATCATCCAAAAGAAACATTCGAGTAATGAATCCGAATGCCGTTGTGATCAGGGCAACAAAACAGCCCCAGAACAACAATTTGCTCCCGGAATTTTCGCTTGAAGAATTGGTTGACATAACGTTCTCTAGTTAGTGAATTTGCGTTGAATTTTGAGGTGAGGAGCCGTCAAGAATGTGATAGCACCCTCGGTTTGTGCTATCACGATTGAACATTTCACTCGGGAAAGTATGAGTATAACCCAACTCGATTCGCAGTAAACCTTGCAAAAGCAGGCTTTTCCTGCACGCCCCGCATCTCTTTCCTGAATTGCCCTACGCGAACTGGTTGAACGATTAACCACCTTCCGACTTTGGCTAAACCGCGTATTTTTGTACTATCTCGTCCAATAGCGCAAATAGATTTGGCCAAGGATGGCCCGTACTGCGGTAGCGCGCGTATGCAAGGAAGTTTCGATTCGATCCGCACCTAACAAACCGATTTCCCCTTTATCCGAAGGCCTTCGTTACTTTCGGAAATTCGCGGTGGGGCTTGCGCTCCTGGCCGCAATCGGTATCTATGCATACCCTAAAATTTTTCAGTCGGTGAATTCGAAGCTAGCCGGCGCAATTGAAAAACAGCTCAACGAACATTTGCAAAAAATCGGAATGGCTGGTTCGGTCAGCGATGCAAAATTTGTTGAAGGCAAAGGGATTCAGGTCACTGGTTTGCAACTGGTTTGCGATCAAGGCAATGAGGTCTTTGAAATCGAAAACGCCCTCGTCCATTCACCCGCGCAATTACCCGATCTGTTGGCAGGCAACTTCAAGCCCACTGCAGTCGAACTGTTCGATGTTGCTTTGCATGTGTCTCGCGATCCAGATGGACAGTGGAATCTGGAACGTTTGCTCCCAAGACTCTCCGAATTGAAGCCTACTGGCGCCCCGATTCCGGTCGCAATTCGCAACTCAAAAATTCGCTATACCGATTATCGCACCCAAAAGCCTGCAGTCTACGAGTTCAAAAACCTGCAACTGCAAATCGAGCCCACCCCGTCCCAGCCTACCCGACTATCTGTTATGGGAAGCGTAAACCTATTTGGCAATTCGACTTGCTCCTTCTCAACTCAACCCGCTGCGGAAGGGTTTTCCCAGATTGAATATGAGTTCACTCGATTCCCGATCAATCGGACCACACTGGGATTACTGCCCAGAGGCACGCTTCCCGTCGACTTGCGCGGAGTCGTAGGATTGGTCAGTGGCCAAGGCTCGATGTTGCTTGAGAACTCGACCAAAAAGACAAGCAACATCGTATTCAATGCCGACCTGCAAAACGTTGCGGTCGACCATAAAAAAATGCCTTATATCGTGTCAGAATGTGCTGGACCGATCAAAATCGAAAAAGGAATTCTGCGCGGTGACATCTCGGGCAATATTGGCTCAGGGGAAAATCTACACGGTCAGTTTTATGTCGTCGGGCAAATGCTACTTGCAAACCCGAAGGTGTGGAGACTGGACGGAGTTTGCAAGCAACTTACGCTGGACCATCGATTGGCAAAACCATTTCCCAAGGGAGTTAAAACCTTCTTCGCCGATTTCGACCCTCGCGGGATTGTTGACGTGAAATTCTCGCTATCCAAGGACAAGGATGGGTTTCATCGTTCCGCCTCAGGTGACGTTTCTGGGATGCGATTCAACTTTGTCAAGTTTCCTTATCCGGTAAATGACGCCCATGGAACAGTCAATTTGAACGAAGAAAAATTGACTTTTGATATTACGGCAAAAGAACAGGACCAGCCGCTTCATTTTACTGGCGGCATAACCGGTCACGGGCAAAGCGCAAGCGCCTTGATCAATTTTTGGAACGAAGGAAAATTGCCGATCGACAAAAAATTGGCGACCGCGGTTGCGGCTGTGGAAAAAGTCGCGCCGACCCTTTTCGACTTTCGCCCCAGCGGCCTTTTCCAAGTCGCTGGTCAAGCACGCAAACCTGCGAGCCAGGATTATTTCGATCTCGACTATGACGTGCAATTGTTCGACTGCAAATCGCGTCACGCCTATTTCGAGTATCCTTTCTCGAATATCAACGGTAAAGTCCGCGTGCGAAATACAAACGTTGAAATTCAAGATGTACGAAGTGTCAACGGAGCAAGCTCAGCAGTATGTAACGGGAACTGGAACCCAACCCAAGGTTTGCATCTAAAATTCGATGTCCACAATGTTCCTCTAGACCAACAACTGGCCGATGCCTTGCCCCCGGACGTTCGTTATGTCTGGGATGCGATTCGTCCCGATGGAACCGCGCACTATGTGAATATTGATTTGACCACACCACCCGATTCAGAAACCAACATCATCCTCGACGGTTTACTTGCGGATCCACAAGACGCATCGTCTTCGACCGCAGCGATTACGCCTCTTTGGTTTCCCTATCGGATTGCGAATATGGATGGCCGCATTCGAATCGGTGATGGTAAATTTCGAATGGATCGAGTCCGCGGAAGGCATGAAAACACATGGATGACCTGCAACAGCTTTGGCGACTACAACGCACGAGCCTGGAACATGCAGCTTGCTGATCTCCGGATTGGAGCGATCACCGTTGATGACGACTTGCTCAAGGCGGTTCCTGAATCACTGCGCGAAGCTCTCGTTGGCTTGGACTACCGTGGCAAAGCGAGCGCGACTGGAACCGTAAACATGGGTGGCAATTTGATGACGGTGGAAACTTTACCCGCTGAAAACGCCAACCCTCTGAATACGATGGTCACTGCAACAACCAGCAACGATCAAATCAACAGAGTCAGTTTTGAACAACCCATTGAACCACTGGCCAACGCGGGCCAGACCGACCCTTTTTTCGAAATGAATTGGAATGTTCGAGTCGATGTTGATCAAGCGGCGATGAACGTAGGTTTGGCGATCGACAACGTCTTTGGATACGCCACCTTTGCCGGCCGCTACGACGGTGAGAACGTCATTTCTGATGGCGCGATTGCCGTCGACTCATTACACGTGATGGACATTCAAGTCACAGATGTTCGAGGGCCGTTGTGGATTGAGAACAACCGCGTAGGCATAGGAAGCATGTCTAAACCGAACAACGACCCTACGATACGGGAATCGCTGGTCGGAAATGTATTCGGTGGCGCTACAAGACTGGACGGGCAATCCTGGTTGGAGAACGGCGAAGATCGCTTCTATGTGCAAGCTTCGGTTTCGAATGCAAACCTTGAGTCCGCAACGGGGCAAATGTCAACGCAACTAAAAGAGATCGGCGGCTTTGGTAACCTAGCGATGCGGCTGACGGGTGGCGAGACTCGAGAGTCCATTCGGGGCGAGGGCCTTTTTCAATTGCGTGATGCCAACATCTACGAATTGCCAGTTGTATTAGGCATGTTAAAAACATTAAAGAACCGCCGTACGAACCGGTCGGCTTTCGACGCAGGCAACGTCGACTTTACGATCGCCGGAAACACAGCAACGTTGAACCGAGTCGAATTGCTGGGCGACGCAATCAGCTTGATCGGTCAAGGCAAACTGGACCTGCGTGGACAGGTTAACATGAATTTTTACAGCGTGATTGGCAGAAACAGAATGCACATTCCGATCATAAGTGACTTGGCCAAAGCCAGTAGCCAAAGCATTATGTGGTGGAAAGTCGATGGAAGTTTCTCCGATCCGCAAATCTACACCGAAATTCTGCCAGGACTGAACGAAAGTATGAGCGACCTGTTCCAAGTGGAAGAACCGGCACCACCACGCTGGGCTCAAGATCCTTTCTCCCCAAGTACGATCGGTAGGTAGGTAAGGTTATCGCGCTACCCAATCCACGATTCTAGCAAGCCTGAAAAGACAAAATGGATGTAAAACTAAATCCTATCTCAAGCAGCACGGCAGGAATTCCCCTGTCAGTCGAATCCTCAATGGCTCAAACCAAACAGTCGGACCTGAACGTAAAACTCAATACATCCGCGATTCAGGATACGCTGGAAACCAGTGACCGCGAAGGAGATGGGCGACAACCGGTTGCTTCGGCAAACTCGAATTCAGCCAACGAAAACGGTGGCGAGAATGCCGGGACAAACGTTGCGAAACGAGAACTGGATGATCGTGACGCAGGATCGAAATCGAGATCTTCGGAGAGAGCGCTACAGCAAGGGCAGGGGAGCTTGATAGATTTACAAGGGTGAGACATAACAGAGCTTCTGAAACTCCCTTCGCAGCGAACCGAACTCAATGAACTTCACAAAAATGCACGGAGCTGGCAACGACTACGTTTACGTTGACTGCTTTAACAATCCCACCCCCGCCAATCCGGACCAGCTATCAATTGCAGTTTCCGATCGAAACAAAGGGATCGGATCGGATGGCCTGATTCTGATCTGCCCCACCGAAAGTGATAGCAGTGACGCCGAGATGCGGATGTTCAACGCTGATGGCAGTGAAGCCGAAATGTGTGGAAACGGGATTCGCTGTGTGGCAAAACTCCTTTATGACCATGGAATTTGTCAGAAAACTGAAGGGATGCTAGTAAAGACGGGAGCTGGCATCTTGACATTGGATCTGACGGTGAAAAACGGTAAAGTCAACGGCGTAACGGTCAATATGGGGCAACCTGTTTTGACTGCTGCCGAAATTCCAACAACCTTTTCATCGTCGCCGGTCGTGAACAAGGAGATCACCGTCGCTGGGCAAACTTTTGAGTGCACTTGTGTCTCGATGGGTAACCCACATTGCGTGATTTTTGTTCCTAAGGCGACCGACGAACTGGTTTTGGAAATTGGTCCCCAAATCGAGAGCAGCTCTCACTTTCCTGCCCGAGTTAACGTCGAGTTCGTTGAAGTCGTTTCGCGAACGGAGGTTAAGCAACGGACTTGGGAACGTGGTTCTGGCGAGACATTGGCGTGTGGCACAGGAGCAAGCGCGGTCTGTGTAGCTGGCGTTTTGACGGGAGTTACTGAACGAGAAATCACCAACCACCTACTCGGCGGAACTTTAACACTACGTTGGGATGAACCTTCCAACGATGTATTTATGACCGGTCCTGCAACCGAGGTTTACTCGGGTGTTTGGCCAGAATAAAACCGGGCAAACAACTTAAAAAAACAATTTCAACCCAGCGAACAACACCTTTTTATTTAAAAAACGTAGACGATGCCAACCGCCAGCATGGAAGCTGACAAAAAGATTCAGGAGAAAGTGCCTCGCTTACAGCGATTGTGCGGAACTGTCTGCGCATGGGCGCTTCCTGCGGCAACTCAGTTTCTAAACTACCGCATCGGCCACTACGATTTAGCCGCTGACCCCGCCCGACCGGAATACGATGAACATTGCATCTACGTATTTTGGCACGAGTACATCACGTCCGTACTGCCCAAATGGGGGCGGACGCCGTTGACGTTGCTAGTTAGTCAACATCGCGATGCAGAAATCCTTAATCAGATGGCGCTTGGGTTAGGACTAAACATTGTTCGTGGAAGCACGACCCGTGGTGGCTCGCGAGCGATTCGAGAACTCAAGCGGTACAGCAAGACCTCCAGTATCGTGATTTCTCCTGACGGCCCCAAGGGTCCTCGGCGAGAAATGGCGATGGGCGCGATCTATCTGGCGTCACTGTTAAAGATGCCAATCGTTCCAGTTGGAATCGGAGTTAGTCGAGCATGGCGACTGAACACTTGGGACAAGTTCACAATCCCCAAACCGATGGCTCGTGTTCGAGTCATTTTTGGTCCTAAATATTATCTCCCCCCACGGACAAAAAAGAAGCAGTTGGAACAGCACCGACTGTTTACCCAATCGCGTTTGGAGCACATAACCGAGATCGCAGAGCAATGGGCGGAATCGGGTGACAAACTAGTTGGAGCCAGAAAGTTTCGCCGAGCTAGAAGAAAAGCAAATTTTTACCTGGAACCCAAAACACAACGCCACACAATTCCCTTTTCCAGAAACAAAGCGGCCTAAGGTTCTTAGAACCGCTTCCGCCCGATACTCGCGACGCAATTTGGTAGCGAGGAAACACCATGGTTCGTGTCCTTGCTTCTGCGGGTTACCATTTCAGCCGAATAAGCGTCTAAGGGTAAAAGCCATTAGGCCAAGCGCTTTGCTGCTCGCCCTAGCCGTTTTTTGACTTGCCATAACGGCATTGACTGGTATGGTAGAGGCTTAATAGGGATTTGTAGCCGCTTGCAGCCTTAACTGCTAAAGAGCATCTGAAGTACGACCGCAATTTGACATCGATCATTTTGCCAACAGTTTTTGCTGTATTCTTTTTGTCGGTAACCTTTCCCTGGTTTATTAGCTAGGAGTATTTTGTGTCTGTTACCGACGTGCCCAAACCAACTGAACAAAACGAAACATTCGAATCTAAGATTCAAAAAACGAATCTTGGGTTCTCTACCAGAGCGGTCCATGCCGGTGAACAACGGCAAAAGCCGATCGATTCAATTACAGATCCGATCGTTTGCGCCTCGACGTTCACGTTCAAGAAGACTCAAGACATTATTGATTTTATTGAACAGAGCCAAGCCCGCGGCGAATATGGCCGTTACGGTACACCGGGCGAGCACGTCGTGGAAAAGAAACTTGCTCAACTGGAAGGTGCAGAAGACGCAATCCTTTACTCCAGTGGCATGGCAGCCATGGTCGGACTGTTGACTTCCAAGCTCAACGCGGGAGACGAGATCATCTTTTTTGATGAGTGTTATCACCGCAGTCGCCAATTCTGCCGCCAGCACATGTCCCGTTTTGGCGTTAAAACGATCGAGGTCAAAACGGGCGACTACGATGCGATGCAAGACGCCATTACTGAGAACACTCGTTTACTGGTTAGCGAATCGCCGACAAATCCGCATTTGAGCGTGATCGACTTGGAGCGGTTTGCAAAGATTGGACTGGAGAACAATGTTGATACTTTGATCGACGCGACCTTGGGCACACCCTTTAATATTCGACCGATCGAACATGGGATCGATTATGTCATGCATTCGGCTACCAAATATCTGGGTGGACACAACGATCTGCTCGCCGGGGTTGTGATTGGTAGCAAAGAAAAGCTGGAGCCGGTGCGTGAGTTGCGAGGAATTCTCGGCAGCGTCAATTCCGGTCACAATTTTTACTTGTTAGAGCGAGGCCTGAAGACGTTTGCACTTCGCATGACGCGGCACAATGAAAACGGGATGGCCGTAGCAAAATACCTGGAGTCGCATCCGGCGGTTGAACGTGTTTACTATCCCGGTTTAGAGTCTCATCCCAACCACGAGATCGCTTTGCGTACCATGAAAGGATTTGGCGGGCTGGTGACTTTCATCATCAAAAACCCGGATTGGAAAGCAGCTGCGAAAGTTGTCGATTCCACGAACATCGCGCGAATCGCGCCCAGCCTCGGCGGAGTTGAAACGCTGATTGAACAACCGCTTGTGATGAGTTATTACACTCGCACACCCGAAGAACGCGCCGAGTTCGGAATTCCGGACAACATGATTCGTTTGGCCATTGGAATCGAAGATGCCTCAGACATCATCGCCGACTTGGAGCAGGCTTTGGCTACTTTGGGTTAACGAAATGCAACCGGCAAACGTTAGACCGAGGCTTCCACTTTAGATTCTTTGGCAGCTTCATCAGCTGATTCGTCTTCGGGAAACAATGGAGTACCCAAGTCAGGGGTGTTTGCTTGTTTCGCTGCAGCAGCTGCGTTTTCGAGATTGATCCCGAGATTGGTCAACAACGATCCGATCTCTTTATCACGACGATCATCAAGGGTTGCGATCGCGCTTTCTGTTTCGCCTTCTTTTGCCTGCAATTCCAAAAGCTCGACTTTAAGAGAAGCGATCTTTTTGGTTGTCTGTTCGATCTTTTTTCGTAGTGCGATCAAATCTGAATTTTGGCTTACCCGCTCTTTCTCAAACCCCTTGAGGATGCTGTCCACACTCTTGGCTGTGGCCGACTTTTTAGCAGTCGACCTCTTGGACGCAGGCTTTTTGGTTGAAGCCTTTTTAGCTACAGATTTTTTAGGCGACGTCTTCTTGCCTGCTTTGCTTTTTGCGGCGAAAACCGGTTTGCTGGAATCCTTCTTAGTCGCTTTACTTGTTTTCTTTTTTGCCATAGGAGTTTGCCAAAAGGCCCTTTGAGGTGTCGATCAGAGTTGTTGCAACGACTAATTGTGGTCGAAAAAAGTGTTTTCGCAAGAAGGCATCTCGTTGCATCGAGAAAATTGACACACCCAAGCAAATAGTGGGCAAATGGCGGTTAGTCAACAGCTTTTACACGTTCGGCTTCTACGTTCGGCTTTTGGGCAAACAAGCCGTTCAAGCCGTTCAAGCCGTTCAAGCCGTT
>CAZDBA010000054.1:14313-28114 GCA_964503615.1 uncultured Pirellulaceae bacterium
CAAGCCGTTCAAGCCGTTCAAGCCGTTCAAGCCGTTTTGAATAGATTCACTTTCGGTGTACTACCGAATCACGGGGATAGCCAACTCAGAGACTCGGACACGCTCTCGCTGGGGCGCATCATTCTTGATTTCGGCAGTTTCAATTAACGACAAGGCAGGATTTGAAATTGGTTGTGCGTCCGGACGCACAACCAGTTGTTGCGTCGAGATCTTTCCCGTTCTGTTTTGATGATGAGTAACAGCCCTGTTGCGTTGAATGGGCGTCTCCCTGAAGTCAAGCGGAGCTTTTGCAATGATCCCTACTTGAGGTTGTTGAGGCTGAGCAACTTGAGCCTGCAAACGATTTACCGTCGAAGGCGAATCTCCCCAGGAACGAATAATCTGGCTGACCCGAGTTCGGCGTGGTGAACGAGGCGATGAACTGGGTTCGGCCGAATTCATTTGCGAACTGTTCGAAACACTATCTTCGTATTCCAAAGTGGCAATCCCTTCGGAACCGGCTATCGATTGCGGCGATGTTGCTTCGTCTTTTTGACAACTACAACAACCACAGTTTTGTTTGGCAACGTTGGTTTGACACGAGGAGCAACTTCCGTCGATCAACCGCTGTTTGATGTCGGCTCGATCACGTTTACAGGAAGCACACGCGCCATTTCTCCAATCAGCGCAATGCTGTGATTTCCAACAAATGTATGGCGAGTTGCGTTTTGATTCTTCGCGATCACAATTGTAAAACAAACCAAAGTGCCCGGTCTGCATCTTAAAGCGTTTACTGCGTGTTTGCGGATCACTGGGCGAGTAGCTGATCGGTCCCGGATAGTCGATACGTGCCTTTTCAATCCCTGACAATAAACTTCTTTGGGCATGCAGGAAATCACCGCTGAGCAAAGTTACCGTGATTGCAACGAAGATTGAGAGAACGAACCTGCCTGTTTTCAAAGCAACTTCGTTCCTGACAATTAGTTTTTGATCAAACGATCTTTCACTATTCGACCTCAATATTTCGTTGCTCATTTCGGCTCCCTCTGCTCAGCTGAGATTTACGGTCGGACATAAAACTGATCGGATCGAATTAATCTGAACTTTCCAGCTTTCTGGAATCGATGAAAAATCCGGAAATGGCGTATCATCCTGCCGTAATTACCTAAGCAGAACTAAACGCACACTTTAAGACGTTGCTGGTATCCGTAACAAAAGGCAGAGACGAGGCTTAAGCAATTCAAAGCTGTAAATTTGTAGACGTTGCGCAACGCTCAACGAAGCTGGGCCACTTCCGTATGCGGGAGCAACTATGATTTTCGCTCCGTCGCTCCGACTTGGACTGCCCCAGATAACTTCCACAGAGAGGCCTCAAAAGTTGCAAAGTTGGATAAATCCGATCTCGCGCCAGTGAACCCACACGGGTCCTCTACGGTCCAAAACGTTACTTGCGACCAAGAGTACGTCGACAAAAGCGCAACGATAAAAACCAAGGCTTTTAATCCACAAGGGTGGGGAAAGGCCTCTTTTTGTAAGCTTTGCCGACCTACAATTGTTTGACCGAGCGTACATTTGATTGACCGGCGCTGTTCTCAAAGAATGCGGCGAATATCTTCAATATCGACTTTGACGGGGCGAATGTAAGGTAGGAAAGGAAAGAATAATGAGACACGGAGAAACAAAAGTCGAAAGTACGAAAACTCGAAATTTCAAACCAGCCGGTGAAAGCGTTGGTTTGAGCAGTCCTTTTTCTGCACCCACATTTTTGACGATTATGATCGGGCTGTTGGCGTTTGCGTCACCGATCATCGCGGCAGAAATCACATCCGAATCAGCCGTTCACTCGGCGGCCAATTTGGCTTGGATGGCAAAATGGTTTCTGGTCCTGCCCATCGTCGTCTTGATCGGGCTCAGCTTGGTCGTCAACAAACGACAAGGCTGGGGGTGGGTCATCGTTGGATTGATGGTCGTAGTCGTCCTGCTGGTGCTTCAACTGATTTGGTCAGTGATCACATCAATGGGTGGCGACCCCGCAGATGATGAGAACTATTTTACGCCAGTTGAGAACTGGACCTCAGACAGCTTCGATGACTAACGTCTATCAACGCATTTAATTTCCAATTGGTGTATATAGGTCAGGCTGTGCCTGACAATTGCCCGAAAGTAAACAATGGAGAAAACGTTGAACAACAAAAAGGGTATATCAAAAACCCAGGCAACAAAGCCTCAAACTGAGAGCCCAAGTAGCATCAGTAGCAACGATAGCGTAAGTGAACCGTTTACTGAGAACGACATTGCGCCGCAGCCGCCTGTAAAAAAACCGTTGGACAAAAAAGGCAAAAAAAGAACGCCAAAAAATCCGACAGGTATCAAGGCTTGGTTGTTGAATTTCGTTAATCGAAAAATCAAGCAGTACTCAAAGTTCTAGAAGACATTTCAAAACACAAAAGAAAAGCCAGTTGTTCACCGACAATGAACAGCTGGCTTTTTTGTTTCACTGTTGAAATCAAAACGCTACTTCTTTTCATACTCTTTCATTCTCCGTCATGGGCACCACGCGGTTCGAAGACAGTTTCTTCTTCGGTGATGGAGCCGAAAATGCGGGAGGCGTGCGTGTCGTGGATAACCACCACACAATTATCAACAACTACTTTTAGGACCTTACTGGATTGACTTGGAATTCAGCTTTATGCTGTTAAGTTACATCCTGAACCATTATTTGAAGACAACGATAAGAATTAACTATGGCAAAACGGATTTCTCAAAGCCAGATCGCCAAGGAGTTGGGCGTGTCTCAGTCGCTTGTGTCTCTAGTCCTTAACGGACGACGAGAGGGTGTCTCAGACGAATCGTATCGCAAGATTTGGCAAGTCGCAGTGGAAAATGGTTATTCCCCACGTGGAATGCAAGCACTCCATTCTCCCGGAGCTCACCGGAACTACGTTGGTATCGTTCAGCGAAGCGGCTTGAAAATTGACCAGCCAAGTAACACCTTCAGCCATGTAAGGCAGGGGCTTTTTAAGGTCTTTCAGCAGTCTCGCATCAGTACTACGTTTCTGGGTGGAGAAGGTGATCTCGACGAAAAAAAGTTGTTCGAGCTATTGGGACAACGTGATCCGCTTCAAGGAATCGTTGTGTTCGGCGAGGTAAACCCAACGTTTCTAAAAGGACTCAGCGCTCTGCGAGTCGCGTTGCTAAACGTCTACGCAAGCGCCCCCGGTTTGTGCCACTCCGTAACTCCTAACGAGAAACAGGCTTTGGAACAAATCGTGGAGTACCTTGTTGGCTTGGGACATGAACGGTTTGCATGGCTGGGCGGAAATTCCACACTCGGTCGGCACGAGATGCAACTGAACGCGTTACGCGATTGCCTTTTGGTTCGCGGACTCAAGCTGGATGAACAGTTTGTTGTAAGTGTAGAAAAAGCGGATCGGCAGGAAGGCTTTGACTGTGCCAACGAACTCATGATTCGCGTCGGCGGCAAAAACTCGGAAGCGCCAACCGCTTGGATCTGTCACAATGGATTGATGGCTCGCGGCGCACACCAGTTTGCTTTGCTGCGTGGCATCCGTATTCCAGGAGATATCAGCTTGGCAGCCGTCGACCGCACACGCGTCTGCACCGAAATTCATCCCGACCTGACGAGCGCCAGTAGCGACCCCGAAGTGATCGGTATGGAGGCGGCAAAACTACTCTGCAAGTCGGAAGCACCCGGCGAAAACTTGATCCCTGTCGATTTGGTTGTCCCCTCTGAATTCTCGATCGGTGAAACAAGCGGTCCCGCGGCTAAATGAATGTTACGCGCTAATTCACTTTCTTTAGATGCGAAGCTTCTAAAATGGTAACCCGACGCGTTAGCGAGAACGAAGGCAAGCCGGTTCCTCGCTAACGTGTCGGGTTTTCAGGCCTCCGGCCTAAAGCGAAAGACGACTGTGGTGACGAACGCTTACAAACGTTTCATCGTTAATCCGCCATCGACATAAACCACTTGTCCTGATGCGTAGGGCATGTCCCCTCTGACCATCGCAGCGGTCAGTTTGCCGATATCCTCAGGAACGCCCCAACGTTTTTCGACAAGCAAATCTGTGTTGTCGATCAGATTGTCATACTTCTCCGTCACGCCAGCAGTCATATCTGTTTTTATGATTCCGGGACGGATTTCGTAGACAGGAATTGCATACTCACCCAACCGAGCGGCGAACAACGAGTTCATCATGCCCAAACCGGCTTTGGAAATGCAATAATCGCCGCGGTTGGGTGAAACCACCGTGGCAGAAATCGAACCAACGTTAACGATGCATCCCGCAAACGATTGCTCCACTTTCTTTTGCTCGATCATCCAGTTAGCACAAGCCTGCGTAAGAAAGTACGGTCCCTGAAGATTGATCTTCATGATCCACTCGAAACTCTCCTCGGTAGCTTCCAGGATATCGGCTCGAACTTTGGGCGCAACACCGGCGTTATTGACCAACACATCTAAACGGCCAAACCGCTCTTTGATCTCAACCAACATCTGAGCGCGATCATCGGCCGACGACACGTCGCCCGAACAATAAAGCACTTCCGCACCCAACTCTTTGAGTTGGGTCACCGCATCAGCAACTTTAGACGCATCAGAACGCCCGCTCAAAACCAGGTCAAAGCCTTCTTTGGCCAGCTTTTCACAAATGCCAAATCCGATGCCACGACCGCCGCCGGTTACTAACGCTACCTTTTTGCTCATCAACTAGACCTGAAAAATTTGTTGGGAAACAACTACGGACCAACCCATTCTACAAATAAAACTTGTAGTAAGGCTCATCGTTAATCAGCCGCTGAACATAGAGTGCCGTTTCTCGAGCGTGGTAGTCGCCCCACATGCACGATTCGCCGCACGGAACGGTTTGACCTTCAGGAATATGGTCCCAGCCATTAGGCCGATGGTAAACCGAATGCAGAATCAAGCCTTGGTGCGATTCGTCCAAGCTCAAATATTTATCGCTTAGCAAAGTCCGCAACACGGTCAGACCCGCCTGCGTATATTTTGGCTCGTCCAAGTATCGGCCAAGTCTAAGCAGGCCCTGTGCACCGATCGCCGCAGCAGACGAATCGACCGGTTCCGCATCGTTGAACGGATCCGATTCCCGCTGGTAAACATCTTCACCAAGCTTATGCGTGTTGAGAGCGCCGGTGTCCCAATAAGGAATACCATCAGTTGCCGTGTTGTCGATGTAAAAGTCGCAAGTTGCTTTGGCCATTTTTACAAGGAACGACTCGATCGCCGCACGACCGCCCAACGGCTCCAACTCTGCATCATCGATCGTTTTCAAAAACTCCAATTGCTCCGGTGCACCGACCATGATCCATGCCAGCCCGCGAGTCCAAGTTGTGAAAGGAGAAAATCCTTGTTGCGAGTTGGGACAACGGTAGTTTCCATCGTTCAGGTTAAACACGCTTTCGTGAGCTGTTCGTCCCCAAACATCGTAGAAATCACGCCCATCGCCGTAGTAAACCGCAAAATCTGCGGTTGCTTTGGCATGCTGAACCAGGCGTTTCAGCAGACTCGTTTTCTCGTCGTTCTCTCCCATGATCGCATGCCCCAACTGGTGACCGACGGCGAGCACTCGCAACGAGCGGATCGTGTCAGCAAATAGAGAATGCGGACCGTTAAACGAATAGATGTAACCACCAGAGGGCAGGGCGGTCCAACGTTTGGCTTGTACAGCGCTCGAAGCCTGTAGCGCCATCACATAAAAATTGCGTTCCCATTCGTTTTCAGAAATTCGCCCTTCGTTCATTAACCGTAAAAGGTTCCCGTAAGTACTCACATTGTTAAAACCGTGGTCATGTACACCAAAATGGGTGATGTGCGGCGCCATCTTTTCGACCGTGTTTGTCTTCCCCATTTTCAGGTACGCTTCATCTCCCGTCGCGTCGAACTGAAGAATCTCGGAACCGTACTGGAAACCTTGAGTCCACTCGGTCCAACCTCGCGTCGAGTACTTTCCTTGTATGGTGAAAACGGGCGACCCTTGCGAGTCGTCATATCCTTTATTGATCAAGTCGATTTTTTGTCCGGAGACTTTCCAGAACCGTTCAAGACTCTCTGTCAGGTCATTTTGCTTGATCGAAGCGTCAGGTATCATGCGTCGTTAACTCATACTAAAAAAAGGGCAATGTTTGGAGTGCGATCCTTCAAAGGATCGGTAAGTTGATTAATCAGATCGCCGCCAGGAAAAGCGGTCGCGCTCTTACGATTTTCCTGCTCTAACAAAAGTCAGAAAAATCATATTGGAGAAATGTGGGTAAAATTCACTTGCAAACGACGCCTGCTCCCATAATGATCCAATAATTATTAACTGTCTAGTCTTCGCCTTTCTTTTACTTGGCAAACTGGATTTTTGGTCTGCGTGCTCTCCCCCTTGGGCTCGAGCTTGCTGACCAACCCAAGAAGGCAACGGTCAATATTCTATGCAACCTAACGAGATCGAAAGATGACAGTCAAGACTCCAGCAGTTTTCGATCCATTTGAAACTGATGGCACGTTCGTGTGGATTCGTGAAAGCGGAGGAAAACTCTTAAACTACGCAATTCGCGAAGGGACCAGCCTAAAAGTCCAAGGTAAAACAGTCGTGGACTCAGAAATTCCCACGATTGAAGTCATAAAACTGGAAAATTAGCAAGCCACGAAACTGCGCTCGCGACAACATACAAATTGAGATTTAGAAAACTATTCGCATGAATGAAATTGCAAAACAGATCGAAGATATCAAAGTCATGCCAGTCGTTGCGATCGAGAATCAAGACGACGCTCAACGACTGGCCGACGCACTCATCGAAGGCGGAATTCCCTGTGCGGAAATTACGCTTCGCACCGACGCCGGTCTGGCGGTAATTAAGTCGTTGTCGGAGCGTTCTGATTTTCTAGTGGGCGCCGGTACGGTCCACAATGCGGTGAAAGCTGCGGCTGTTGTAGATGCGGGTGGAAAGTTTGTCGTAGCACCTGGTTTCAATCCCAAGACCGTTGCTTGGTGCGTTGACCAAAAGATTCCCGTTTTTCCGGGCACTTCCAACCCGACCGATTTGGAACATGCACTTGAATTCGGGTTGGAAATTGTCAAGTTCTTTCCTGCCGAAGCGATGGGGGGCGTGAACACTTTAAAAGCGTTCCACGGGCCATATCGCTCATTGCGATTCATGCCAACCGGTGGCATTAAACTTTCCAACCTCAAAGACTATTTGAGCCTGCCGTATGTCATCGCGTGTGGTGGTAGCTGGATGGTCAAATCTGATCTGATCGCCAGCGGTCGCTTTGACGAAATCACTCGCTTGGCCGCTGAGACGGTAAAACTGGTCAAAGAACTCGGTTCCGACTCTGCTTAAACGAAAAACGCCCGTTTCCCCATGGCATTGAACCGGCCAGACACCTCTAATTAAGATAAACGAGATCAAAATTTACAAACCATCTAACCACATAACAGAAAGTCAGATTCATGCGATTACTCCTTCTGTTCTTAACCCTCACGCTTGCTGCAAATGCTCAAGCACAAAATAGTTGGGTGATCGATTCACAAGCAGACTGGCAAGCTGCCACAAGCAAGAAGACCAATCTAGAATTCGAAGAGGGCTTGGCTTCTCCCAACGCCCAACAAGCCACCTTTCAGAGCACGATCAAGACTTTTGCCCAGCCGCGATCGGCCAGCTCCATCACCTTCGATCAATCCTCACGCTGGCTCAACTGGGAGCCGATCGAAAACCTTGGGCCAACAAATTTAGGCGACGCGCCGATCTTGCTTTCCCTCGGGCCAGACAACTACTGGATGTTTGGCAGATATGGAGGAGCGGCCAAACAAAAAGAGGGATTCGAACCGAAACCGGCCAAGTTGGAGGGATTCGACATCCAGCTTTTGACGAGCCCATTCCCTAATCAATTCACCGCACCCGGTGGACTAAAAGAAAAAACACGCGGGTACCACGCTTGGCAAAGCAAGGATATGGTTAACTGGGTCCATCACGGTTCGGTAACCCCCGGCCGTGCGGGCTGGGCAACCACCGCCGAGTACGCCAATGGCAAGTTCTACATTTACTATGATTTTCCCAACGACCAAGACCCGCACCTCTATATCGACGAAGATC
This sequence comes from uncultured Pirellulaceae bacterium, assembly GCA_964503615.1. GTDB lineage: Bacteria > Planctomycetota > Planctomycetia > Pirellulales > Pirellulaceae > CAZDBA01. The sequence continues at coordinate 22,408 of CAZDBA010000054.1, forward strand.
TAACCGACGGCGTCCCAGGCAAAGATATCGGTTTGGCGTTCGCCGATCCATCCGACGGTTCCGATTGTACTTTCATCCGCGATCTCGAAGGCCGCTTTCATGTAATCTACGAAGACTGGAGTTCCATCGACCCCAGTACGCACTCTTGGGATTCCCCATTAGCCGGTCATGCGGTCAGTGAAACTGGAGAAGGTGACTTTAAGATTCTCGCGCCCGCAGTCGACGAACGAAACGAGCCGACTGGCAAATTTGCTGAGTACCCTCATCCCCATTGGCACAAAGACCATCCGGAAAAATTCCTTGGCAAGGTCGTCGAGGCAGACATTCCCAGACATCGTATTAAGAAAGGTGATATCCGGGCATTTGGCAGATACGAAATCCACGAACCTGAGCAAAACGCCTACGGCGATTGGGCGGCGATCAGCATCGGCGGGCAGTATTACCTGTTTTGCGACTATCATCCGGCCAACGACAAAATTCGCGTTGGTTGGTTTACTTCTTCCAGCCTCGACACTCAGTTCACTTTTTGCGGAGAGCTCGGCAAGGGTCACCCAGACCCGGATATCTGTTTTGCGGAAGGACAGTTCTACCTCGCCACGCAGATGAAAACCGACTATGTGAGCCCCGGACCGTGGGTGGAGACAGTCGAAGTCCGTGTCGGTGTCGACACCAACAACGACAAAGCGATTGACATGTGGACTGACTGGCAATCCGTAACTGAAAGTTACGATTACACCGAGGGGTTCGCCAAGCAGATCGCGAAAACACCTGCTCAGCTGGACCTTAGCAAGTTACCGGAAGGTTTTGGTTTCCAGTTCGAAGTCAAACTAACCGACACAACAGAAAACGATTCTAAACCGGAACTCGATCAAGTAACGTTAGAATTCCAAGAGTAAACTCCATGGAACCCGCAACTGGAAACCCGACGCGTTAGCGAGGAAACAGCCCTCCTTCGCATCCGCGCGTCTAAAGTGACTTCGCCGTTCATGACTTGTCCACGTTAATTACCAGAGAAAGAAAAAGAAATGAGACTGAAATCACTGGCACTGTTTCTACTGACGTTGATTCCGGCAGCTGCTTTTGCTCAGGAAAAACCTAACATCGTTTACGTGATGTGTGATGACTTAGGGTACGGGGACATACAATGTTTCAATCCAGAGAATGGCAAGATTCCGACGCCAACGGTTGATCGTCTGGCGACTGAAGGAATGCGCTTTACGGACGCCCATTCGGGATCCTCGGTTTGCACGCCGACTCGTTACGGACTACTGACCGGAAGGTACAGTTGGCGGACGGAATTTCAAAAAGGTGTGGTTCAGGGATTTGCCCCCAACTTGATAGCCGAAGATCGCCCGACTGTCGCCAGCTTTTTAAAGTCGCAAGGCTATCACACTGGGATTGTCGGAAAATGGCATTTGAACTTCCAATACATTGACCCGACCACAGGAGAGACTCTCAAGAAGAAAGGGAAAGCTATCGCGCCGGTTGGCAGTACCATTCCAGACGGTCCGCTTACTCGGGGCTTTGACTACTTTCATGGATTTCATCATGCACGCGACATGAAAGCGGTGATCGACGGGAACGAAGTAATCAAGCACGATGAAGAAATCAACATGCTACCTCGGATCACTCGCAAGTCGGTTGAGTACATCGACACACGAGCTTTGAACAAAGAGCAGCCTTTCTTTTTGTACGTGCCTTATGGCTCGCCCCACACGCCGATTTTGCCAACTAAAGAGTGGCAAGGGAAAAGTGGGTTGGGCGCCTACGCTGATTTTGTAATGGAAACCGACGCAGGTTTTGGGGAGATTCTCGCTGCTCTGGATCGAAATGGTTTTGCGGACAACACCTTGGTCGTTTTTACTTCGGACAATGGATGTTCCAGGATTGTCAACATCCCCAAATTACGTGAACAAGGTCATCACGTCAGCGCCCAATATCGAGGCTCGAAAGCAGATTTATGGGACGGCGGTCATCGGGTTCCTTTCGTGGTTCGTTGGCCAGGAAAGGTTCAGCCCGGGTCAACGTCTGGTCAACTCGTTTGCCACACCGATCTGTTTGCCACCGTTGCGGAGGTCCTTGGCCAGAAACTGCCTGAAGGTTCCGCCGAAGACAGCGTCAGCATCCTGCCCGCATTTTCCGACCAGCCCATCGTTTCCACCCGTGTGGGAGTGATCCATCATTCGATCAGCGGCCATTTCGGGTATCGACTTGGCAAGTGGAAATTACTGCTGGCTCACGGATCAGGTGGTTGGACCTCCCCTAAGGAACCACAAGCGAAGAAACAGAACGCTCCCATGGCGCAGTTATACGACATGGAGGAAGATCCCGGTGAGACAACGAACCTTTACGAGTCCAAGCCTGAAATTGTCGAGCAGCTACTGGCGCAATTGAAGTCCGATATCCAGCGAGGCAGAAGCACCGAGGGAGCGGAGGCAGCCAACGACATTGATTCGATCAAGCTTTGGAAAAGCAAAGAAAAGTAGCGGCCTGAACGAATTCTCCGAACGCAAGTCACGGCGTTGCTTGATTACGAAAACGTCATTCATAGCAATCCCCACAACTCGATAGAGTATACTTATTAAGCGGTGGTCCTCTGACGCTTTTTACGACACTGAAATTTGAACTGTAGAAAAACAAAATGATTCAATACTTTAAGAAGACATTTTGCATTGTGGTGTTCGCCATTCTCTTGAACGCCAGTCAGATCCGAGCCCAAGACACAACGCCGCAGTATGACGGGACTTGGGAAGCGTTGCAGAAAATGCCAGTGCCGGCATGGTTTGATGACGGCAAGATCGGCATCTTCATCCACTGGGGACCTTACAGCGCGATCGGCTTTCGAAAAGGTGGGCGTGGCTATGCGGAACATGTTCCCAAGTTGATGTACAAAGACCCCAACTACTACTATCCACTTGTGAAGGAACGTTGGGGAGCGGCGCCGCCGGAATTTGGTTACAAAGACATCATTAACGACTTCAAAGCGGAAAACTGGGACCCTGAGGCATGGGCCGAGTTATTTGAAGAAGTCGGTGCCAAATATGTTGTGTTGACCGCTGAGCACCATGATGGCTGGGCGAACTGGGATTCTGATTTGACGCCATGGAATGCTGTCGACAAAGGACCCATGCGAGATATTGTTGGCGACCTTGGCGTAGCGCTTCGCAAACGCGGTTTGAAGTATGCACCATCGACCCATCGCGAACGGCATCAGAGCTTTTTCTGCAAAAAACAGTATGTCGTTGATGCCCAACCCTTTCCCGACATCGTTGAAGAGATCAAGCGAAACCCAGAGTCTGCTTCGCTGTATGGTCCTTTTGGCACCGACCAGGAATTCGTTGACAGTTACGTGGCTCGCTGGAAAGAGATCCAAGCCAAGTATCAACCTGACATGTTGTGGATGGATGATTTTCCCATCTACACTCGAGACGGCAACAAAGTCCGCGCTGGCACCGCCAAACCGGAAGTACAGTATCTCGACGATCAAGTGCGAGCGATGATCACCGATTTTATGAACGATGGAGCGGCTCGCGGCGTCGATGTGTACGTCAACAACAAGGGCTCCAACCGAAACTGGCCTGACGGTGTGGGCTGTCTGGAAAAAGACAATTTAAAGTTGAAAGTCATCGGACCCAAGTGGCAAAGTTGCACGACGTTCGGGACATCGTTCGGCTACCTGGAAAACGACAAATACAAAAGTATCGAAAGAGTGATGCACGAGATGATCGAGGTGATCAGCCGCAACGGCAACTTCCTGATCAACATCGGCCCCAAAAGTGATGGGACTTTGGTTCCGGAACAAGTCGAACGCCTGCGAGCGATGGGCGCATGGTTAAAGATCAATGGTCCAGCAATTTACGGTTCTCGCTATTGGAAGGTGAACGAACAGGAAGAAGGGGACATTTCCTTTACCACCAACGGTAACAATCTGTATGCGATTGCAAAGGATAGACCGGAAGGCTCGTTTACGATTGCGGCTACGGCTGACTGGGCAAAAGATGAAGTCCAATCTGTCCGTTTGCTTGGCAGCGAGGCCGAAGTGATCTGGAAAATGACCGAGGGAGGTTTGCAAATTACCGCACCGAATGATTTGGGGACAAGTGAATTTGCGTGGTCATTCGAAATCGTCACAACCCAGCAGCAGCACCAACCTAGCGCGATCCAAACGGATGCTTCGAAAGCGCTCGAGGGCTCGAAGAAAGTTGACTTGGATGGAAACGACTCACCCAGAAAAAGAAACAAGAAGGAACAGAAAAAGTAAGTTACGCTATCTCACAGGGTTAACTAACAGGAAGAACGTCATCAAACCCTTTCAAAAAGCCACATTTCCATGAACTCGACATCGCGAACCCTTCTCGCAACTCTTCTGCTTCTGATTTGCGTTACAAGCTTACCGGCTGACGAACCTCAAAAGCCAAATATCGTTTTGATCTTTGCAGACGACTTGGGTTACGGTGACCTTGGTTGCTATGGAGCCACCAAAGTTCAAACGCCAAACATCGATAAGATCGCACTCGAAGGCCGACGATTCACTGATGCTCATTCCGCATCGGCGGTTTGTACTCCATCCCGATATGGGTTGCTTACAGGACAGTATCCTTTCCGCGGCAATAACGGGCGTGGCATCTGGGGGCCTTGTACTCACACGCAATCCCTACTGATCGACACCAATAAGGTTACGCTGGCTTCGCTGCTTAAAAAAGACGGGTATGCAACGGCAGCGTTTGGCAAGTGGCACCTTGGTTTTGGTGAGGGCGAAACAGACTGGAACAAACCGCTCAAGCCTGGCCCGCTCGAAGTCGGTTTTGACCACTACTTTGGTATCCCCAAAGTCAACAGCGGTTTCCCGTTCGTCTACGTCGAAGACCATTCAATTGTCGGCTACGACCCCAACGATCCGATTACTTTTGAACCACCTTTTTCAGAGACGAGGACCTACCCACCCGCGGCAGGTAGAAAATCACCAAACAAAGTCGGTGGGGCAAAGCAAGCTCATGCGCTCTATGACGACGAAAAAATTGGTACCGTACTAACCGAAAAAGCAGTCGGTTGGATCGAGGCCAACAAACAAGAACCGTTTTTCGTTTACTTCTCTTCCACCAACATCCACCATCCTTTCACTCCCGCTCCGCGTTTCAAAGGCACCAGTCAATGCGGGCTGTATGGTGACTATATTCATGAACTCGATTGGATGGTTGGTGAACTGATGGCGTGCTTGGAAAAAAATGGTCTGGCTGAAAACACACTCGTGATTGTGACCAGCGACAATGGCGGGATGTTCAACCGGGGCGGTCAGGATGCATTCAAGGATGGGCATTTTCAAAACGGCGAGTTACTGGGTTTCAAATTTGGTGTTTGGGAAGGCGGTACAAGGGTGCCCTTTATCGCACGCTGGCCTGGCAAAGTGCCCGCAGACACGACCTCAGACCAACTGATCAGCAGCATCGATATGCTGGCGACCTTTGCCGCGATCACTGATCAAACGGTAGAAGCAGACCAACTTGGAGACAGCATCAATGTGCTGGACGCATTGATCGCAGAACCAGCCGGCCCTTTGCGCGAATTACTGGTATTGATTCCACACAAGACAAGTCACGTATCGATTCGTAGCGGTAAGTGGGTGTACATTCCAGCACAAGGCAGCGGGGGATTTCGAGGGAAACCAGGAACTCATGGGGCCGGAGGTCCTGTATGCGCGGCTTTCATT
>CAZDBA010000055.1:0-1276 GCA_964503615.1 uncultured Pirellulaceae bacterium
GTCGGCCAAGAGGAAACCATGGAAACAGGATAGCGAGGATAGAATACTTGCGCGCGTTCCTCGCTAACGCGTCGGGTTTCCATTTCACTGTCGCCTTTCGCGACAAGCCATTTTCCCGATTCCTGGATTGTGAACATTTTCCAAAACGGTTTGTGATATTTACTGATATCCAAATAGCAAATTTGTGTAGTCGCTGGATGCTGTCAGCGTTAGACACTTTGAAAACCGAGTTTTGAAGAGCAAATTATTTTTCCGGCACGCGTCGTGCGTGAGGGTCGCTCCATGTCAACTAGTTTTAGGAGCGACCTAATCGGTCGAAACCAAAATGAAAAATTCGAAGAAGCTTGGTTATGAAAATTTGGAAAGCCGTCGCCTTTTGGCTGGAGACCTCTGCTCCATGGTAGACGTTTCGGGAGTTACAGCCGAAACAGAACCGTGCATCGTCGCACCCGAAATTGCGGAAGATGTAGCCGAAAACATCGGCTTTGAACTTGGCGATGAGACGGCACTTGAGCCAGTCGCTGCGGAAACAGGCGAACAACAACCGCCTGCGGAATTGGCCCCTGAAGCACAACTAGATCTGGACGACGGCATGGACGGCTATTTCGGTATGCTGGACGTTGAAAACAGTTCCCGGACGTTGACGTTTTCGCCATCCGAAGACGGATTGGTTGACGTGATAATCGCTTCATCTTTTGGAGATGCCTCAACCCATCTGGAAATCCATGACCAATCAGGCGACTTGGTTGCAGCTTCGGAAACCGAAGGGTTGGAAGGATTCCAGACCGTTTCGTTCGCAGGGAAAGCTGACCAAATCTACGAACTAACCATCTCATCCGATACTGGCGTCAGCGGGAGCTTTCAAGTCACGGTTGGAGTAGAAGCGAACAACGAGTCAGGCGTTTCAGAAGTTTCAGAAGTTTCAATGGACGAAACCAACAGTGATGCTGACGCGGAAACAAACCCGGACGCCGAAGCAGGAACCGAAACTGACCTTCTCGATTCTGAAAATTCAGCAATAGATACGGAACCGGTCACTGGCGAAGAATCTGACAACGATTCTATTTCGATCGAGCAACCTACGATTGTCGAAGACGTTGAGTCTGGCGATGAAATTGCCGACGAAGTCGTCGAAGAGAACGTTGGTGACACGGAAGAAGTTGCAACCGACGAAGCTGAGAACGACAACTCAGCCGATTCTGAGTTAGAGGACGAAGCAGCGGACACTACTGACGAGTTAGTCGAGACCGAAGCCGAACCAGCAAACGAACCAGCA
>CAZDBA010000055.1:1376-12032 GCA_964503615.1 uncultured Pirellulaceae bacterium
CGAACCAGCAAACGAACCAGCAGAAGAGAATTCGAACGAAGTTCTGGACGATGTTTCAGACGAAGTCGAAACGATCGCAGACATTGTTGATTCAGTTGTGGATACGATTGTCGACGAACTTGAAGAAACGGGCCACGACTTCGAGGATTTCGATCTTGAGCTCACGCCTGTCAACTCCTCGGACGAAGAAACCGTTGCCGAGTTTCCTAGTAGCGAAGTCGCCGACGAAGTCACAGCCAGCGATAACGTCGATTCAGAAACTGAACAACCCGTTTCTGAAACGGAGGTGACTGACTCGGTGACCGTCGTTCTGGATGACGACTCTTCGGATGAAGAAGGGGAATTCGTCAATATCGAAGCCGATACTTCGTCCGACGATGAAACGGAAACGAATCAAACAGACACCTCAGAAAGCAATTCAGAAGTCACGGCCGAAACAGGTGAATCTGACGGTGGAACATCAACCGAAGTTATTGTCGATCAGCCTAGTGCTACCGATGACAACCCAACGGAAGGCAATTCCGCCGAGGACGATCCCACCGACGACCAACCGTCGACAGATGGAGATGATGTTACGGATAACGAGACCGAACCTTCCGACCAGCACGCTGACGAAATCGGTCCATCTGCGACTGAGTTGACGTTTACAGATGGAGTCGCTGAGTTAAGCGGCGAATTGGAAACGGTGGACGACACAGATGCCTTCCGGTTCACTGCTAATGCAGATGGCAATGTCGAATTATACGTCGGCGAACCAGTGGGTGAATCCAACTTGGACGTCCAAGTAGTCGATTCGCAAGGCAATTTGGTTGTCGACGGTGCGACGAATGAAGCGGTCAAGATCAGCTTTGATGCCGAGGCCGGGACCGAGTACTTTGTGATTATCAATTCGGACGCTGACCAGCAGGGAACCTACAACCTGCTGGTCGAAGCTCCCGAAGCGATGGCTGAATCGTTTGACGACCATACTGACACGGTGGGTGCCGATGCCACCTTGATCGAAACGGTTGACGGTGTCGGCCAAGCAACGGGAGAGTTGGAAGTTGGTCAGGACACCGATGTCTTTCGCGTCGTCGCCAGCTCGGAAGGCGATATCTCAGTCAGCTTGGACGTGGAAAGCGAAAACCACATCAGCGATGCCTCTATCACAGTAACTGACGGTGACACAGTCGTTGCCTCCGGCACTACTAATGATCTGGTCAGCCTTCGATTCGACACAACAGCGGGAACGGAGTTTCAGTTCCAGATCGAATCGGTAAACGACGAAGTGCTAAACTATCAGTTGACGATCAACGAACTGGCTTCGCCAACAGATCCGATTGATGGAACTGCCGATGAAAACACGGACGATTTCGTAAGTGACGAGGGAGAAGCCGATTCGGATAGGGAAGTCAGCGACGTCGACGCGTCCGCGCAATCAAACGGTTCGGAAGAACAGTTCGAGAATTCTGACGATATTAACCTTGCCGAGACTGACAGCGATGGCGAAGCCGGCAGTGAACTGGACGCGGTCGACGACCTCTTTGCCGAAGACGAGTTTCAGTGGGCGTTTTCTTTTGATGGCGACCGCTTCTACAGCCGCCTGAATCGCGGATAGTTGATTCCGCAATAAGCGAACTGGCTTTTGCAAGATAGCTAAAGGCCAACCTTGACTCAGGTGCACGATGCAACCAAACAGCATCCGCCGTGGTTTGAGAACATGACGTTCTCAAACAACGTTTTTTCTAATTCACTCATCTGAGCTCTGTGCTCTCTATGCCTCTGTGTTTTATTTTTGCACTTACGCAAACTGCTTCAACTGCGAGCTTTAAAGAAAAACCCAAGCTCGGCAACTTCTCCAAAAAAGAGGCTCAACGCACGAGCGATCTGAATCGGCTATAATCTAGTCTATGATTTTGAGCACCTTGCGGCTTAAACAAAATCACAGCCACCCTCCCTTGCGATCCTCATCATGCTTTTCTGCTTTACAAAAAATCCAATTCGCTACTCTCAACTCATTCGACTTAGTTTCACCGCGGCAATCATCGGGTTGACACTATGCCCCAACTTTTGTTCGGCCCAACGAGTTCGCAACTCCGTTTCGCCACAACAGGTTCCTTCATGGCAACTTCAACAACCTCAGCCAACGGTACAAACTTCGCCGAATGTTTCTAATTTGCGGCAAACAAAACCGCGAGCGTATTACCTTGATTCTGGCGATGTACTGGGGATCTTTCTGGAAGGAGTTCTGGGTGAAGTCGATGGCACACCACCGGTCCACTATCCCCCTGCGGGCAGCAGCATCGGTCCTTCGATGGGCTTTCCAATCGTAGTTCGAGAAAACGGAACCCTTTCTTTGCCACTGGTCGATCCGATTCCGGTCCGTGGATTGACGATTCAACAAGCCGAAGAGCTTGTAAAATCGGTTTATCTGGGAAACAACGCTTCAGGGAAAAAGATCCTTAACGCCACCAGCCGAATCATTGTTACGTTGCAACGCAAGCGAACGGTAAACGTGATTGTGATTCGGCAAGACAACTCCAGGTCGATAGGAATCGGCCGAAATAATCGAGGCGCTGTTTCTGACCGAAGTGACCGAAGCGCACGCTCAGCATCGATTCAATTGCCAGCTTACGAAAACGACGTCTTACATGCTTTAATTGAAACGGGTGGTTTACCCGGCGTTAACTCGTCAGGTGAGGTTCGTGTTTATCGCAGTTCGCCGTCATCGGTCGCAACCAACTCTACAGTTCGCAATCCTGTCTTTCCTGTTTCTGGGATTCGCAGTTCTGAATTTCCGCGAACTGGATATTCCCCCAATGGAATTCGCTACACCACCAACTCGAATTTGGCTACGACAAACATTCCGTTGAACCGGACATCTTCGGGCGGTCAATTCGACAATCGAAACTCCATTTTGACTCAGGGCGATATCGTTTTGGTTGAATCTCGCCCCACCGAAGTCTACTATACCAGCGGACTGCTGCGTGGCGGTGAACACTTGCTTCCAAGGGACAAAACGCTAAACGTTCTAGAGGCAGTCGCTCTGGCAGGTGGGCCGATCACCAACAACGGCACAGCCAACAGGCTCGTACCAACAGAACTGTTTATCATTCGCAATAACGGCGCCAACGGAAGAGTGAACATTAGAGTCGACCTTCAACAAGCTTTGACCGATCCGACTCATCAAGTTCTAATTGCGCCCGGCGATCACCTGATCCTGCAACACAAGCCGATCCAACGAATCGGCAACTATGGGATCCGAGCAATCAACAACTATGGCTTGCGGCGGTTGATCCAGTAATTTTCAAAAAGTTGTGGCAAGAGAACTTTTTGATGTGTAGAATCGGACCAGATTTGAATCCTAATTTCAAAAGTGAACATACAATGAAGCAAACAATTTTAACTTTAGCAGCTGTAATTTTCTTTTTCTCAGGCTCGTTGATTTCGGCACAAATCGTTGTTATCGGAACCGATTTTGAAAACTCAGTTAGCATGCCTCGTGCGAATAGCGTTGCGGATGCAAATGCCAACGGCTTAACCGCAGGCACCCTCAGCAACATCACGTATACACTTAACGGTGCGTCCGACCCTGGAGATATATCACCGACAATTGTCGTGGGAAACGCTGCAGAAAACCGTCTCAATGACAACATGAATGCTTCCGGTGGTTTTCTTGCTGTCACCAACAATGTTGGCAACGGTGGCATGTGGGAGTTTTCGCTTTTTTCGACTATCACCACTAACGTTGAAATTACCGGTGTCAACGCAACTCAAGGCTTTTTCTCTAACAACACTTTTAATCAAGGCAACAACCTTCGAGATTGGCAATTCACAGTCGAATTGATTGAAGTGGAAAGTGGGATTGTTCTGAGCAGTGTTGTTAACCCAACTGCTGAGGAGACCCGATTTTCTCACGCAGATCGAGCTAATCACGTTCAGGAACTGACGTTTGGCAGGCCGATAAACTTGACAGCTGGAACGAATGTGGAGTTCAAATTCCTGGTTGAGCGCGGATCTATCATTGGTGTTAACGCTGGTTTTGACGAGATCAACATCATCGGCAACATAACTGAAATTCTGCTGGGGGATGTTAACCGGGATGGTGTTCGTGATTTTTCAGACATCGCGCCATTTATTAGCGTTTTATCCGCAGGAGGCGATCAACTCGAAGCGGATATCGACATGAATCAAGTGGTTAACTTTTCTGATATCGCACCGTTCATCCAGCTTTTATTGAATGGTAGTTAAGCTCAGCAAGGCACTCACTTTTTTTAATGAGTGACTATTCCCTTGGAAGTTGGAAATGAGAAGTCCTTTTGGCATCGAAGCTTTCAGTGACGATGCCAAATCGACTCGTTACTTTAAGTTACTTTAACGAATCGGTTCATCAACCGGCTGGATAGCGCTCTGATCATCCCTGGCGTCTTTCAGCATCTCTTCGACCTCAGCATCGCCAAACAACTGCACTGATGTGTCGATTTTCAATTGATCTTCCAGCTCGTGGGATGTGGCGAGCAGTTCGATTAACTCCTCCTCATTCATTCCCAATCGGGCAATGTCTTCCTGGCGTCCCTGGTTTCGAATGACACCTTGCAGCCGAACAATTACTTTGTCGAGCGTGGCAAGCCGCTCCTTGATCAGTTCAATCTGGCCATTAACCGATTTCAATTCGCGCCCTGTAACACGCCATTGGTCATCGCGGGCCTTCCCTTCCAAGGCGTATTGGTTCAAGCTTTGAACATAACGATCTTTGTCGACGGTGTAACGTTGTAGAGTCTTGATAAGCACTTTCTTGCGCTCGGTATACTTGTCCATCTGCTCGAAGTACCCCTTCAATTCGTCGGAGGCATCTTCGTAATCGATACCCGAGCTGGTGGCCGCAACCTTACGCCACTTGCCGCCCAACTCAAGTCGAATGTCTCGATCCGAAGGAGCCATCAATCGCAACTGCTTGTCGGACAGGAACTCGTAAGTGAATTTGGTTGTACGGGGCCCGCCCTTTGTATCGAAAACCAAAATCAACTCACGTTGCCAAACGGTATATAGCCCAGGTGTTTCTTTCAGCGCTTTTGCGTCTTCTGCATCGCTGGATAGCTCCGCATAGATCAGGTTCCCATTAGGAGTAAATTCGATGGTGACATCGTTGTCTTCGTTTGACTTCCAGACTCCGCTGACTTTCTCGATCAGCGCTGCCTGAATTTCGTCACGCGTTCGAGCTTGTTCGTCTTTCTGCTTCTCTCCCATCACCCAAAAGACGCAAGTCAAAATGATGCTGAAGACCGAAGCCAACAAGCCGACCATCGCCATATGATGCCCGGCACCTCGATTCTCGGTTTTGATTCCAATCGCAACCACGCCCAGAATTACACCCAGGAATCCGATCGGAAATGTGATCAACGGAAACACGAACATCAACAAAGCGCCAATCCCGATCAGCATCGCTGCCATTCCGAAACTGCGTTTGAGATTATTTCGCTTTCGAGAGTTGTACAGTTTTTCACGCGGCGTTTCGTGGTGCTGAACGGGCTCTGTAAAGATAATGTCCGGTTTTTTTCGACGGCTCATGGGCATTCAAAATTAAGGCAATTAGTTCGAAGGGTATTCGAGCAAGAGTCCTGAATCTTAGCAACTATATTGGACAATTACATTACCGAACCGATTCATGAAATCATGACCCAGTGGAATCATCCTGAGGGGGAGCTTTCGATTTTTCTTCATTCATTAATGGCGATCGCGGATTCTCTGTAACTTGTGGAAAACTGGAAGTTCGAAACAAGTCAAACTGGGTTAGCTCTTGGTTGGATGCCTCGATTATCTGCACCGAAAAACCTTCTGAAGAAATCCCCTCCAACCCTGCTTGCCCGACGACACTGAGCGCCGATGCCAACGAGTCGCACCGCATTCCGCAATCACTGATCACCGTCACGATCCGAGGCGTCGTAACGGCTCGACCTGTTTCTGGGTCGACCAAGTGAGAGTACCTGACACCGTCAACCTCCATAAATTGGTAAACGTCTCCCGACGTTGCCACGGCGCCGTTTACCAACGGGATCGTCATCGTTTCACCTTTGACCGACGGGATTTCTACATTCCAAGCTTCCTCGCCCGGCGGCGCATTACCGACGACGATATCTCCGCTTGCATCGACAAAAGCAGAATCAAATCCGGCATCCCGCAAAATAGCCAATGCGCGATCTGCGGCGAACCCTTTTGCAATGCCTCCAAAATCCAGTTGCATATCGGCCAAGTCTAATTGCAAACACTTCTTCTGCTGGACATCAAATCCGTCGGAGTCATCCACTTTGCAATCCAGCAGCCGAATATGCTGCATGCCCATTCGCTTGAGCGCTACATTTACTTTTTCGTCAGAAGGCAAACGGTTCCTGCGCCGAGCCGTTCGCCAAACTCGACTCGCCGGCCCGATCGTGATATCAAAGGCCCCGTTGGTCTGTTCGTACATTGCTTGCGAATGTTGAATCGAGAGGTAGAGTCGCTCGCTGATCTCGATCGGTTGTGCATGCGGCGCAGAGTTGCAAATTCGTTTAACTTCGCTATTCGATTTATAATCGCTAAGCGCTTCGTCGAAACTCTGAATCTCTGCGAACGCTTTCTCGGACGCTGCAGCAGCTGAATCCTCAGAGTCAGCGTACAAAGCGATCTTGAACTCGACACCCATGATGGGACGAGCAAACTCGAACCGCATCAAATTGTCAGGCGCCGTCTTTTCGGTAGTTTTAGAGGACGATTGCCCATAGGCCGAACTGGCTAAAAAGTCCGTCAAGCCGAACACCACCAAGATTGAAACCAAAGCAAGTAAAAAAAGCGAGCCCGTTCGGCGAACCCACTGTTGAGTCTCCTTGCAAATCATTCAGTTCCTTCTAAGGAGTTTTAGTAAGTTTTCAAATAAAGCCAGAACATTCAATGCTTGCTCCTGTTTAATTGTACACATTGATCAGACTGGATAAAAACTCGGTCAACTCTGACAATCGTTGCTAACCCACATTTTTGTGGAGTTTAGTCGCGTAAAATAGATAACGAGACTGCTGGCGAATTTGCGAGACCAACTACCATAGTTGATTCCGGAAAATTACCGCGTTAGTCTATCGAGATAGAATCCGTCCTTTTTTCGTGGAAAACGCTCTTTTTAGAGAATATTCCGACCGAAAAAGCATTTAGACTGGGGCGAGCCGATTTCGCCGTCACTTTTAAACGACCCATGGGAGCACATTCGTGTCCAAAAAAGAAACATCCTCTGACCGTCGAACATTTCTTCAAAATAGTTCCAAAATCGTCGCCGCAGCATCGGTTGCCGGCGCGATCTCGACGCCCAATCTTGCAGTCGCACGCGGAGCCAACTTAATTGGTTCGGACACGATCAAAATCGGTGTCATTGGATGCGGTGGTCGAGGTCAGGGTGCGGCGATCAACTGCATGAAAACGGACAGCGGAAACGTTGAGCTGACTTCGATGGGCGATGTATTCGAAGATCGTTTGCAGAAAGCTTACAAGAATGTTTCAAAGAAACAGAAAGACAAAGTAAACGTCGCGCCGAAAAACATGCACACCGGCTTTGATGCTTTCCAAGGCGTATTAAATGATGACGTCGATCTTGTCATTTTGGCAACACCACCGGGCTTTCGCCCACTTCACTTGGAAGCGGCTGTGAATGCTGGCAAGCACGTGTTCATGGAGAAACCAGTGGCGGTTGATGCTCCTGGAGTTCGCCGTGTTCTCAAAGCATCCAAGCTGGCCAAGCAGAAAGGTTTGGCCGTCGCGGTTGGATTGCAACGTCGCCATGAGCGGCACTATCGTCAGACGATCGAGCAGCTTCAGAATAAAATTATTGGTGACATCGTTTTGGCTCGCGTCTATTGGAACGGCGACGGAGTTTGGACCCGACCGCGCGTAGCAGGAGAAGCTGAACTCACGTATCAAATGAAAAACTGGTACTACTTTAACTGGTTGTGTGGTGATCATATCGCCGAACAACACATCCACAACATTGACGTGATCAATTGGTTGATGAAAGGTTATCCTGTTTCTGCACAAGGCCAAGGTGGCCGCGAAGTGCGAACCGGACCCGACACTGGCGAGATTTTCGATCACCACATTGTTGAGTTCACATACGAGAACGGCACCAAGATGTTTTCACAGTGTCGCCACATTCCCGAATGCTGGAGAAGCGTTTCCGAACACTGCCATGGAACAAAAGGTTCAGCAAATATTTCAGCCGGACGAATCTATGATGCCAGTGGCAAAGAGATCTGGCAAGCGGATGGCAAAAAAGGTGGGCACCAACAGGAGCAAACCGATCTGTTCGCCGATCTTCGCAACGGCATCATCGCCGAAGAAGGTGAATACGGCGCCTTGAGTACCATGACATCTATCTTTGGACGAATGGCTACCTATTCAGGTAAAGAGATCTTCTGGGAAGATGCGTTCAACTCGAACATAACATTGGCCAACGTCGATGATATGGCAGACATGCAAGACAATCCTCCTGTCAAACCTATCGGACCCGACGAATACGCGACTCCAACACCAGGCGCTGGCTGGAAGAAGATCCTCGATTGGAAAACAGGTAGAAAAAAGCGTCGCTAAGGAAACCCGACGCGTTTGCGAGGAAACTATTATTCGGTGGGCGAAAGTGTGCATTGCACTCAATTCGCCTGCCGTTTTTTTGTTGTGAGCGCGCTGCCCGCCGTCCTGGTCCGGCGGGCAGTGATTCTGCCTGCG
Organism: uncultured Pirellulaceae bacterium; assembly: GCA_964503615.1. Lineage (GTDB taxonomy): Bacteria > Planctomycetota > Planctomycetia > Pirellulales > Pirellulaceae > CAZDBA01. The sequence continues at coordinate 10,095 of CAZDBA010000055.1, forward strand.
TTCCCCTTCGCGCTACTGGAGTTGGTTAGTTTGATGGAACGAACAAACCTTAAGCCAACTGCGAAGCGTTTTTGCCAAAGGACTACCGAGCTTTGGCAAGTCTGGGAAACGAGTACTGGAAAGTTTTGAAATTCTAGAGAGCGGGACGATCTAGAACGGCATCAAAATTTCCATGTCGTGAGGGTCACGCAACCCATCACCTAACTTTTTGAGTGCCTCAGTTTCTATCTGACGAACTCGCTCACGTGTCAGCCCCAACCGTTCGCCGATCTCTTTCAACGTATGTGGCTCGTTGTTCTCCAAACCAAAGCGATACTTAAGCACCTTTTGCTCACGCTCTTCGAGTCCTTCCATCATCTCAAGGACTTTTTCCATCACATCGTTTTCCAACATCGTGTCGTCAGGCGTACGGACTCGATCATCCATGACCATCTCGCCAAGCGACCAGCCGGAATCGGCCTGTTCAGTTTGCGGTGTCGAATTGTAAATCTGAATCGCTTTTTTGATGATGGGAAGCTTCCGTTTCGGCAACCCCAGCAGTCTTGCGATCTCTTCGGGAGTTGGGACCCTGCGCAATTCGTCGGTCAAACGAACGGTGGCTCGTCGCCACTTGTTCAGTAATTCAACCATATATGCAGGAATTCGAATCGTTTTGGCACTATTGATCAAAGCTCGTTTGATCGATTGCTTGATCCAGTAACTGGCATAGGTACTGAACCGGGTACCCATGGTTGGATCAAAACCTTCAACGGCTCGCAACAGCCCGAGGTTTCCTTCTTCGATTAAATCCTGCAGTCCCAACCCCTTGCCTGAGTAGCCCCGAGCGATGTTCACGACCAGCCTCAAGTTGGCACGGACCATCCGGTCGCGAGCTCGAACGTCGCCTTTGGCAATCGCCCTAGCAAGCTCTTTCTCTTCATCTGCGTTCAACAATGCGGTTTCGTTGATCTCTCTAAGGTAGGTTTCGAGAGGTGTTTGGAGATTCGACGTTGAAGTCTTTCTAGCTGCCTTTTTGAGATCCATAACTTCATGGTTGGCAAAGTCTTCTTTGGGTGCGTCGTCGACGTTCATAAATGATCCTTAATCTGAGAGCTTACAGAAGTGCTATCGTCAAACTGCAAGCACTTCCTGCAAGATTGGTAAAGCTTATCGATATACGCCGAGTGTGAGGCTCAAGATACTGGTAACGACCAAACCGATTACGCCGTTCCGGTTAGGCAATTCAGAAAAGCTATTCAGGAAGAACATCGTTAATGTCATGGCTGAAAAAGGCCTTACGCAAAGGCAGGGAGCGCATTGTTGCGTCCATCACCCTTCTCGCCCCCGTTAAAAGGTCCCCGTGCGTGATTGTTTGAGCTCAGATAGAATGTGCCTAAATCAAACGATCGATTGACTAATTCTAAAAACTGGAGCTAACTTGACTCGCAAAGTTCTCGATGTCGGACAATGCAATGCCGACAATTCGCGCATCTCGGATCTACTTAAAAAGAACTTCCAGGTTGAGGTTCATCGCAGCCACTCTCACGACGAAGCGATCCAAGCCGCATCAAAGACGACTTATGACCTTGTGCTGGTCAACCGGCTTTTAGATGCCGACGGAACGCCCGGGATGGAGATACTGGCGTCGTTGAAAAAATCGCCTTCGACGGCCGATGTACCGGTGATGATCGTCTCGAACTTTCAGGAAACTCAGGACGAAGCGGTTGCCCATGGTGCGGTTGCTGGGTTCGGCAAAGCGGAACTTGATTCAGAAGAAACTCTTTCCAAGTTGGCACAGTATTTAACTGAGTCCAATTAACCGAAAAGGGTACGAAGGAAAAAAACAGAGGCACAGAGGACACAGAGAAACTTCTAAACAGTTCTCTGTGACCTCCGTGCCTCTGTGTTTGAATACCTCGCCGAACAAGCCTCAAAAATCCGGAGAACGTAAAATCCGGA
>CAZDBA010000055.1:12132-28076 GCA_964503615.1 uncultured Pirellulaceae bacterium
AACGTAAAATCCGGAAAACGTAGAATCCGGAAAACGTACGTATATTCGACTAACCGGCGAGCAAAGCAATAAAGGACGCGATGTCAGAGAAGTTGACTTCCCCGTCTTCATTGGTATCTGCCTCGGCTTGGAATTGGCTATTAGTAAGGAGGCCAATGAAGGGAGAAATGTCAGCGAAGTCCACGTCCCCGTCCTGATTTACATCGCCAAGCAAAACGTTGATATCCGCAAGAATCTCAAGGTTAGAGACGGTGTAGAAACCCTCTACATTTGGATCGAGAGCGTTATCACGGAAAAGACCAAAGACAATCGTGTCGAAACTGTTAATCGCAATATTAGCCACCGAAGTGTCACCAACAGTCGGATTGACTGGGTCGTAGGTAGCGGTTTGCTCTGGATAAACCACGTCACCATCTGCTTCGGTAACATTCAACACAGTTGTAAACGAATCACCCGCGTTACGAGTGAAAACAACGTTAAAGGAGAGGACGTTGTCGTCAACCAGTCCCATTTCAGTCGCCCCGTTACTTACCATTGGAGCCACGGCCGTTGAAGTAATCGTGCCACTGGCGTTAATCGCGTTGAGAAATTGACCACCGAATGGGTCGCCGGTTTCTCCATCGATGTTGTCAACAAAACGGGCCTGTGTGTAAGTTCCAGATCGAGGACCAATGTCAAATGAGACCACTAAAAAACCTTGGTTCGTACTGGTGTCCAAGAGCGACATGCGAAAGTCGCGATCATTGTTTACAGCAGGATTGTCACCAAAAACGGTAACGTCAAAACTAACTTCAATCGTGTCACCTTCCTCAGTAAAAGGGAGGTCTCCCAATCCTTGATAGACACGGTGCCTCGCCGCATTTCGCACAGCGAAGTTGTCGCCATCATCCAGAATCCCCGCGTCAACTGGAAACGCTGTAAACGTGTCACCAGAACCAGTGATACTACCAGCCCCCTCCTCTGACCAGTCTCCAAGTGGCACCGCAACCTGACCAACAACGCTCGTCGCACTAAAAGACAGACCGATAAACATTGCTGCCATCATGAACTTAAATAGTCTCATCACTGCTCCTATAAAGAAAGTCATCTGAAAATATCACTCCAATATGCTATCCTTCTTTCTGGCCCGCCTCAAGAAAATTAGCTGTTTTGTGTAACCATCTTTCAGATTCGCTTCTATCTCGTTGAGACAAGTCGAAACAAACACTCATCAAAAAGCTGAAAATCAACGTCAGTGCGAGGTTGCGAGGTCGAGAAAGGGCGGATAAGCCGGTACGGCGAGCCGGTAGGGGCAAGCCGGCAGGTCAACACGAGCTACTGCAAATAGCTAACATGCCCTCGAGCAATTCTCTGTGATATCCATGCCTTGCAAGGTGTTTCTCCAATTGGAGCTCTAGCACTGGGAACCGCTAACCGCCGATTTCGAGTTCTTGGCTGATTCCCGATGCTTTGAGGATCGCCTGTTTGAGTTCGACAAGTTTAAATGGCTTTGAGATGATCGCGCCCACACCCATCTTCGTTAGATCTTGCACTTCGTCAGCTCGAGGAAAGCTGAGCGTTAGAACAAGGGGGCGCTGACCCAAAGTCGAAAATAGCCAGCGGATTCGATTCTCCAAATTACTGGAGAGCGAATCGTCATCAAGAATGATCAAGTTGATCAGTGACTTGGCTTCACCGTCCCAGGTCGTTCTTTCGATCCAGCATGTCTGGATACCAAATGCGCTTAGCGAGTCTGAAATCATCTCGTATTGCATATCGGTCCAAGCAGAAACACCAATCAGTCCTTTAAACGGTTGACCTGCGAACGTTGCCTCCTCAATCGTGGCGATTCGGTCCGCGGCTGTGGCTGTTTTAGGAAGCTGCCATTCATGGATCTTGTTGTGCGACAAAGCAGATACAAAACGATCGAATTCGCCCTGCCACTGATGCCAGTATATACGGGGCACTCCCGGCCATGGCTCGCCACTACGCGCTTCGCCTTCGCACCAACTGCCCAGCAAAGCAACGGTGGCTGTGTTGGGATAGACCGATTGAAGATGGTCAACTGATTCCTTGGCAACAGTGTCTCTTCGCGCTTGCGTGATGACGATCAGATCGTACTCTTGCTCTCCGGTGAGCGTAGTGATCTTGTCGACCGGAAAAAGAGTGACCGTTGCCGAACTGTTGGACGATAACAATCCTGAAAAATCGGAGTGCCAATACTGACCGGTTACGAGAACTCTTAAATTGTCGATACTCATTATCGTTTCTCCAAGTTTCGTTGGTCAAACTTTATCGCAACAGTTCCTCTGCTTCTGCGATACAAGTTCGAATCTCTACGCTGTTTTCCGTCTCTCTAATTTTATCAAGTAACGTTGTCTGGCCAACCAGTCGACTGAGTCGTGCCAAGATCCTCAAGTGACTTGCCTCGTCGCGAGAACAGATCAAAAAGAAGACGTCCGTTAGGGTTCCGCGCGGTCCACCGAATGGAATTCCCGAAGTTGTTATTCCCAGAGCAAGAAACGAATCTTCCATGACACTTGGCATCGGACGACGCGGGTGGAGCAGTGCGACCCCATTTTCCAAAGCGGTAGGATGTAATTGTTCCCGAGCCCGGATCGCCTCTTTCATTTTGACGGGATCCCACAGTCGACCTGCGTTGGCCGCCAACTCGGACATATTTTCGATCACACTGGATTTGGTTCGAGCCAACAGAGGGGCTTGAATCAGTTCCGGTTCCAACAGCCCTGAAATGCTCAGATCGGGCGTCTGCTGCCGCTTTGCATCGACATCGAGAACTTGCTCAACCTGTTTCAATTCGGTTTCGTCGGAGAGCCCGATTCGATCTTCGAACCAGTGGTGGATTTCAGCGCGGGAAAATCTCCAGCGATCGTTAATTCTTCGTCCAGGGAGCTTGCCACGATTCGCCATCTTGCGAACCTGGTCCGGTGTCAAGTGGAGATAGGTTGCCAGCGATTCGGCGTCAAAATCTTCGTCTGCCATGCACTTAACGCTACGTGTCTGATTGGGCGGATATTACAGTGGTTTCCTTAATGCAATATCATGTCGAAAAATGAAAGCATAGGCTATAGCAAACTTGAAAACAGTTCTGGCTGAGCACAATTCGTTCGATTCGTATTGACGGATAAGCTGTGATGAAGAGAATCATCTTCCGTTGGCAAGGAAGCCAACACAGTCGCTCAAGAAGGAGCGACTAGAGGTGTCGTTAATGACTCGACCGGGCAAGGAGGCCTGAATGAGCGACCAGCCGCTAGCGAATTCTGCGTGTGATCTTGGTGATTTTACCCCTCAGGGGATTTCTCTTAAATCGCTGCTGCCGCAATCCAAGTTTATTGGTGGAAAACCGTTTCAGGTTCGATCCTGTTGTGGAAGTTGGAAAGAAGTCGAGCAAGACGATTTGTACGTTGCCATCGTCGACGCCGAAAACGACGGACACGACTTTGCAGAACAGGCCATTAAGCGCGGTGCCACTGCGATCTTGACCGAAAGGCTCCTCGCGATTGACCGTCCCCAGTGCATTGTTGACGATTCTCGAATCGCGTACGGCACGATCTGCCAAGCCCTTGCTGGCCACCCTTCCCGCCAAGCCGCAACGATTGGTGTCTCGGGAACAGATGGCAAGACGGTTACCTCGCATTTGATTCACAGCGTGCTGCGTGAGGCAGGTATTTCTGTGGGACTTGCCAGTTCAATTCAAACGGGCTGGAACGAATACGTAGATACGAACTCACCTGAGTCTTTGAACTCGCCCTCGCTCGCCTCGATGATGGCAAAGATGGTAATGAACGACTGCACTCATGCAATCGTCGAAGCGCCTAACGAATCGCTGGCCCAACATGCTTTTAACGGAATCGAATTGGATGTTGCCGTACTCACCAATATTCGCCGCGATCATTTGACTCACCATACGACTCCTGAAAACTACCATCGAGTAAAGATGCGGATGTTGGAGTATCTCAAGCCAAACGGGCTTGCGGTTCTCAATGCGGACGATCCGACGACCTATAAACTGTTGGACGAAATCGAAGTGCCTGCGTTAACGATCGGTATTCATCAGGCGGCGGAGATTAAAGCCAAAATGATCGACCGATTCCCAGGCGAGCAGACGTTCGCAATCCAGGCGGGTAATCAAACGGTTCCGGTTCGGACAACGATGATCGGGAAACACCATATCTACAATTGTTTGACTGCCACTGCGGTCGCATTGGGCATGGGAATCGACTTGCCAACGATCGCGCGTGGCTTGGAGAAAGTTTCGTATGTACCTGGGCGAATGGAGCGAGTCGAATGTGGTCAGGATTTTGGGCTGTGGATCGATTCAGCTCATACGCCCAGTCAGCTTGCCACTGCCTTGCAAACAATACGCAGTGTGGTCGAAGGCAAAATCTGGTGTGTTGTCTCAACCTGTGATAACCAATCCCAGTTGCATCGTAAGCAAATGGGGCAAGTCGCCGAGCGGGCGGCCGATGTTTCCATATTGACGCGTAGTGAATGCGTGCAAGCGGTCGACTACGAACCGATTCATCAGGTTGTCGACGGCTTTCAAAAAGCGGCTCGCCCCCAGATTATCCCAAATCGTTTCAAGGCGATCCAATGGGCGCTATCGCAATGTGGCAAAAAGGACGCCGTGTTGGTTTCCGGAAGGGGGCAGGTGCCCTTTGCATTGCTGGGCGAGCAAGCTTGGCCCGTTACCGATCGAGATGTGTGCGAGGCTTGGTTGTATGACAACAATGCTCTAGCTGAGGACAATGGATTCGAGGGCCCCGACACCTTTAATATTGACGACTACCGTGAGTAGATTCGCCGTAGTTCTTGCCTCATCTTGAATTCTCGCCTTTAAGTAATCATCATTGGCCAATAACTTTCTCCCCTTTGTCTTTGGCTGATCTGTTCTGATGAAAAAGTTCTTCGCTTTGATTGCGTTCGCAATTTTTATGCTCTCGTATTTTGACCTTTGCAATATCGCTTGCGGGCAGGATTCTGAACGGGAAAACAACGGCTGGGTGTCGATGTTTAACGGAAAAGATCTCGAGGGCTGGACGCCAAAAATCAGAGGCTACGAGGTTGGTGAAAACTACGCGAACACGTTTCGGGTTGAAGATGGTGTTTTGAAAGTTAGCTATGATCAATACGAAGGCCCTTTTGAAAATCGGTTCGGCCATTTGTTTTACAACACGCCTTATTCCCATTACATCATGCGGATGGAATATCGGTTCGTCGGCCAGCAAGCAGAGGGAGGTCCTGGTTGGGCTTTGCGAAACAGCGGAATTATGATCCATGGCCAAACACCCGAAACGATGACAATCGATCAAGATTTTCCCATCTCGATCGAGGTTCAATTATTGGGTGGCAATAGCGATGGCGAACACCGTTCTACGTTGAATTTGTGCACGCCAGGTACCAACGTCGTGTGGAATGGCAAGCTTCACAAGGCGCATTGCCAACGATCTACGTCACAGACCTACGATGGAGAAGGGTGGGTGCGGTGCGAAATCGAAGTTAGAGGTAACGATGTTATTCGGCATCGTGTCGAAGGCGAAACCGTGTTCGAGTACTCGAAACCACAACTGGACAAACGAGACAGGTTATCAAAAGCGCTGATCCCTGAGTCCGGAGATCTGCAACTATCAGGTGGAACGATTTCTCTGCAATCAGAAAGCCACGGATGCGAGTTCCGAAATATCTACATTCGCGAGCTGGCACCTGCAACTGGAAACCCGACGCGTTAGCAAGGAAGCAGCCCTGCAGAATTAACCATGCTACGTGATTTGGCGATGCCTCGGCTCAGGCATCGTCGTCGTTGCGAAGTTTTGCAAGCACCGAAAAATCTTCCAGCGTGCTTGTGTCACCAGAGGCTTCTTTCCCCGCCGCGATATCTCTCAGCAAGCGTCGCATGATTTTGCCGCTACGCGTCTTTGGCACTCCTTCGCAAAACCGAATGTCATCCGGTACCGCGAGCGCGCCGATCTCTTTTCGCACGTGCAATCGCAATTCATCACGCAGCTCTTCACTGGGCTCGGCGTCAGTCACGGTAATGAAAACACAGATCGCCTGCCCTTTCAGGTCGTGGGGACGGCCCACTGCGGCCGCTTCGGCAACCGCCGGATGTGACACCATCGCCGATTCGACTTCGATCGTACTCAAACGATGACCAGAAACGTTGATCACGTCGTCGATGCGGCCCATGATCCAATAATAACCATCTGAATCAAGTCGGGCGTTGTCACCTGTCAGATAACTACCGGGCACCGTCGACCAATACTGATCGTTGAATCGCTCTTTGTCTCCCCAGATACCACGCAACATACCTGGCCAAGGCTTTGCAATGCACAACATGCCACCTTGGTTCTCGCCAACTGCTGTCAAAGTCTCATCGACGATCGAAGGGACGATTCCTGGTAGTGGTTTTGTACAGCTACCCGGTTTAGTAGCAGTCGCGCCCGGAATAGGGCTCATCATGATCCCTCCCGTTTCGGTTTGCCACCAGGTATCAACGATCGGACATTTCTCACCGCCGATTTTCTCGTGGTACCAAACCCATGTCTCCGGGTTGATCCCTTCACCGACAGTTCCTAGCAGACGCAGCGAGCTCAAATCGTGCATGTCCACATGTTCCTCGCCCCATTTTACAAAAGCGCGGATTGCGGTTGGAGCGGTGTACAGGATCGTAACCTTGTGGCGTTCTACGATGTCCCAGAAACGATTGGGAGCCGGGTGATTCGGGGCGCCCTCGTACATAAGCACTGTGGCACCATTGGCCATCGGTCCGTAGACGATATAGCTGTGCCCGGTAATCCAGCCGCAATCGGCGGTACACCAATAGACGTCTTCTGCCTTCCAGTCAAAGACCCATTGGAAAGTCTTCTTGGCCCAAAGGTTGTAGCCGGCCGTGGTGTGCAAGATCCCCTTGGGTTTGCCCGTGGATCCACTGGTATAAAGAATGAACAAGTCAGTTTCGCTGTCGAGCGGTTCAGCGGGACAATCTTCGGACGCTTGTTCAACCAATTCATGCCACCAGAAATCGCGTCCCTCGGTCATTTCGATCGAGTTCTCAACACGCTGCAGCACGATACACTTTTCTACTGTCGGAGATTTCTTGAGCGCTTCGTCCACCGTCTGCTTGAGCGGAATCGTTTTTCCTCGACGGTGCAAGCCGTCACTGGTCAGTTGGAATTTTGCATTGGCGTCATTGTTCCGGTCGGCGATCGCTTCGGCTGAAAACCCAGCAAAGATCACTGAATGGACCGCACCAACTCTCGCACAGGCCAGCATGGCAATCGCGAGTTCAGGAGTCATCGGCATGTAGATCGAAACGACATCACCCTTTGTACAACCCAATCCTTTAAGAACGTTGGCGAACTTGCAAACTTCGTAGTGCAGTTCTGAATAGGTTAACGTTCGCTGGTCGCCCGGTTCGCCTTCCCAAATAATCGCTTTGCGATCGCCGTTGCCCGCCGCAATGTTGGCGTCCAGGCAGTTGTAGGAAACGTTGGTCTTGCCGCCCACAAACCACTGAGCCACGTTGCCGTTCATCTCGTGAACGGTCTCAAACGGCTCGAACCAATGCAGTTCATCGCGAGCAACTTCTCCCCAAAATGTATCGGGATCATCTTTGGCCGCATCGTACATCAGCTGATACTGCTCCATCGACGATATGCCTGCTTTTGCGGAAAATTCGGCAGAGGGCGGGAAAAGCCGCTCCTCCTGCATCACATTGTCAATTTGTCCGCTGGTACCATCTGACATGGTTTCTCCGAGAGTTTGGGTTCGTGGCAAGGGACGAGATTCTAATTTTCAAGTTTTCATGTGTCAACGAACGGCGTTTCTAAAACTAATAGCGAAAATTGATTTGACGCGACTTAACTCAAACCTAGCTTTTAAAAGTTGCACAGTTACAACTCCAAATCTACTGAAAAAGACGAAGATCCAATGTCGAAACCTGTCCTGATGGCCGTTATCTGCTTTTGCGCCTTTGCGATCCCAGTTGCAGGGGCCTTTATGTTCAACGGCCAAGAAGATTCGAGTAGTAGTTCCAAACGTGGGACGCTGATGTACTTTTACTCCAACTCATGACCGTCTTGCTCACCTGCACTTAAATCAGCGGTCGCTGGTCTCAAATCTGATGGAATTCGTACAAAGATGGTCAACTGTTCATCGCAGCGAAGCCTCGCTTCCGAATACAAAATCCGATCTGTTCCTACCTTTATTTATGCGATAAAGGGAAAAGAGATTCGGAGAAAAGTTGGGGCGCAATCGAAAAGCTCATTGAAGAAAATGTGTCGTTAGTCACTAAGTTTATTCGGCGATCGCTCCCGCTATGCAAAATTCTCAACAATTCGCTGAGCAGTTCATTCAAACTTCTCGTCGGTGCATTCTCTTTACCGATGCGGACAATCGTATAACCAAAGTGAATCCGCAATGCCTGGGGTGGCTGGATTGCAACGATACCGAGAAACCGATTGGGACCAAACTGGAAGATCTAGGTGCGAAGCCAAGTTTGCGTGCGCTGTTTGCTGCCGCAATGACCAAGCCTCCAACACGCGAAGCGATGACTTTTCAAAAAGAAGTCCCCGTTGACGTTGACGGAAATGCTGGAATGCTGAGTTTCCGTTGCACTCTTATCCTGGATGACAACGGTGATTCTTTAGGTTTTGCCTATGTGTTCTCAGTCGAGTCAATTCTGGAAGAGTCCGAGTTTGACAGGACGATGATCAACAACCTGATGCGTAACAGTCCAGACCTGATCTACTTTAAAGATCTCGAGTCTCGCTTCATCCGCATCAGCGATTCGATGCTGGAGAAACTTGAAATCGAATCGATGGAAGAAGCCGTAGGCAAAAGCGATTTTGATTTTTGGGGCGCCGAAAGCGCATCGGAATTTTATGAAACCGAGCAAGAGATTATTCGCACACGCCAACCGATCTCCGGAAAAACCGAGTCGGGCGTCAAGCCAAATGGCGAGGTCACGTGGACGCTGATGTCCAAGATGCCTCTGATTGACGAGAAAAATCAGGTTGTAGGTACCTTCGGAATCAACAAGGACATCACGCTACAAAAGCAGGTTGAAGCCGAGTTGGAAGAGACAAACCAAGAACTCGTTGTCGCATCACGCCAAGCGGGTATGGCCGAAATCGCCACCAATATTTTGCACAATGTTGGAAACGTATTGAACAGCATCAACGTTTCCATCTCGCAGGCGGATGAAATTACTCGACGCATGAAGCTCAAAAACCTTGCAAAAGTAGCAACGATGCTTGCCGAGAATGCGGAGGTTGAAAATTACCTTTGCGAAGATGAAAAAGGTAAACGCATCCCGGAGTACCTGGGGTTAATCGCTGAAGAAATCAGCAAAGAACAAGGGTGTGTTCTTGAGGAACTCGAATCGACCAAGCGGCATTTGGAGCACATCAAGGTGGTCGTATCGATGCAGCAGGAGTACGCAACTGCTAATCTTGTGATCGAAAATGTTGACTTAGCTGAAGTCGTTGAAGACGCGATACGAATGAGCAGTAGTTCACTTGAGCGGCACAAAATCAAATTGATACGTGAATTTAAGCCGGGCTTGATCGTCCCGCTCGACAAGCATCGTGTCATGCAGATTCTGGTTAACTTGGTCCGGAATGCCAAACAGGCAATGAAGACAGTCGAGAACAATGACAAGAAACTGGTAGTAAGTGTCGATCAGAATGAACCCGGTATGGTGACGATCTCAGTCAAAGACAATGGCATTGGGATCTCACCCGAGAACCTGACCAACTTGTTTAATCACGGATTTACGACCAAGAAGAATGGTCATGGATTTGGATTGCACAGTGGAGCCAACTTTGCAAGGGAATTGGGCGGATCGCTAATCGCGACCAGCGAGGGCATTGGCAAAGGAGCGACTTTCGCACTGTCAATTCCTTATGACCCAGAGTCGCCTGACCAAACGCCCTCTTCACGCCAATCGCTCATGGGGCTTACAGAAATCCCTTATCCAAATGGAAATGCTTTCCAGAACCCACAAAGCGATGTAGCTGGGCATTGAAGCCGGACATGACAAACAGGCGGTCATGAAATGACGCTAATAAACGCGAAGCATTGCCGTGAGCGTTTCGCTATGAATTCAATGCATCGAAAACAAAAGGCTATCGCGAAAAGATCATGATGCAAAAGCAGATAATTGCGGAGACTGCGATAAAGTCTGCAGATGGCAAACGGGTCTCGGCAATTTTGCAACTACAGTTTTTCATGGATGGCATAGAGAAGATTCTTACAAGATAAGGGATGGTCCATTCAAAGCTTACTGCATCGAAGGAGCCAACCTTCAGTAATTCAGTTCTGGTTTTCAAAATGATGGTTCTTGTCAACATGTTGAACTTTCGAAACGCAATTGGAAACCCAACGCGTTAGCCACGTTAGCAGCTCGGGTGTCCTTGCTTACGCTGCGGGTTACCTATAAAGACCCTATCACGCTATCGTTCCTTATCCTCTGGAGAGTCTAAATCAATCACTTCCCCGCCGTTCGGAGTAATTAACGCTTTCAGCATGTCTGTTCCTATTTTCTTGGAAATCCGTCGTACCGATCCATCCATCAAGGCCGCGCGAAACTGGTTCTCGTCCAACCTCAATCCTTTCCACGGATCGGTATCGTCCACGTTCCAATCCTGGGGCTTGGTCCAGATAGCTGCTTGATCGGCCTCAGTCGCCACGATCATCAGCGTATTACTTGCCCCATCAATAACGTCTCGAAAACGTAACGGATTTTCGGCACCTGGTCGAAATGCAGCCGTTGCCGAAAACGGTAACTGATAAACAGTCTTTCCTTTTTCTAACTTTTTCAGCAAGGGAGATTCGTAAACCAATGGCATTTGTTCGACTAGAGCGAGATTGGCTTCGCTATTCCACGGTTCGTCCAGATTGAATTTGTTGTAAAGCTCAAACTCTTCGATGTAAGGCAAGATATGCACACGCCAACTCAATCCGGGCTGTCCATTTTCCAAAGTCCCCAGCGGATCGGGGAAATGGCCGTGTGCGGATTCATAGTTGTGCATCGCCAGCGCCATCATTTTAAGTTTATTGGATTCGTGGGTTCTTTTTGCTTTGTTACTGTATTCTTTAACGCTTGGTGTGAGCAGCAGTGCAAGATTATCAATTTGCTGCAGACTCAATTCGATTCGATTGCGACGACCTTCCAGCTGCGGTCGCAGGTGATTTGCCAAACTCTCTTTTAATTCTTGGGAAAGAGTTACGTCAGCGCCCAACAGGCCATCCAATGTGCCTGAGAGAAATTTATTGAGCGTGGCGGCAGAGGCTTCGTTTTCCAAATCGATCTCAACCTGCACTTCAGCCTGCTCGGATGCAACCATTCGTATTGCCATCCAATTTAAATCGTCCGCAATTAAACGTCCCTCGATCTCAGGAAACTCAGGCAAATTATCACGACCTGGAAACAGGAGGTTTGCTGGAACTTGAAAACGAGGCAACAGTTCGCGAATCACTCTGCGAGTGTCCGAATCTCCGAAAATCACCAACGCAGCGCTTGCTTCCTCGATCGCCTCGAATGCTGAGCTGAAATCTCGTTCGTCGTCCGGCTGTTGAGCCAAAATCTGATCCAGCCGCGACTTTCCGTGGGCGAGATAGATTTTGTCATCTACTATTTTGGAGTCGAATGTGTGTCGATCTCTAAAAGCTGCTTCGAAGAGCCCCAGTACGAGTTTGGGGTCGTTCCCTTCATCGACTGGAACGACGAACAAGGGGTCACCCGTATTGATATCACTTGTGCGAAACAAGGCATAGATTCGCGATAGCCCCATCTGTCGCAGATTCTGAATTTGCTGTTGAGCGTCTGCGGCTTGCGAAAACGCCTGCTCGATCTCCGAACTCAGATCGGGCTCGATGCCCTTGCTTTCGAGCCCGTCCTTAAGCCCTACCAAATTGGTCTTCGTAAGATCGACAAAGCCAACCGCAACCACGTCATCAGTGATTTGAGATTCAAAAAACGTTGCCAGTGATTGACCTTTGACCTGATTCGTCAGGAAACAAGCCAGCAGTAACAAAGAACCAGCGCATCTAACGGTATTTCGAAAGTTGAACATGTACGTAAAGCTCCTAATAGAAGTGTCTGTTTACTTGGCGACTTGAATCTTGATCCGCATTGGACGATATGTTCCACCTGAACGTGAACGTGGCAAATCGATTACCGCTGTATCACCATCCAACCAATAGACGAACTTTTGACCGGTAAACGGGTTCAACGGAACGGGTACGATCTTGATATCATTGATCGTTTTGGGAAGCTCTCCCGTCTCAGCAAGATGCATACGAACCGCTTCGACTGTTTGTAGGCCTCTTATTTCAGCTTCCGAGGAAAGTGCGGCTATTCGAACGGAATCGAAGGCCGGAAGAAGCATTCCGGCGAGCCCCAAGCCTGGATTGCTAAAACCGGCAGCTCGGAGAGACTTGTCAAGCTCGTCTTCAAACGATCGGGAATCCTGGAACGGCACATAGAGACTTTTTTCACATTCGTTGGTAACTATAAGAATTTGGCGACGAGCATCGATCAGCATTACTTGTCCAACTGCCATCTCTTCGACAACGTCACGGCTCATCCCGCCTTCAACCAAACGGTCCTTAGCTGCGGAATATCCAATCAAACCCAATCCCACTCCCAAGCTACTTGGAGCCACAGGACTATACTGCACTCCCAAATATCCGAAAGATTGGGAAATGCTTTTGAAGATTTCACCGTAGACTGCGTTCCACTGCTCTTTGGAGCGTTCAGCAGTTTCCGCATCTTCAAGAGCTGGGAACATTCGAAGCGCCGCAGACATTTCCAGTCGCATCGAGTCTCGGATCTCAATGCAGGGACTGGGGATTTCCGCCAGTGCCCAATAAAGGTTGGGTGAATCTTTGCCGGCGATCAACTCGGCTAACATTTTGTTTCCAATTCGAACCTCTGCTATTGCAACCAGATCGGCTACAAGGAACTTCATTTCAGCCACCGATCTGGCCAGTTTTAAATTCATTTTCAGAATTTCGATTGCATCCTCATACCGGCCTTCTGCAATCGCGTATCGGGCACTCAACGCCAACATACGAGAGATTGATCTTGTTCCTTGAACGCTGGGCAATAGAAAACTAAATGTTTCCAGGCCACGCAGATCCTCTTCCTCGACACCCCAATCCAAATCACGACTTAGCGTTGCCCTTGCCATATGGTCGTTGATAAAGGTTTGGAAGGAGTCGGCGAACCGTTTTAGTTTGTCCATATCGCTTTCTTGCAAGGACGTGTCCCAGGGTTCATTTTCATCTTCGCCAAACAACTCGTCCAAAAGATCGAGGTATCCTTTGTGCGTGTTCTCCCCCATAGATCGCAAATAGTAAGTCACAAAATTGCCCGGTTTCGTTTCATGGGGCATTACCAACAGGCGATGTTTAAGTGCGGGGACTGGCTCGGCTGCAGGAGTGACTGTCATGTTGTAGATGGTCAAATTTCCTTCTGGTGTTTCTTCTTCGGTGATCGTGAGCTGTGGCGGTTTTGCCTCTGACGGTAGGCCCCCTCCCAGCCCAGCCAGCAAACAGGCCAGCAATCCAACCGACTTGGGCCTGCAAAACAACAACTTGCATAAGCGTAATCGAATCATGAATTTTCTCCTTGCAACGGTTGCTTGTTCTCTTCGATGCGTGGTGTGTAGCGTTTGACCGCTCGTGACTCGTTCAATAACTCATTGAGCAAAGCCCGATTGCTTGTGTCGCGTGTTGGCCCCGAGCTCCTCGAACGATTTACCGCGAATTTTGACCAATCATAAATGTCGGCGCGTTGACCAAGTCGAAACGGTGATTGATTCGCCGTCCAAACGGCTGGCAGTTTGTTGCGGTATGATTGGAGCACGGGGGCTACAGGTGGTTGACTTGCCGATTCGCTTCCAGGCTGTTCGTGCTCAGAGCTTTTAACTTCGACATCTGAAAGGAGCCCAGCGGACGATTGTGCGATCGGTGGCTGCTGTGATGGACTTTCAGCCAAAGGCGAGAGCAACATCAGCGCCAGTGCGGCCGAAAGTGTTGCAAACGCGCCCGTAGTAATCATCCAGATACGACCAACCGATTTTGGTGTAGAGGCGTTGTCGGCGTTGTCGGGAGCTGGAAGCAATTCGGAACGCGCTGCCTCGTACCCCGCACGGTACAGCACTTCGTCTCGGTTCAGCACTTGACTTGTCGGTCGCGTCTGGGACAGTTGTTGCTCCAGAGCGCCTAGTTCGTCTGGCAATTCGAACGGTTCGGACATGGATCCAGTATCTCCTTTAGTCGTTGCAAAGCCGCCACATAGTTTCGCTGGGCTTTGCTTTTACTTGTTTCAGTGACTTCTGCAATGTCGTGCCATTTCATCTGGCTCCAGATGCGCAACACGACTAACTCTCGCTGGTAGTCAGAAAGCTCGTTGAGCGCTTTTTCGAGCTCCGCTTTTTCCAACTGCCTATCAAGCGAGCGGGTGGGCGAGCTCTCGATCAACAAACTCGCCAAGCGTTCATGATTGGCGCGACGTTTCGCAGAGCGAAGTGCATTTTGAGCCTTGTTCCGCACTACGCTGTACAGCCAAGCGATCGGACGGTCCGGTCGATCGTCCAGTTTGGCCAATGCAATAAACGCCTCCTGAACGCAGTCTGCACCCAGGCAAGTCCACTCGGCAGCGTAATGTTCCAGAGTCGCTCCGTGCGCGCCGAACAACTCACCGATTTCAGTGGGTGTGAACGCCTTTGCCAAAAGTGTCTCCAATTACGCTAAACTTTGCTTTCTATCCCGATGTCACCCGCCAACTATCATTTTCCCATAATTCCGGCAACGGTTCAGGATTTTTTTGTTCTGCCCTTGGTAATGTCCCAAGAAAAGCACCTACACGTTAAACTTAGCCTGTCATTCGTGTTCTTTCGGGTGCAATCATCTCCGAGGAGTCGAATGTTGAATCAGCTGCTGGATATTATCAAAATCTCCCGCCCGGGTTTTTGGCCAACGCACGTCTGGTTCTATCTACTGCCGTTTGCGGAGCGCAACATGTTTGGCTCGCTCCCATTTTGGTTAGGGGGAATCTATGTTTGTTTTCCGCTTTCCTTGATGCTCTACGGCTGGAACGACATCGGTGACTGGGAGACCGACCAACTGAACCCGCGCAAAGACAGCTGGTTGTTTGGAGCGAGGCCGGATGAAACGATGCGAAATCGACTGCCTTGGACTATTGCCGCCGTTCAAATTCCGTTCGCGTTCCTGTTTGTGTGGCTTGCCGGGCCGAGGATGTTGTTGATTCTGTTGCTGATGGTCGCCACAAACGCGACCTACAACACGCTGGGCTTTAAAAAAATCGCGGTGTTGGATTTGCTGAACCAAGCTGGATACGCACTGATGTTTGTGTTGGCTAGTTGGCTTTGCCGCGTTCCCCAATTGCATCTGGCCGCAATTCTATTCGGCGTTCTGTTTGCAATGCAAAGTCATCTATTCGGCCAACTGATGGATGTAGACCAAGACGCAGCGGCCGGACGAAAGTCGACGGCAGTTCTGATCGGTGTGTTCAAGTCGAAAGTTCTGTTGGCTTGTTTGATGTTCGCAGAATCGGCGATCGCATTCACCTTTTTCAAAGGAGCCTACGTTGGCGTGTTTATGTCGGCGGGCGGAGTGTTCTTTTTGGCCGATGCATTTTTGGGCCCCGACAAGTATCCATCGTGGTTTGTCAAAGCGTTTTTTATTGGTTGGAACATCGTGGTGATCGTTACGATGCATTTCATTTGGGCCCACGGAACGTTTTTGCTAAGCTAAGCTAGGTTCTCGACTACGGTTCGAATCCGGACGAAACAATGGCAATCGCCAACCCGACAATTCGGTTTCGAGCGAAGGACAAACGACAGCGCCTATTCCCCAGCCAAAAGACCTTGAGCCAGAATCATTCTTGGATCACGAACTCTTGCAGAGCTTCT
>CAZDBA010000056.1:0-19048 GCA_964503615.1 uncultured Pirellulaceae bacterium
TAAGGGTACAAAGCATGCCCTATCGAACTTGGCCTGTCCCCAGGGCTCGGTCCCGTAATGGAAAGATCGCTCAGCCAAAGAGGCCATGATGAGTATCAATGCGTTGATCCCAAGCGGAAAAGCCCGACTGGTTGGCTGGTCGCGATCAATGCTATACTCAGGGTTTATTACTTTACCTCGCTCCGTCTTCTGGTCGGCATACTTTAATGGCCGCTGGGATAACGCGGACGTTATTTGGCTTAGCGGAATCAAATCATGAACCTAATCGTCTCGCTGCTATTCGCGCTCGTGTTTTCCACATCCGCTAACTCCGATGAAATTGATCGCATTCTTGCGAAATTCGACAACGCCAAATATTCGCACCAATACGCCGAGTTGTACCGTTCTTTGTTTGACGCATGTGACGCGACTGAACTCGTGGAATTGAACACCAACAAAGATGATTCGATTGCTTCCCAATCAGCGTGGGAACGGGTCGCCATGACGGTTCCGAAAGAGGACGGTAAAAAGGTCTACCGACCTGACGCTGCTAGACTCAACTGGTTCATTGGTTTTTTCGAGGGACGAAACCGTGTATCGGCGCCAGAATGGTGGCGAACGATCGTTTTGGACGCTCGTGCCAACAGACGAGACAATATTTACCCCGGCAAGCCAAAAGAACAGCCTTATCACCGATCCGAACTAAAATGGGTCAAATGCCCTGTGAACGCTTCGGTGAGAGAAAATGAACGTGTTGTCACTTATCGCAACGGCGACGACTCAATTGTAATTCCAGAAGAATTGTTGGATCGAGCCGATAGTGGAGAATTATCCTGCAATATTTCTTGCGTGTTCACCGATGACAATTGTTTTGTTGCTGTACACGATGACGTCGGTTATTCACATGATGTCGCATGCCTTGACCGCAAGAGCGGCAAGGTCGTTTGGGCATCAAAGGCTTGCGGCTGCTGGTGGGGTGGCGCTACTGGTCGGCACGAATCTTGGGTATCGTTGGTGCCTACCGATGATGGGCGTGTGTTCGTATTCGGCTCAGCTTCCGTTGGCCTTTATGCCCATGGCTTCGATTCTTCCACCGGAAAAACACTCGTTCAATTTTCAAACAACTACTAATCGCGACATAACAATGCGATGCACGCGAATTCCGGCTTGCGCGTGGTTTTGGAATGGAAGATCTATCGTCCGGACTCCGGACTCGGTGACCGCTGCCGTTATCCAGCTTGAGGAACAAACATGAAAACAATCTGCATTCTTTCGCTCATTTCAGTTTGTTGCGTTTCCGTTGGTTCTTCATTGTACAGCTGGAACGACATTCATCGTCCACCCGTTCCGCTTTCGGACGCTCTACTTGCTGGTGAGAAATTACTTGCTGACGATGCCGCGAACTATTATTGCGTTGGCGCTGGTATCTACGGTAATCGAGAAGGAAACGGCACAGAAGGTGCATGGAACATTATGTATGCGGCGAATGACGGTTCTCGCAAACACGTCTATGTGAACATGCAGGGCGAGTCGCGGATAAAGAATTGGAATGGCCCCGTTGATTGGAAAAAAAATGAGGGTCGCCGAGACGACCTTGACGACGTTAAGAAACGAATGGCGAAACTTTTTGATGCAAATTCGATCGAATACAAAATTGATTCGCAATCAGGTGTTCGATTGACCATTTCTAGCTCGACTCGTGAATATCGACTACATACCGAATTAGGTAATGGCGAATACTCCGATGATGTAACTGTCGTACCTGGACCATTACCAAATGGAGTTTGGGTGGACGTGCAACTACGAAAGAAGCAACCACCTACGATGCCTTACAGATGGCAAGGGCCGTATTGGCGAATCAGTGGTCACAACTACGTACTGGCGGATGAAAACGGTTTTCTTGTTGCCGAGGTTCGATACGGGGACAATTTCCCTAGCAAAATCGTCGATCAAATAGAACAAATATTCGGTGAACGAATCAAGTAACGCGGGATAACATCTTATGGCCTTTTGAGTCAAGCAGGTCCGTACCCTTCACTCAAACTGCAACGTTAGGCATTGGTTTGCGATTTCAAAACCCTCGCTCGCGCTCTCGCACTTTGGGCT
Organism: uncultured Pirellulaceae bacterium; assembly: GCA_964503615.1. Classification (GTDB taxonomy): domain Bacteria; phylum Planctomycetota; class Planctomycetia; order Pirellulales; family Pirellulaceae; genus CAZDBA01. The sequence continues at coordinate 2,086 of CAZDBA010000056.1, forward strand.
CATATTGGCTTTCGTTTCCAACTCCGCGAAAAATCACCGCCTCTGGCTTATGCCGCCTTGGCAATTCGCAATCTCAAGTTGGTCTGCTAGACTAACCGACCAACATTTTTGCTCGTAGTGGGATTCGCCAGAATTCCTTTTGCCTAAAATCAATCGGACTTCTGGCAAAGCCCACTAAAATTTGAACACCCTAAAAAACGAACCTGGAAAACAGACCAGTACAAACCATATGAAAATCAAACGAATCCGTGCTTTCCAAGTTGATTTGCCGCTGCACGAAGGCACTTACAATTGGTCCGGTGGGAAAAGCGTACAAGTTTTCGACAGCACGGTCATCGAAATCGAAACCGATACAGGACTGGTCGGCTATGGCGAAGTCTGCCCATTGGGTCCGTTTTACCTGCCAGCCTATGCCGAAGGAGTACGAGCCGGCGTTGCGGAGCTCGGTCCGCAATTGATCGGCATGAACCCGACCTACCTGGACGAAATCAATTTGCACATGGACAAGTGCTTGCGCGGCCATCCGTATGTGAAATCGGGAATCGATATGGCCTGCTGGGATCTTTTGGGCAAAGCATCGAACCAGCCCTGCTGTACCTTGCTGGGTGGACGCTTCGGCGAAGACTATGTCTTGTACCGAGCGATCTCGCAACAAGCTCCCGAAGCGATGGCGTCCAATGTGGCCGGTTATCGCGCTGAGGGATATCGTCGTTTCCAACTTAAGGTAGGTGGCGATCCTGACGTTGATATCGAGCGAATCCGGGCGGTGGCTGCGGAAATGCAACCCAGTGAGAAACTTGTGGCGGATGCCAACACAGGTTGGTTGCAACACGAAGCGGCGAGAGTCGTTCGAGCGGTAGAAGACTTGGACGTCTACATTGAACAGCCTTGTGAAACGTACGGCGAGTGCCTTTCGATTCGCAAACGGATCTCCAACCCGTTCGTGATGGACGAAAACATCAATAGCCTTGGTATGGTAATGCAAGGCCACGCTGACAATGCGATGGATGTTGTCAATCTAAAAATCAGCAAGCTGGGCGGCATGACCCGCTTGCGTCAAGCTCGAGATTTGTGCGTTCGTCTGGGGATCGCGATGACCATCGAAGACAGTTGGGGAGGCGATATCGTTACCGCGGCGATTTCACACCTCGCGCACAGTACGCCCACTGAGCTATTGTTCTCGTCAACCGACTTTAACAGCTACGTAACCGTCAGTATCGCCGACGGCGCACCGCAAAGAGAAAACGGCCGGCTCAAGGCATCAACTGAACCCGGACTGGGCATCACGCCCAAAATGGACGTGTTGGGTGACTCGGTATTGGATATCTCCTAAGAGATTGCAATTGCCAAAATATCGCATTGAGGGTCAAACAGGACACATGTCTACGTTGACCCATAAATGCTTCCCACCTAAAATCGTAATCGTTACAGGGGCAAGAAGGTAAATGACGTGGTCAACGACCATCACCTTTCGTGGTGCATTGAATGAATACCAATTCGGCTACGCCCTCTTCGACTATCGCCGATCCGACCGTTGCTGATCCGATACGTCCAACCGTGGCCAATCGCAAGGTTCCCGCTTGGTTACTCTCTTGTGGACTGCACTCGATCATTTTGATTGCGCTCATTCTTTTGCTGGGCCAGTTCAAAAACGGAGCTGGCGACGTTGAACATCGCAAGGGTGGTATCGTTCTGGTCGAAGTCACCTCGCCGGAGACAACCGAGTATTTGTCCGAAGGCGACAATGCTGACACAACCAGCGCGTCCGCGGCCGCTCAACAAAGCCCGCCACCCCTGCCAAGCACCGACGAGCTGCCACCCGATTTGCCCGGCGTTGCTTCGTCCCCTTCCGAGCTGACCGGGATCGGCGACGACCTGATAGAATCGATGCCGGGTGCCGATGCGTTGCTTGACGGAAATGAAAACGTCCAGATCGGTGGCAAAGTCACCACGGAAGTGTTTGGAGTAAAAGGGACCGGTTCAAAATTCCTGTACGTCTTCGATCGCTCGGACAGCATGGAAGGGTACGAACGCCGTCCTTTGTTGGCCGCGCGAGCTGCTTTAAAAGCCAGTTTGGCTTCGCTCGGTAGCAACCATCAGTTTCAAATCGTTTTTTACAACAATGAAACACGAGTCTTTAAATTGCCCGGCGAGGGGGCTCGGATGTACTTTGCCAACGACGACAACAAAGCGGCCGGCAATCGATTCGTTGATTCGGTGGCAGGTTCTGGAGGAACGAACCATTTGGCTGCGTTAAAGTACGCGCTTTCTCTGGGGCCGGATGTGATCTTTTTGTTGACCGATGCCGAAGGTGGATTTACGCCCGCTGAACTGGGCGCCGTTTCCGATTGGAATCGTTCTGCGGCGATCATCAACGCAGTCGAATTTGGAGTCGGTGCAAAGCCTCGCGCGTCCGACCGCTCACTGGAACGACTGGCCACCGAAAGCGGCGGCCAATACGTTTACAAAAACATTTTAACTTTGCAATTGGAGCGGTGATGGCCCGCAACCGAACTCGAATCATGCTCGCCTTTGCGGTTGGATTGCTCGTTGCGCTGATTACGTTTGGTTCTAGCTTCAACACGCTCCATGCTCAGGACGCGGTGATCACGCTCTCGTCTAAAGGGGCGGAAGTTTCACGCAAAGGAACGATCGTTGACTGGCAAGCCGACACATTGACGATCGAAATCAGCGGTCGTGAAAAGTCGATCAAAGGGAACGATATCGTCCGGATTCAAACCGATTGGAGCGAGCAATATCGTGTCGGCCTTGAGCTTTTCGAACAGCGAAAGTTCACCGAAGCGATCGAACCGCTAGTCGAAGCCAGTCGCACTGAAACGCGTGATTGGGCTCGCGCGATAATCCTGGCAAAACTGACGCAGTGTTTTGGTGTACAAGAGGACTACGCCAATGCGGCAAGTTCCTTTAGCCAGATCATCGCCTACGATGGACAGTCTCGATTCACACACCTAGTCCCGTTGCCGTGGGATCGAGCCTTTATCGATACGGCGATGATTGAAAGAGCAAAACAATGGCAACAATCTTCCAGTGAAACGATTCGCTTGATGGGAGCAAGCTGGTTGTTGGGCAGTCCTGCACGAGAGGCTGCGACCGCGGAACTGGACGAGCTGAGTAGATCACGCGATCCGAGAATTGCCCATCTGGCCTCCCTGCAACTGTGGCGAGGCAAATCGGTTTCGGCCAACGCCAGCGACCTTGCTCGACTTGAGAAGCAAATCGCTCGAATGCCTGTCAACATTCGCGGCGGTGCCATGTTTGTCCGCGGTGAAATCGAATTGAGATTGCAACAAATCGACGAAGCATCGCTTAGCTATTTACAAATTCCGATTTTACATCCTGACAATTTAAGACTGAGTGCGATCGGACTACAAAAAGCTGCAACCAGCCTGGAAAAAGCCGGGCAAAGTGATGAGGCGAAAACTCTGCTGCGAGAGCTCGTTCGTGACTATCCAAAAACACGTTTTGCAGCCGAAGCCAATTCAAGACTACAAACCAACGATCAAAACTGATACTCAAATCACAACAAGATCCAGTAATGAACTTTATGAATCAATTTGCCAAAACACGTCTTTCACAGTCTCGTTTCCGCCGTTTGGCGACAGGACTGCTGACGATCATTTTTGTCGTTTTACTGGCGAGTCAATCGGCGGTTGCTCAAGAAGTAGAACCGGCCGCCTCTAAGGGGTTCCTGCAAATCATATTCGCAGGCGGCTTCATCGGCGCGATTATGATGTTGCTGTTATTGCTGCTGTCGTTGACTGCTGCTTATTTGATCTTTGATCATTTAATGACGATCCGTCGCAAAGATTTAATGCCGGAGGGCTTGAGCGAACAGGTTCGAACCGCCTTGATCTCCGGTGATGTGGCAGCGGCCAAGCAAGCTTGCGGCGAAAAACCGAGCTTCCTTTCGTTCGTGCTGATGCATGGCATTTCCGAATTAGAGTTTGGCTGGAACGCTGTCGAAAAATCGGTTGAAGATGCGTTAGCCGAACAATCAGCTCGGCTGTTCCGCAAAATTGAATACCTGAGCGTGATTGGGAACATCGCTCCGATGGTTGGCCTTTTGGGAACGGTAATCGGAATGATCATGGCGTTTCAGCAGGTCGCCACACCGGGCATGACCAACGCCTCACAGCTGGCCGAGGGAATTTACCAGGCGTTGGTAACGACCGTTGGCGGATTGATCGTCGCCATTCCCGCCATTGGTGCGTTCGCGATTTTCCGAAATCGAATCGACCAGTTCGTCGCCGAGGCAGCTTACCTCTCGCAACACGTGTTCTCACCTCTTCGCCGCAAAGCGAGAAAAGGCTAAACACCGATGCGAGCTGCACAATATAAAACGAGCCGTAAACTTGGGTTCAACATGACGCCGATGATCGACGTTGTGTTTCTACTGATCATTTTCTTCCTCGTCTCCAGTCACTTGGTCCGGCAGGAGACTCAAATGGAACTCGCCTTGCCCGTGGCCAGCAGCGGCGAAGACGATTCTCCTGAACCGGCTCCAAGAGTTACCGTGAACGTAGACGAGGGCGGAGTTCTATGGGTCGGAGGAGAGCAAGTCCAACCGGATCGACTTTCGGCTCAATTGAAACAAGCCTTAAAGGAACAAGGCGACGACCTGGAAGTCCGAATTCGTGGCAGTCGCAAAGCCAACTACGGGACGGTCGAACCGATCATGATTGCGTGCACTAAAGTCGGAATCTGGAACGTCAGTTACGCCGTCTATCGGGAGGACCCACAATGAAACTTCCCAATTCAATGGTTAGCCGTGATCGAGATGCCGACATGGACTCGACCATGACGCCCATGATCGACGTCGTATTTTTGCTGCTAATCTTTTTCGTTTGGACAGCGAGTTTCCAGGTGATTGAACATGTCATGAAGAGCGAGATGTCTGCCGAAGTAGGATCGGCCGAAAGCGATCCTCTGGACCCGGTGCCGGAGCAGGACTTTGACAAAGTCGTGGTTCGTATCGGCTGGGATGGCCAACAACCGACTTGGAACGTTCGTGAGTCACCTGTCAGTTCGTTGGAAGAAGTCGAATCGATCTTGCAGTCGATTGCCGCGATTAAGATCGACGCGCCTATCATCTTACACCCCGATTCGATCGTTCCCTTGGGGCACGTGATCGAAGCGTTTGACGTTTCCAAACAGGTTGGCTTTCAAAAAGTCTCCTTTGCGGTCAATCCTCAACCTTAAAGCCCGCCAGCCAATCACATAATGCACATACTAACCAACATTTCGAGTGATCATTGCCACATCCGGTGGGCAGTGTGTGTGCTGATGGCTTGGACAATTTGGGTCTTGCCAGCCGTGGGGCAAACGACAAGCACACAAACGGAGGATCAACGATTCGTGTCCGGTTTACGGGAACGACGCTTGTTCCGTTTAGCGGAGCTACAAGTTCAAAAGCGGTTGGCCAGCAGCGAGCTAACCGATTTAGAACGAGCCAATTTGGCGATCGAGTTGATTCAGACCCGCACTGCGGCAGCGATTCAGTCTGCTGGCAGCGAAGCGGAACCACAGTGGCAATCGGCATTAAACCTTGGCCAACAGTTCGAGCAGCAGTTCCCCGACAACCCACGGATTTTATTGGTAAAAGTTCAAACGGAACTCGCTCGACTAACCCGCGGCACATTCCTTTCCCAGCAACTAGCCGCAGGAATCGCCGGCAAAGACCTACGCGAACAAGCACTTCAGAACATCAACCTGGCTCGACGAGGCTTGGAAGAACTGGTGCAAGAAACAGGAAACGCGATACCTAATGCGCTAAACAGCTCGTCGCAGAACACTGCGGCGCTGTCGGCAGAACAACTTCGAGCGCTGCAGAAAAGGTTACGTTACCAGCTAGCCGTATGTGGGCTTCAAACGGCAAAGCTCTATCCCGTAGACGATCAACTCAACCGACTGGACTCACTCAGTAGCGTAATCAAGCGACTGGATGAAGTTGCACGCCAAACCGGTCCAGAAATGCCGTTGTGGTGGAACTTGCAAATAGATCGTATTCACGCGCTGAGACTGCTGAATCGTTTCGACCAAGCAAGTAGCGAACTGAACAAACTTTCCACTAAAGAGATTCTGAATACGGATCAGCGACGATCCGATTTTTTGGTTCAACAAATTGAACTGGTAACCGGACAAGGTCTGGGAGGTGCGGAACAATTGATTGCGGCCAGCGGTCAGATTCAAAACCGTTCGGCTGAACTGGACTTGGCGATCGTTCGATTGATGATGAAAGCAGGAGCAACGGCAACGGACCAGGCGCAAACGGATCGCTGGCAAAGGGCGGCCAGTGAGCTCACGAAAACGATCGAAGATGCTCACGGGCGATACTATGGCCGACTTGCTGAACTGGCTGTGATTGGAGAGGTCGGTGGCAACAACTCGGTTGCTCCTGAGACAAGCACGAACTTGGATATTCTGATCCGGTTGGGGGACGAAGCTTGGCGAAAGGGCCAGTTGGACGATGCGATTAAGGCGTTTGACAAAGCAAATCAGCAAGCGATCGCGGACCAAAACTTTGATGTCGCGATGTCGACAGGAATGAAGTCTGCAAAAATCCTGGAACAACAGAAAAACCTGCCTGCGGCCGGCCAGCGGTTGATCGAGTTAGGACTAACCCTCAAACAGAACGCTTCGGCCCCTCAAGCTCACTTGGTCGGTTGCTGGCATCTAGCCCAGGCAGCACGAACCGATGCAACGTTGACCGAACAGTATGCGCAGCAGTTACAAAAACATCTGGAATACTGGCCAACAGCTCGATCGGCCAACCAGGCCCGAGTGTGGTTGGCAAGGTACCAAAGTTCGCAGCAGGATTGGCAAGCAGCCTACAAGTCTCTGATCGGTGTCGACGAGTCGAGTCCTCATCTGGCCCAAGCCGCCGCTCTGCTACCTCAAATTGTGCACTCCGATATTAAATCGAAAACAAGCGAAATCACTTTCCCAACTACGCTCGGGATCGAATATTCAGCACAGATGCTGGCCAAGCTAAAAACAGCGGGCGTGGGGCCAAACGATACCTGGACCCGCGCCACGCGTGATTGGTTACTGGCCACGATCGACATAAATCTTTCTTATGCTCAAAGTGATCGAGAAGGAGTACTGGACGAGTTAACCGTAATGTTAACTCGAGCGATCTCTGAATCACCCGATGCTGAGGACACCTGGAAACAATCGGCCAACGCTTGGCGAGTCGCCCTATTGGCCACCAGAAAGGAAACGATCCTGGAAGCGACCGAAGCGGTCTCAACGCTTGCCAATGGAAATCCTTCGGTAGTCGCACAGTGTTGGAGTTCCTTGAACGACAACCTTCGCTCCACAGCACCAAATGAGCAATTGGCACAATTGAAATTAGCCGTAGTAGAAATTGCTTTGAGCGACAACAGCTTGAGCGCAGCGGACAAAAATGTGTGGTTGGGCCGCAAATCAAAGTTGCTGGTCGATTCCGGGCGTGGCAGTGAAGCGATCACGATGCTGGAAGGCTTGGTCGAAAACAACCCGCGAAGTCTGGATTTGCGAATCCAATTAGCATCAGCACTTTCCAACACAAAGGGTCAAACCGAAGCGGCCCTGCGAAATTGGCGGATCGTAGCCAAGGGCGTTAAGCCGCAAACCGATAATTACTTCGAAGCCAAATACAACATTGCCAAACTACTGGCCGACAGCGGTAACCGCGAGGGCGCAAAACAACTGTTGGAGTACATGCAAATCCCACCGGGCTGGAGCAACTCAAAACGAAGCGCTGATTTCGAAAGCCTACTGAACGAAGTCAGCAATTAAGTTGCCTTTAAGCTTCTTGCGTTGGCTCCGGCGAATCAGGAGCGATAATTGGCGCGCCGCCCGGACCACCAACTCCTGCCAGCTCCCGAGGGGGTTCCATCGTTGAAAGCTCACGCTGCAGAATCTTGAGCAGCGTCTGCAAAAACACGACGACCATCGGACCAACAAGGATCCCAATCGGCCCCAATGCAGTCACGCCACCCAACACGCTTAGCAACGCCAGCAACGGATGCAAGTTCGAAGCCCCGTGGAGAACGTAAGGTTTGATAAAGTTGTCGACCATGGAAACCACAGCAACACCGTAGATCCCCAACCCGATCGCCAGCCCCAACTGGTTCTCAATAAAGTACAGGTAAAGGCTAACGGGAATCCAAACGGAGGCCGCTCCTAAAAACGGAACCAGTGCCAAACAAGTCGTAACGAGCGTAAGCAAAAATACGCTGTCCATTCCGACAAAGTAATAACCAATCCCAGCCAGGATTCCTTGCGCGACCGCCGAAAGCAGTGTTGCTACAACGACCGCTCGACTGACCGAATGAAACTCAGCGATCAACTCCTCTTCGTGAGCGTCGTCGATCGGCGATAAACCTTTCAGCGATTCCAGGATTCGCGGTCCATCCAGCAAAAAGAAGTAAAGCGACACCGTCATGATCCCCAACCCCAAAGCGAGCTTGATCAGGAAAGCGGTCGTAGCACCACCAAACTTGATCAATTTGTCACTCACGTAGCTGGTGAGCGACTCCTCATATCCAGTCATCTCTTCGGGAGAAGGATTAGCCATAAACTTGACCTTCGACCAAAAGCTGCCACCCAAAAGATCGTTTCTAAACTTGACGAATCCGTCAGCCAAATCAGTCAGCTTCTGGTGAGCTTCAGAAACTTGCGACTTGTGCTCTTCCGGTTCTTGGCCAGCGTCGACAGCGATTTCCTGTACAGCCAAAGTGGTTTCGTTTGCCATCGTCAGAACCTGATGCCATTTTCGGTTATGGCCGGTTGCCGGCGCTGGCTTTTCTGTCTCCGATTCTTCGGGCAGCGGGGGCAACTCAAGTTCCTCACCGAGATCGGTCAAAAGAATTTGCAAGTAACCCAAGTCGTCAGACAATCGACCTTCGTTTGCCAAAAACTCTTCCTGAACACGCTCCAGTTCCTGATCCACTAATACAAGCTGGCCGCGAGCGGGGATATCCAAACCGAAGCTGGTTCGGACTTGTTCAAGTTTTTCCAAAACGGAGCCGGATGCAAATTGCTTCATCAATTCGCGACCTTCGTACGCTCCCAGTAAAACGAGCAGCGTCATTGGAATCAAAACAGACAACAAGATCCCGGCGGTTGTGATTCCGGCTGCAATGCTCTGGCGGCCTCCAACGCGGTTTAAGATCCACAGATGCGTTGGCCGAAAAATCACAACCAAAATCGCTGCCAAAAAAACGGGCACGATAAACCCTGCCATCACTTTGTAGAGCAAGAAGGCAAGGGCAACGATAACGGCCAGAAGTACAGCGAAAGAAAAATAACGAGCCACAAAGTTCTCCAAGGCAAAAAGATCAACACGTATGATAGCCCGACAACAGGTTCGAAAAAACACCTATCCCGCGCCAGGCTCGGCACAATGAGTCACTTCTTACTCTGTGTCAGCCGACAAGCGTGTGGTTTGCACTACTGCTCGCGGACCACTTCCAACATGGGAACATGCAACAACGTGTTGGTTGCCAACACGCTGGTTTTCTCCAACTTTAAATCTTTCCCCTCGCAATCGGTGACTTTGCCTCCCGCTTGCTCGACAAACAAACGGGCTGCGGCAAAGTCCCAAGGACTGAGCGTGTATTCGAAATAGCCGCCATACCACCCGACACCGACTCCAACCAGATCCAACGAGGCAGCTCCAAAGCGACGCACGCCCTGAACATTCGACTCGAAAAATCGTTCCATCGCTGACAAGGTTCGCCGCATCAACTGGCCTCGATCGTAGTAAAAGCCGGTGGCGATCATCGTCGTGTCCAGCGTCGCAGCCGAGTTTACGTTTACCCGCTGGTTGTTGTGCCAACTCCCCTGCCCTGCCTCGCAGGTAAACCAATCATCTCGGCTGGGATCATAAACAACTCCACACTGAGCGATTCCTTTTCGATAGTACGCGATCGAAACGGCATAGTGAGGAATACCATGGGCAAAGTTGTTAGTACCATCCAACGGATCGACAACCCAAAGATGCTCAGCCGACATCGTATCGGCATGTTCTTCTTCGGCCAAAATCGCGTGATCCGAAAACGAAGCCAGCAAAATTTCCGAGATCGCACGTTCCGCAGCCAAATCGGCCGCCGTTACCAACCCCTGATTGCCTTCGCCGGTTGTTTTGATGCTCCCTCTCGTTCCACGCCGGTAATGGTCTTGAAGAATATCACCGGCGACCTTGGCCGCATCAATCGCAACGTTCAATTCTTCGGACCGATTCACGCTTGCCCCTGCATGATCTTTTGAATTTCAGTTTGATTATCCAAACTTGGCATCGTTGAAATGCCAGCCAAATCGAAACACGTCTCGACCGACTGCCCCTGAAACGGCTCTTGCAGAATTTCAAAATGATCGGTCGAAATCATTCCAGGGTGGCAAACTCCACAAGCGTGACAGAGTTGCAAAATCTCCTTACGAAGCATCACCAAGTAGTTTGCCAGGCGAGCCGATTTGTCAGTCGGATCCAATCCACGCATCAACCATTTTTTCTGTGTAGCGACTCCGGTGGGGCATTTTCCGGTTTGACAGATCTGTGCCTGGATACAGCCGATTGCCAACATCGCTTCGCGAGCCACGCCGATCATGTCACAGCCCAGTGCGTATGCAAACAACGCTTCTTCGGGAAAGCCAAGTTTGCCAGAGCCGATGAATACGACGTCGTCAGCCAATCCCGCTTGAGCAAACATCTTGAACACGCGGGACATTCCCATCTTGAAGGGGAGTGAAACGTGGTCAGAAAATGTCAGAGGTGCTGCTCCAGTTCCGCCTTCGCCACCGTCGATTTGAATGTAGTCCACTCCGCGATCGGTGTCGCCCATTAGTCGAATGAGCTCTTGCCAGAAACCAAGCTCACCAACCGCGCTTTTTATGCCGATCGGTAAACCGCTCAGATCAGCCAACCGTTCAACGAAATCCAACATCTCGTCCGCGTTGCTGAACTCGTAATGGGCGTTGGGGCTCAAGCAATCTTTGCCTTGCGGGATGCCACGGATCTTTGAAATCTCGGCAGTGACTTTCGAGCCCGGTAAAACGCCGCCGCGTCCCGGTTTCGCTCCTTGACTAAGTTTGACTTCGATCGCTTTCACCGGATACTTTTGTACGCAATCGACAAAACGTTTCTCATCAAAGCGGCCATTGGGCAAACGAGCTCCGTAGTACCCCGTGCCCAATTGCCAAATCAATCCGCCTCCCAAGTCATGCGAAGGAGCCACGCCACCCTCTCCCGTGTTGTGCAAGCAATGCGCGATTCCGCATCCCATATTGATCGCCTCAACAGCGGCCCGAGACAGGCTGCCGTAACTCATAGCAGAGACGTTAATAATCGACTTGGGCCGAAACGAATGTTTCCGTTTCCGCGCGGCACCCAGTACTTTCGCGCAAGGAATGTTGTACTCGGGATCGTAATTCGGATCGTCCTTTTGCGGCTCGATAATTGGAAACGTCGATTGTTTGATGATGAGATAGCTGGGGGTCTGCTCAAGATCGTTATCGGTTCCGAACCCGAAGTAGTTGTTCTCTTTATTACTGGACGCATAAATCCAATGACGTTGATCACGGCTAAACGGGCGTTCTTCGTTGTTTCCGGCAACGATGTATTGCCGTAGTTTCGGCCCAAGTTCCTCCAGCAATTTTCGCCCATGGCCAACCACGGGGAAGTTTCGCAAGATCGGGTGTTTCTTTTGAAACAAGTCATGAATAGCGACACAGGCTACTATCAACAAAAGGACTCCCAGCCCAATCAACCACGCCATAATTCACCCCGACATGTAGAAAACGAAAGCAAAACTATACCAAACTTTAGTTGCAACGTAATTTAGGCAGGCACTAAAATGGGGTGGTTCAAACTGGCTCATCAATTAAAGCCCCTAAAACCATGAGTAAACAAGATCACAGCGAGAAGAGCAGAACGTTGGACGCTCGAAAGATCTCTGAGATGCGGAACTTGGGCCCGGCTTGTGAGACTGATTTAAACGCGGTCGGAATCCATACAGCGGCCGACTTAATCGAACTGGGGCCAGAAGATGCTTTCGTAAAGATGCTGATCGGAAGAAAAAAGCTCGGGCGAAGTGCAAAGTGCTGCAACGCAGCCTATCTCTATGCGATCTACGGAGCGATTTACGATATCGACTGGCGGGGCCTGCCTGAGAAAAAGAAAGAGGAATTCAAAAAGTTCACTGCAGAACTGCGCGAGTCGCGACAATTTGAGTGAACTTACTTTAGGCGCATTGGTAATCCACAGCGTTTCAAGGACGCGAAGGCAGAGGCAGTTTCCTCGCTAACACATCGGGTTTCCATTTGCGGTCGCTTAGTAACCAGCGCATCCGCCCAGTCCGGACGGGACGAAAGCACCTAGCCTCGGGCGTAAGCCCAAGGACAGAAAAAAACTCTCCAACGCCACGAAGTGGCGAAAGTAACTGGCTGCTCCACCAGCGCTGGCCCCATTCGAAGTTTGGTAAATGCGAATGGAAATGGGTTCCATAGGCTGACGCGTATAGCTGTCGCGCCTTCGGAACTTTGCTAAACCGTTATCCCATCTCTCCGCGTTCCGATTCAGCGCCGCCCATTTCTTCGCCAGTGAAATCGTCGTGATCGTGATCGTCAGCGGCTTCTGCATCGGCCGCTTCAACCGCATCCTGCTTATCGACCGAGGCAGAGCTACCTTGGTGGCTCAACATCTGTTCGATTCTTGCCAATTTATTGCCAAGGATTGGACACCAAGGAATTCGATACAGACCTACCACTCGCTTCATCGTAAAGATCGACTTGTTCATTCTTGTTTTGAGAGAGAGCGAGCCCACACCGCACATGAACAACTCAAGATAGTCAAGCGGTTCATTTTCAGTCTTCAAACCGATCAACTCAAACCGCTCGCCTTTTCCACCCATTCGGTTCACAGTCAAACCAGACTCGTCCATACGAATTCGCAGGTGGGTACGACTCCAGATAAAATTCGCCAGCCAGATGATAAAGAAGACCAGAGACAAAGCGAACCAAGCTCCTGAGTTCGCTTCCGGAGCGAGATACCCCAGCCATTGAGCCACATTGGTGAACGGCTTGATGACTCCCGTCACCTCCAGCACAACAGGAATTCCAACGAAGGTACCCATCAAACCGAACAACATCCAGAACTTGCTTTTCGGCAAATTGAATCGGAACGCAACATACCAGACGACCATGATCGCCAGCCCGATCCAAAACAACATATGAGGATTCAGAATTTTGAACCCTCGATCTTGCACATTGTAAAAAGGACCCTCGAGCTCTTTCGCCTCTTCCTTTTTGTCTTCAGAAGTCTCGCCAGTCGAAGCCGAGTCTTTCTCCTTTTGCTCTTCATTGATCAACCGGATGACCTTCGTTTCAGAATCGCTACTGGTCGGTACTGCTTCCTGATAGGGGCCGAGCAGACTAAGCAATGCAATGATCAAGAACAAAAACGCTGGGAAACCCGCGAGAATTCCAGGTAGGTGGTCATACAGATAAATAGGTTTGAGCGCTTGTGTATTACTCATGTTACTCCCAGTGAATTTGATTTCTTCGCCGTTGGGTATTCGCTTCGCAATGCGATATCTTTTCCGTATTATGTTGAATTCTCTGCTAATATGACAGGTACGGTTCGAAGCGTTCCCTATTTTTTCACATCCGCAGAATCCCTCTAACCGCCATCGAAAAGGGCGAGTCGATTTTTCTCAAACTGATAGAGCGATTTTGGCCGGTCATTTTGATCGGACTGGCGTGGCTTTACCTATTTTGGCCTCTTATCACCGGGCAAAAAGTCGTCGGATTTCGCGATGCGGCCAATTTGTACTACCCGCTTTTCGAGTGGATCGACGCCCAGTGGGCAAAAGGGGAATTCCCTGTCTGGAACCCGTTTTGTAATTTCGGAATGCCCGTAGTTCACGACGGTTCCAGTAGTTTGTTCTATCCGGGCAAGCTAATTTTCTTCGTTCGCCAACTCCCCTACCCTGCGCGGTATGGGCTGTATCTGGCGATTCACATTTTGATCGCAGCTGGGGGAACCTATTGGTTTTCACGAACGCTTCGACTGACTCGATCTGGATCGACACTCGCTGCGTTTTCTTACGCTTTTGGTGGAGCGGTGTTGTTCCAAGTCGTCAATGCACCGTTCGTTGTCAGTGCTGCTTGGCTCCCCTTTGCGCTTGGCAGTGTCTGGTTGACGTTTCGACAATTGAAAATGAAGTGGGCTGTTTTGACAGCTTTATATTGTTCGCTGATGATTCTGGGCGGTGATCCGCAGATGTGCTACCACGTCGGTCTCATCATGTGCGCCTTTGCGATCCACACTATTTGGCGAACGTACAAAAGAGGAAAGCGAAGAAAGCAGGTTAACCGCAACGCCTCAGAAAGTTGGCGACAATCGTTTTTTAAAACGTCGCTCGTTAGTGCAACTTTTGTTTTAATAACCGTCGTGGTGACTTTTGGCTTGTCAGCCGTCCAAGTCTTGCCAAGTTACGTGTGGTCAAAGCAATCGATCCGCACACACGCTGAACATCCTAGAACACTCATCGAATGGATTCTTTCCGAGCAAGGCAAAGAGGAAGGGAAGGAAGGCACCGACGACTGGCAAGCGTTTGTTGCAACTGTTTTGAACGAACCTGCCGACACCAAACATCAAAATCACGCTTACCAATTTAGCCAACCGCCATGGACGATCGGTGAACTTGTTTGGGGGAACGTGAGTGGACGCGCTTATCCGGTCCACCAGCGCTGGGTTGACGGACTTGCGGGTGCGGAACGAATGTGGACGCCCTCCTTGTATGCCGGTGGCTTCGTATTTGTCCTGGCATTGATCACATTGAATCCTTTCAGCCGTAGTCGAAAAGTGGCTTGGCTGACCAGGTTGTTTCTATTTTTTGCAATCGCCTCATTCGGTTGGTATGGACTGGTTTGGCTGGGACGGGAACTGAATTTGATCGGTGCCGATTCAGAGTTAGGCTCGGCGGTGGGTGGACTCTATTGGTTCATGGTCGTTGGATTGCCCAAATACATTTCATTTCGTTATCCGGCCAAACTATTCACGGTCGCCGCGCTGGCACTTTCTGTTTTAGCCGGATGGCGATTGGGGAATTTGATCCGCACTAGTAAACAGCCCCACAACCTCACTACGCTTCGCCGAGTTTGCGTGGGCATCGGTGTCGGGTCTGTTTTGATTATGCTTTTCAGCGAACCGATCGCGCGGGTTGGCAAGCTAACCAACAGCGTTCTCTTTGGACCATTTGATCTGGAAGGTTGTCAAAAAGGGCTCTGCATTTCGGCGGCTTCCACGTTGTTTTTATTGATTGCCTGCTATGTTCTACTGAAACTGGGCTCACGATTCTGGCGAGTGAGGAATTTTATCGCTGGGTTATTGGTCGGACTGTGTTCCGTGGAATTGTTTCTGGCAAACGCCTGGCTTGTTCCTGCAATCGACGCGAGCGTATTCCAATCGCCAGCCAGCTTTGATGGATTTAGCACGGTCTCCAATTGGAAAGTAGGCACCCCGGCGCACGATCCAAAGCAGGATGATCAGAAACCAACTTCTGCAAGCTCAACGCTAACTGCACCGATCCAAAACGTGGTGCCCGACGGATTGCCCGACGAGTTTTTCGATACGTCCAGCAAACAACGACTGGCTGAGATTGTCCAATGGCAACGAGATAGCCTGGCCCCCAAGTTTCATTTGCAACATGAGCTGCATCTGTTTAACTCGTTTGCCTCGCTGGAGCCGGTTTTGCCGAACAGCAATTCATTTGGCGTACCAGTTGCCTTGGATAGAGAAACGAACAAGTTCAAGGTTTCGCAAGCCGCAAACAAAATCAACTTTTACCAAGACCTTTTTCTCCGGCGGGCGACCAGTGCCCCAAACTTAGTTGCTGAAATAAGCCGAGTCGCACTCAACAAATACGAAATCGATCTGGAAACAAAGATAGACAAAGAAGAAATTGTCGTGATGTTGCAGACCGTTCCCGGCTGGCAAGCAACGGCAACCAGCCAAACAACCGGTGAGCAGTTCGAATTGGATGTGAGTTATTCGCCGACCACCCACAAGAAACCGACTCAACAGAAATACGGCATCCGGTTCAATTTACCCGCTCCCGATTCGTATAAGGTCGAGTTGGCCTACAAACCCCAAGAGTTGACGGTCGGTATTTGGGGCAGCGCAATCAGCTGGATCTTGCTTGTTATGTTTTTTGTCGTTCAACCGAACTCAGACAAAAGTGAGCGTGGATAACGCATGGCTTCTTTCGTTGGCGTACAAACTTCACCTCTGCACTGAAATCCGGATATACTATTTTTTGTTGATTCGTTGAAAGGAGCAAGTGTGAATGAGGCAGCTTGATTTGTCGGTTTGGCGTGATCCACTTTTGATAGAAAATGCCTGGAAGAAATCCTGGCCACCGGAGTCAGTTGCCGAATTGATTGCAGAAGAAACCCTTCTAAACTCCAGCGTCCATAAGCAGCTTGTCCGCTTCGCTTGTGATTGTGCGGAGTATGGACTGCTCCACTTGGAAGAGTTGGCAAAGGAACTCGCGCACGTGATTCAAGGAATTCGCAACTGGATTGAAGGCACTGCTGAAACGAGTGAAGTCCTGAGACTCGCAGAAGTCGCTTACAACATTTCGTCGCGCAGAGGTCCTGACCCTTTCGAGTTTGGCGTAGCGATGCGAGATTCGATGAGAACTAATGTCAACTATGCATGCAATGCCGTCCAATCTGCAGCGGAGTCAGTTGACTATCTGCCGAATATTGCTCACGTCCTGCGCTGGTTAATCAACGCAAATGGCGAGCTACCTCAAAACCAGACTCGCGCAGAACTGGCTGAACGATTAAAGGACAGCTTTACTCCTTTTCATGTTTTGTACGGCCAGCGCAGTCACTTGAATTGGGACCTTGATTTCAACGGGCAAAACCTTCTACAGCTTGCAAAAAGCTCAAA
>CAZDBA010000056.1:19148-24319 GCA_964503615.1 uncultured Pirellulaceae bacterium
ATTGGGACCTTGATTTCAACGGGCAAAACCTTCTACAGCTTGCAAAAAGCTCAAATGATCCGGAACACTGGTACGTCTTGGCTGATTTGCTTGAAGAACTTGGCGACCCACGATTCATTGCTGTTCGAGAGATTGGAAAACTCCTGATCGAATAGGTCCAATCTATTTTCCTGAAGCCTCAAAGTGATTCGGTAAAGTCATCGGACCCTTGGCAGGCTTCACCCAAAAGTATGGGTTGCCAGCATCAACCCCAATGCAAAAGCGAGCGACAAGGCAAATAATCTCTTCAAGTTCGATTTCATTTTATTCTTTCGCTAAACAGTTGGTTCCGTTCCGCATCTAGCAATGCACTCCGCATGCCACGACGAAAAACGTTGAATTCTTGCCCTACAACCTTTACGAAACGACTCAACGCCGCGTTATACGATGACAACTCGTATCAAAACCGCGACGTTTTTTTGTTGATTCGGGTGTCCCCGCCAACCACTGGTCTAGCGTAAATCGTAGTTAAATTTTACCCTTTCGGTTTTAGATATCTGTTTGCCCCAAACGTTAGAAACCCACCTATGGATATGTCGTTCGCAGGCCTGTTTTCAATACAAGGCCTTTTTACGTTGCTGATGTTGATCCTCCTGCAAGCTGTCCTTGGCTTCGACAACTTGCTCTATATCTCACTTGAATCAAAACGAGTTGAGGAATCAAAACAAAGCTACGTAAGAAAGATGGGCGTGGGGCTCGCGATCTTTTTGCGAATCTTCCTGCTGATCGTTTTGTTGCTGGCGATCGACAACCTTCAGGCTCCGTTCTTTTCCTACGGGCTCGAAGAGGTCACTTCAGGCGAAGTTGAGAAGCACCCGGCCGATGGTCATACGTTGGATCGTGAACATGCACATTGGGAAACAAACGAGTCAGGAAAGATCTTCGCGGGCAGTTTCAATGTCCACTCGATTGTAGTTCTGGCCGGAGGAATTTTCATTATCTACACGGCGTTCAAAGAGATTATGCACATGTTGGCCATTGACCATGGCCACAGCGGCGAAAAAGCCAAACCACGTAGCATCGGTAGCGCCATTTTCTGGATCATGATTATGAACCTTGTGTTCTCGTTCGATTCGATCCTGAGTGCAATCGCGTTGACACATAACGTTTGGGTGATGGGGATCGCGATTATCGTCAGCGGTGTTCTGATGATCTGGATGGCCGACCATGTTTCGGAATTTCTCAAGAAGAACCGAATGTACGAAGTCCTCGGTTTGTTCATCCTCTTCATCGTGGGAATCCTACTGGTTTCCGAAGGCGCCCACTTGGCTCACTTGCACTTTTTCGATTACCCGATTCAACCGATGGCCAAAGCGACGTTCTACTTCATAATTGGAATTCTGGTTGTGGTCGATATCATTCAGGGCCGGTACCAGAAAAAGCTGCTGGCTCAAGGCGAAAGTCACCACTAGGAAACCTTACCCTCCAGGTTCGGCTTCTTCTCAAAGCTGATAAAACCAATGGCTAAAAGCAAGAAGCCCAAGTTCTATGTCGTCTGGGAAGGGCACCAACCCGGCGTCTACAAGACTTGGGCTGAATGCCAAACGCAGATCAATGGTTACTCGGGCGCAAAGTATAAATCGTTTGCGACTTTGTCCCTGGCTGAAAAAGCTTTTACCGAACCTGCTGACGCCCACTACGGCACGGGAACGTCCAAAAAGAAGACACCGACGCAAAAGTTCACCGACGAAGAACTTAAGGAGATGGGGGTCGACCTCAACGCGATCGCGGTCGACGCAGCTTGCAAAGGCAATCCGGGTCCGCTCGAATATCAGGGCGTTGAGATCTACAGCAACGTTAACCTATTCCACCAAGGTCCCTATCCCGAGGGAACGGTCAACATTGGTGAGTTCCTGGCAATCGTACACGCGTTAGCTTTGTTAAAGCATGGCAACCAACCTGACCGCGCGATCTATTCCGACTCAAAGGTCGGAATGAGCTGGGTCAAGCAAGGCAAGTGCAAGACCAAAGCGACTCAAACGGTCGCCAACAAAAAACTGTTTCAACTCGTGGCCCGAGCAGAAAAGTGGTTGAAGGAAAACCCAGTTACCAACCCCATTTTAAAATGGGAAACAAAGCTGTGGGGTGAAATCCCCGCCGACTTTGGTCGCAAGTAAAATGGAAAACCATGACGTTTTCACTCAAAACACTCCTCTTGATCGTCTCGGCGTTTGCGTTGGTGATGGGGTTCTGTGCCGCGTGCGGGCTTGAGGCGACAGCCGGAGTTTTTCTATTTCTCATCTCGGCCTTCACGATTGCGATCACCCTTCTTATTCTATGCCTTGCCCCTCTTGCTCCTTTATATCTGGGCGTTTCGGCATTTAAAACGGGTAAGGAAATTCCGTTCTTGAAAAGTCTGTCCGCAAGTGTTCTGTTACTTCTCATGTACTTGCAACCAACGCGTGACTTTGGACCGTACCGAGAATGGATAGTCGTGCTTAGTTCAATCGCTTTGGGAACAGGCGCCTACTTAGCGTATTCATCTGCTCGAGACGGACACTGGACGACAAGAATACTGAGCATTCCTGTCACGGTCGTTTACAGCATCCTCTTTCTTTACATTTGTCGAGCTGGCATCAACAATTTGTCTGGGATTGTCGAATTCTGGACCACAGTTTTCTAATCTACCTGATATGTTTGAACAAACTCCACTCTGGACATTCTGATGTGTGGTCGATTTACTTTGCTAACAGGAGATGGTGAGCTTGCTGCTTACTTGGAATCGATCGGGATGCCGTTGTTTGACGGATTAGCACCTCGGTACAACATCTGCCCAACCCAACCCGTTGCCTGTATCCGACATTCAAACGATAACCAGCTGGAATCGGTATCCCTTCGCTGGGGACTGGTTCCGTTCTGGGCAGACGATCTCAAGATCGGGGCAAGGATGATCAACGCTCGCTCAGAGACGGTAGCGACCAAGCCGGCGTTTCGAGCGGCGTTCAAGTCACGACGCTGCTTGGTGTTGTCAGACGGATTTTACGAATGGAAGAAGGCAGACAAATCAAAGCAACCGTACTACATCTCTCGCCACGACCGAAAACCGTTTTTGATGGCAGGATTGTGGGAGTCATGGCAGGAAAAGAGTGATGAGAAATCGGCGTCCGTAGAAACGGTTGAGACTTGCACCGTAATTACCACCCACGCCAACGAGATCATCCAACCGCTGCACGATCGGATGCCGGTGATTCTGGGACGGCAACAATTGGAGTGCTGGTTGGACAGCGATTTTAAAAACCGCGACATACTCCAGCAAATGCTCGTCCCCTGCGAATCGGATCAATTACAGACTTGGCCCGTCGCCACGATCGTCAACAAACCAGCCAACGACCAACCGGAATGCATCCGGCCGATCAAGACGAACCGCTCACTTTTCGACTAGAGACAGTTAACGGTTCGTGGTGGGATTCGCTAGAATTCCTGTCCCTAAGATGAAAGGGACTTCTGGGGCTCGCGAGCGATCGTTGGCATAACAAAAATGTTTCGCGGGAAGATTCCCAAGCGTCTGAGGCACACGATCACTTTCGATAACGGCACAGAGTTTTACACCTACCCCAGTTACAATTTCGAGGCCTCACTACTGGCACCTTTTTTCACTTCGCACTCTTTTACCAATACGCCTAATCGTTTTCTAAATTCATCGAATTTAAGATTGTTATCCACATAGAATAGTTCCAACGGAATTTCCTGCTCAAACTCAAAGATAATTTTCGAAGTGCCACTAATTACGTGGTAATTTTTTAGTGAAGTTGTTGGTTGTCGAAAAACTACTTCTATTGTTTTTCGAACAAAAAAATTTAGCTTTGATGACCAGAATACCATTTCGTTACTGTCGAATTCGCAAAACAAGACTCCGGAGTACTTTTTTAAAACATCGGGCCCCCGTTTTCGTCTCCAGCATCCGTAAAGGTAAGCAAAAGGTAAACAAACAACCATTATTACAATGAGAAAAATATCAAAGTCCGAACTCGTTCCACCCCAACTGCTAGGTGCTTTGGTAGTGCAAAACCAAGCGGATACCGAGCTATTCGACTTTTCATGCATCCTTTGTTCTTTTCAGGTTTTGAAAGGCGTTCTAATTATTCAGGCCGCTTTTTTAGCCTGCTCTGCCATCCAATGCCGTTCCGTTTCATCGGGTTCAGTTTGCCCAATCGCACGTGGCGGATAAAAATTGTGATAACGGCGGCTGCAACGGTCTTTGAATTCGGCCAAAGCAGTTGCCCGTTCTTCGATCGATGGAAACGCTTTGTTTAACGTTTCGTCAAGGAACTTATTGGACAGGTCGAAAACGGGGTAATCGTTTTTCAGATATCGGAAAGCAAAATTGTGTTCATCGTCCGTGATGCGGGCATCACGCTTGGATACATTCGCGCGAACGTAAGACAAATCGGAAAAATAGTTCGGGTACATTTTTTCCATGCAAATGCAGGCTTCATCAAATCGCTCGATCGGAAACAAATATGCTTTTCTGGTTTCCAATGCGGCTTCGATTACCGTCATGTCCTCGACCGATTTTCCGTTGTTCAAGAAATGGATTTGGCTGTTGGTCTGAAGCTCTACGTCCTGGTTAACAAGTTCTGCATACGCAAAATCACGAAAATTCATTCGTTGGGCAATGCAGTTAACTTCTTCAAAATGGCGGTGGAAAAAGTACCGTGAAACGAAACGCTCAACAGGATCACGAACGAACGACAACGCGTAAACATCACAGTCTGCGTGATTGTAAGGTAGATTGAGAGAGAGCTTGTGATCCGAAAAACACTGAACCCATGGATGACAACGAACGATCTCGCTCACATCTCTGCGCGTGTACTGCTTTGATTCCAACAGCGATTTACTGTTGTAGTAACCATCACCAAAGTTTCGATTCAAAATTTGACGCAGCGTAGAACCGCCCGCTTTCGGGACGTGGACATGCAACCAGCAAGACCGTTTCATTGAAAATTTCCCTTGATCATTCACGGATCGGTAGACAAGAATTTTGCGGATCTTCGCAGGCGTACTCAGAAGCCACAAGATTAATTGTGCTGGCACTTTTGCCCGCTTCAACCGGAAACCCGACTTGTTAGCGAGGAAACCAGTTTGCCTTCGTTCCTTGCTAACGCTGCGAGTTACCATTTCGGACGCTTTTG
>CAZDBA010000056.1:24419-27786 GCA_964503615.1 uncultured Pirellulaceae bacterium
ACCTGATTTCGCATGCGGAGTTTGGGCTTTTCCATTACTACGGTCGTATTCGGATCAACGCTGTTAGTTAGCCAGACGCTGGACCCGACCACACTCCCCTTCCCTACGATCGTGTCGCCACCCAACACGGTAGCATTGGCGTAGATTACAACTCCGTCCTCGATGGTTGGGTGCCGTTTGGAATCTCTGACAACTTGGCCTTCCGCGTCCAGCGGAAAACTCAAAGCGCCCAAGGTTACGCCTTGATAGATTTTCACATGGTCGCCGATCACGCAAGTCTCACCGATCACGACGCCAGTACCGTGATCAATAAAAAAGCTCTCACCAATCTTGGCACCCGGATGGATATCGATTCCCGTTTCTCCATGCACCCACTCGCTCAACATTCGTGGTAACAACGGGGCCCCATCGCTGTACAGCTGATGGGCAAAACGATGAACCATAATCGCCAAAAAACCGGGGTAGCAAATTACGATCTCCTGAAACGACTTGCAAGCGGGGTCTCCTTCATAAGCCGCTTTGACATCACGATTCAGTTGAGCCGCGACCTCGGGCAAGCTCTGCAGAAACTCGCTCATCAATTCGTCCGCACAAATGTCATCGTCGACTTCTAGACCATCCGTTTTCGAGCAACCCGATTGCTTGATCGACCAGTCGAACAAGCGGCCCAGTTGATCGCGCAATTGGAGCATTCGCTGGTGAACGTGCCCGACAACTTCGCCCTTTTCCAATTGGCGCGATGGGCGAAAGCCTGGAAACACGATATCCTTGAGCAGCATAACCAGAGACGCCAGTTCGTTTCCGTCAGGAGTTCCCGATGCAACCGTCCGGTTTTTCGCTTGCTCAGGCAAACATTGATTTTCAACGACTTGCAGAGCAATTTGGTGTAATTTGTCGATTTTCGTTGAAGCTTCGGACATATTGGGCTCGTGATCAGTTGGTTCTCGGAACCTTTTCTTCGAGAAGAATGCGCGCCGGCAGAATGGTACGGATAGTAACCTGACTTTAAAAAGGAAGCGAACCTCGCAGGCAAGACTACCGAACTTGCCCTTTAATTGTACGTAAAACAAGCGTTCTCAAACACCAAGCATGCGATTTGGGTTCGGTTAGCCTGTTCTAGTGCGTACAAATCAGGTTAAATTCCAAGAAGCTGAGTTTTCCAACTCATCGAAAACACAATTTTTTCCTTCGGTAAACAAACGTTGACTATTATTCCCGCTATCTGGAACGTACTTTGCCAACTAGCACCTTGGTTGCTGTTGGGCATGTTCTTGTCGGGCATGTTGCATGTCCTGTTACCTGCTGGATTTGTTCGCCAACGTTTTCGCGGCACTCAAGGAGTCCTTTCGGCAGTCACGTTAGGCATTCCTCTTCCTCTTTGTTCCTGTGGTGTCGTGCCTGCGGGCATCGGTCTCAAAAACGAAGGTGCCAGTGACGGCGCTGCGATTGGATTCCTGATCAGCACACCTCAGACCGGTATCGATTCGATCCTGGTCAGCGCCTCATTCTTTGGCTGGCCGTTTGCGATTTTCAAAATGGCAGCCGCTTTGGTAACAGGAGTACTCGGTGGTTTGTTCGCTGATCGAACAGAAAATCCTGGCGAATCGAGCAAGACTTCTTCGACGAACGTTCAAGCCGACCAAAAGCCGAAACGCTGGAGCGACTTGTTCGTTCACGGAATCGATATCTTACGTTCGATCTGGGGCTGGCTAATTGTCGGTATCGTTGTATCGGCAGTGATTGAGAACTGGGTCCCCGAATCCTGGATCGCCGGCGTCGGCAGCATGAACCTTTTTTGGTCGATGCTATTGGTGCTTGCTGTATCCACACCGCTGTACGTTTGCGCAACTGCATCCGTTCCCATCGCGGCAGCACTTGTCAGTGCTGGACTGCCGCCAGCTGCGGCTTTGGTTTTTCTAATGGCAGGACCTGCGACAAACGTCACCACAATCGGTGCGATCTTCAGTCGTTTTGGTGGCAAGCAACTGGCAATCTACCTTTCGTCAATTATCGGTGGCAGTATGTTATTTGCCTGGATGTTCGACTGGGTCGTTACCACCACACTTTCCGGCGGCCTCTCACATGCTCACGATCACAATAACTGGACCTCGATTCTCAGCGCAGTGATCCTTTTGGGGCTAATTGGTTGGTTTGTGTGGGAAAGTGTTCAACGAAGACTGTCCACATTGTCCATGCAAACTCCCGCACGTGAAGAGTCGGGCTCAGGAATGTCACCAGCCCACCAGCAGAAAGAAAACGGCGGTCAATTTCAAGAATTTCAAGCATTTCAAGTAGACGGGCTACACTGCCAAAACTGTGTAAGCAAACTAGAGCGAGCGTTGCGCGACCTACCGGGCTTGACCAAGGCCCAAGTCCAACTGAAAAATGGAACGGTCGTGGTAGCAGGCGAATTCACTTCGGACGAAATTAAAGCTACGATTTCGTCAGCCGGTTTTATTCCGCTCTAAGCCCTTACGGCCCAAGTTTGATTAATTTTGCTGTGGCAATATGCGAATTCTGATCGATGGCTACAACTTGATGCACGCCATCGGATTCCATGGCAACCTCGCCCAACCAGGAATCCTGGAAGCAGCCCGTTTGCGGACTTTGGACAAGCTCGCTGAATACCTTTCAGCAGAAGAGAGTTCAAACACGGTCGTTATTTTCGATGCAGGTCATCGCGGCAAAGAGCAACCGCGACATTACGCTCGCAATTCGATACGTGTCGAGTTTGCAATGGACTACGCCAACGCGGATTCAATGATCCAGGAGTTGATCCGAGACCACAACACTCCCAAACAACTCTTGGTCGTTTCCTCTGACCACCAAATTCAACGGACGGCCAAAGCAAGAAAAGCAAATTTCATCGACTCCGATGAGTGGATCGTTCTACTCGAATCGAGAACCAAATCAAAAATCAAATCGAACAAGACAAACAGCAATTCCCGACAACCGCCAAAGACCGATACAGAAAACGACTACTGGATGGAAGTGTTCACCGCGGATTCCATCGACGAGATGATCGACGACGGGGAATCGGATCCGACTGACGAGGTAGAAGAAGATCCGTTTTCTGGTAGCGATCTAGATATCTTCCCGCCAGGATATGGCGAGGACATCGTTTGATTTCAGACGATCAATTCGACTCCACTCGACTCACATCGTTTGCATCCAAGTTGGGGTCGGTCGATCGAAAACGATACGAAAACGCGCCAAGCAGCTCGCCACGTTTGACCGCGTGGCAATCCATACAGTTCCGACTGGCCCGAAGTGATCCCAGCATCATCAATTGATCGCCTGTTTGACGCGTTACGATATCTTCGTCGGTTCGTAATTTTTCCAGAGCCGTTTTTTCAAACGCGTTCAA
>CAZDBA010000057.1:0-27061 GCA_964503615.1 uncultured Pirellulaceae bacterium
CCAGCATCGCTCAAAACTGGAACGCAGACACTGTTAATGTTGGTTCGGAATTGCAAGCTTTTGTGAATCGGCCCGCCAATCAGAACTATTTGAAGAACTTAGTGTCGCGAGTCAAAAACATTTTCAAAGGAGAAATTGGATACAACGCGAACTTGGACAACTACCAAAGCCGTTTTGTCAAAACAGCTTTCTGGGATCACCCAATGATCACTAAGGTATCTGTCAGCCTTTATCCTCATTTGACTTTGGCAAGTAAGGAAGAATCTGATCGCTCTGACGAAAACCCTGAGTTGTTCGCCAGCCAGGTGCAGCATCGATGGAGCGTCATTATCGACGAACTGGAAGCTTATGCGAGGACACTCAAGGAGGGTGACGGAATGCCGGTCGTAATCGGCGAGTTTGGCGCGGTCCCTTATAATCGTTGTGCAGCAACTCCGTGGTCACACATACCAGACATCGCGGTAGACCAACCTGAGCAGGAAGCTGTGATCATGGGCCTGATTCGCGCCGTGAACCACCGAGGTGCGACGATCCCTGAAATGACGCTTTGGCAATGGGGATCGGGAGACCACCAGGACAATTATGGTATTAACCCTTTCGTACAATCAGATCAGCAAGCGACCGCGATCGAAGTTGCCAACTTCCTTGGAACCGGAAACAAGTAGTCGTCCAGAGTGTCGGCAGAATGAAGGGGGGAAGAAAAGGGGCTTTATCTTGTGCGCGGCAACTCTTTGTCGTTCAAAAAAACGAAAGCGGCTTGGATAAGCACCCAAGCCGCTTTTTGAAAGATTCGATTGAATCAAGTTTTAGAAATCAGTGACGGAAACGATCTTCAGTGGTTCGTGCAGTCAACGTTTTTGAGCCTGAAGCAATGCTCAAGATCACGGACCCCCTTTTGGCGCCTGAGATTGACGCAACAATCGCCCAACCCAAGGGCAGTCGCGGCCTTTGAGCAACCGCGTTGCTGACGATACATTTGAATTTAGGCAATACGCTGGTAAGTTACTAAGTACGGGATAAAACCGGTTTGAAAATTGCTTCTAAACCTGATGCTTGTCACTCACTTCGCCTGAATTCGGTCAGCGATTGATCCTGCTGGAACAGCGGTCGTCGATAAAACGCGCTATCATTTCGATGCAAGCACAATCGGAGTTGTGGGCAAATATCGAATCTTCTACCATCCGCGGCCCCGATTTTTTTTGCCACGGATGGTTGTCATGCAACGAATTCTAAATATTCAATTAGCCACGATTTTCATCACACTTCTTGTTAGTGCAGGGTGCTGTAAAAACAGCCCATGGTCGATCGTCAAAAGTTCTGATTGGGGACCCGGCGATTTTCGCTTTGTGTCTGAACCCGAAGCTCCCCCCGCTACTCAATTAGTCCGCCGTGGAGAAACTCCAACGGGCTTAAATGAACTTGATTCCGTCGATGAATCTGAAACGGTTACCACACAACCTTCGCAGGAATCCAGCCAGCAATTAACGGAAAAAACAGACCCCAGCGACACCAACCTTGTCGCAATGAACAATCCGGCTGAAAGGCCGGGTATTCTGGACGATGTTGAGATGATCGATCCTGCAGAGTTGACTCGTCAAATCCAGGAGGAACAAGAAAAGAATGGCAACCAGCCATCTCAAATCGCCTCGGAATGGACCGCTCCCCCAGTTTCGCAGCCGATTGCAGCAGAACTCAATCAGTTCGAACCAGCAGTTCGTCAAGTCACCTATGAAGAAACTGTAATGGCACAGCCGCAAACTCAGCAGGTGCTCGTTCCTGAAACAAACACAAATGCCAATGAAAACTCTAGCTTGAGTTCCAACACCGTCAGTGTGCCAAATGGAATGCTTAAACCGCTCAGCCCAGCGGCAGAATTAGTAAGCCACCCGTTGCGTCCGATTCTTTACAAAGAAGCTCCCCAAGTCGAAGCAGCAGAGCCTGTCGATGAGATGGACTACGAATTGAAAAATCTACCTCCGCTTGTTCTTGCGGCAACGTCAGAACCTGAACCCGCACAATTGATTCCTGACGAAGCAATGCAACCTTTGGAACAATCGATTGTTCAATCCAAAACGGACTCGTTCAATTCGATCCAATGGGAAACGGCACCTAAGAATGAACCCGAGATCATTCCTGAATACAAAGCCCCCTCCAACGATCAAAACAAGGCACAACAAGTTGCCTGGTTTCAAGAGATTGACGATGCTCTAACACAGCAGAAATTACCAGGCAGCGAGGAACCACCAAAATCTGACGAGTTCACTACAAACGATTTCGCTCAGACCAATTGCGAAAAAAGCTGTTCTTCAAATTGTCCTAGCGACCACGTCCATTCGATCGCAAGCGAAATCGTGGAAGACGGCTCTGAGATCGCCACTATTCAATTCCAAGAAGAATGGCAATATAAGAATATGGGCTTACCTGCCCCTCGTTTCATCGCTAAACAAACTCAGGTCGAGCAGAACCCTTTGCAGTTACCCGAACAAGCAGAGCTGTCGACGCTGCCTACCGATTTACCGATCCCACCAACGCAGCCGAACGATGACAACTCGTTTCAACTTCCAGGGGAAACGGATACTCAAGTCATTCCTGCCACTGCGAACGTCACGGAAAACAAGCTCCGAGCAAACGTCATCGCCGCTGGGTTCGCGCGAGCAGTAGAACCGGTCAAACCGGTTCCTGTTTTTGAACCTCCCAAGCCCCTGACATGGCGCGAACAGTTGCAAGAAACCGTCTCGACACTCCAAAGCCAAATCAGGATCAGCAACGATCCGAATGAAAGAAGCCAGTTGGAAGGAAAGCTTGAACTGCTGCGACTTTTGCCTGACGAGTTAGATCCTACCCAACAACAATACCTGGATGCGTTGACCGATCTTTTACAGGCAACAGGGCAGGAACACCCTCAAGACGTTTACTCAGCAGGGCAAACGCTGGAAAAGTTGAGGAGTGCCGTGTCCTACATGGAGTCGGTCGCAAGCATGAAGATCGTCAACGCGACGTTTTGCAGCAAAGTCGTTGGGTTTGGTCAATTTACGCCAACGGAGACCATGACGTTTGCCGCAGGACAGCAAGTTTTAGTTTATTGCGAAATCGAAAACCATTCGGCCCAACCTCGTATTCAGGATGGCCAAACACTTTTCTCTACTCGATTGTCGGGCAGCTTTGTTGTTTATGACAACCAGCAGAATGCCGTGCAACAAGATTCATTTCCGGTCGTCGAAGATCTCGCACGACAGCGGCGGCAAGACTTTTACATGCACATCCCTCTCACGTTCGGTGAGTTGCCACCTGGAGAGTACACGTACCAGTTAATGGTAGATGATGTAGGTGGCAACAAATCGGCGAGCCTACCAGCCCCAATTCGCTTTACCATTCGGTAACCGTCTAAATGAAGCGACCAATCAATCTGCGGCACGCAGGTGACGAACCGATCCTAATTTCAGAAAGAGCTACGAACCCGCGGCTAGCGCCTTGCGGCTCACTATGTCGGGTTCTTTTACTGGTGTTGGTTGTACTACCTTTCGGAGGTTGTACAGTCGACTACTATGGCGAAGCCGACCCTAACGATCCGGCGATCGAGTACTTTGAAAAAGGGTCAGAATTTCCCCTCCGCAACTTTAGTGGCGAGGGAGATTCGTAACGTCTATCCATTTGGAAGCAAACTCTCGGGTGGGGTTGCACAGGTTCTCTTGCCCTAATCAGGCGGTTGGATAGCGCATTCGTTAATATTGGACGCTGAACACATTTCGAATTCCATCAGGTCGATACCAATCTTTGTACGTAGCCTGCTTTTAAGCAGCACAAGAAGGTATTCCGATTGTCACCATTGTGACGCGCGGCTGGGAGTTCAATGGAATTTATATTTGCGATCGCTGGATTAGTCGCCTTGGTGTGGGTTGCTGCAATCGCGCGAAAAATACCGCGGTTCCAACTCAATCCTGTCATCGTGATTGGAGTCTTGTCCCTTTTGGTGGGTACCGTTTTTGGACCCAGCTTCTTCAGCCTGTCCGCTGGCCCGATTCCGATCACGTTCGACCGCGTTTTGATCGGTTGTATGTTTGCTCTATTTGCGTTTCGGTTTTTGAAAGGTAAAGAAAACCTACAGTCGGTTAACGGTGCCGACATTGCAATCTTGGGACTATTAGCAGTGCTCATGATCAGCACGTTCACTCATGACTGGAGTTACCAAGACAATTTGCCGCTGTCGCGACTTTTGTTTTTTAACATTCTGCCGATCGGAATGTACTTCGTCGCCAAGAATAGTAACCTGAGTCAACTGGACCTGAAATTTGTGCTTGGTGGATTTGCGTTACTGGGCGTTTATCTTTCGCTAACTGCTGTTGCGGAGATGCGAGAATGGCATTGGGCTGTATTCCCATCCTACATTAACGATCCCGAAGTTCAAGAATTTCTGGGGCGGGGACGGGGTCCGTTACACAACCCGGTGATCAACGGCATGCTGATTATCGTCGGTTGCTGTTGTACTTTTCTATTAGGGCAGCATGTCAAACATCGTAAACTGCTGTTTACCTTGGCTGGGATAGCGACACTTATTGGATGCCTGGGAGCATTCGCGACTCTTACACGAATCGTTTGGTTCTCAACTCTGATTGCGATAGCCGTTTTAATTTGGAGTACGTTGAGAGGTAATCAACGTAGGATTTTCATGGTGGTCACGATCGTTGGAGCGATCTTTCTGGGCGTCGTTGCCAAATCAGGTGCTTTAAACAGCTTTAAACGTGACAAGCATGTCACCACACATGAGATGTCGAAGTCGGCCGGTCTACGCGTGATCTTTTGGGTGATCGCAAAAAAGATGTTTGAAGACAAACCGATGATGGGTCACGGATTCGCTCAATACACGCAGGCTCGTCAAGGATATCTCACACCTGCCGACGCGGGTACCGTCGAAACAACGCTGGGTGGTGAATACATTCAGCACAATATCGTGTTGTCTTATGCAACAGAAACTGGATTGTTCGGAACGTTTTTCCTGCTGGCGATGCTGGGTTCAATCGCCTTCAACGGCTTGGTGGTCTGGTTAACCCCTGATCAATCCCTCATTGCGCGGCAAACCGGTTTAACGATGATATTGTTGGTGTGCGCCTATTTCTTGTGCGGAATGTTCCAGGATGTCACCGTCATAACGATGGCCAACAGCCTCCTCTTGTTTTGGGGTGGGCTGGTCAGCAACCTCTACAGCCGGAACCTCGCTCTGCAACGAAGCCGAAATCACAGTGCACTCGAAACAAGAGCAGGCACTTATCCTGCCCGCAATGCAATGGCCGGACAAGAGCAGCCGATTTTAGGGTAGCTGTATTCGCCAAAATTCAGGTCATTCGCAAAGCCGAAGTCTGGCAACGGCTGGTGACTCCGGTAACTGCGGTTCACCCCAATTTCAATCTTGGCAACGTACTAGCCGTCTGGGTACCTTGCTTACCACAAAAACCAATCAGAAGAGTACAAAACCCAAACACCCAGCAACAAATTCGTAACCGCATGCGCAACAACGCAATCCCAGAACAAACCGGTTCGCTTCATCATCCAGGTTACCAGGCTGAACCAGACAATCGCGGCAACGATCTCACCCGGATGAGTCAACACTCCATAGACTGTCGCAGCCGCGCAGGCGTTGAACGAAAGTCCAGCGAGCGTTGGAATCCAAAAATCCTCATTATCGACGTATCGAATGAACCAGCCTCGCAGGAACAGCTCTTCGATCACAGGGATCAATCCGGCTAACAGAAAAAAACGAAAAGCCAAAAACAGATATCGTTGCCCCGGCGACTCGATCTGAAACGGATTGAACCCAACTCGCTTGGGCATCCAGGCCTCCAGGCCCAACGATTGCAGAACCGAATGTTCGATTCCCAACTTCGCAATCGCTACCCACAACACACAACCCACTACGCCAACGATCAACGACAGTGGAGAGATCTTCAGTGGGAACTGATTTCGGTAGACACGAAAAAAGTAAGCAACAACACCACTAACAACCAGAACTTGTCCAATAATAAAAAGCGTGTAGTAAAACGCTTTGGCGTTGTTTCGACCAACGGTGTATGGATCGGTTTCCGTTTCAAAACTGGGGGCAAACATCCCTGAGACCAGAATCAAAATTAGCGGCAGAACAAATCCAACCGCCGAAATCTCATCGCTATTTTGATTTTCCGCTGTCCCAAAGGCCAACTGCCCAGACGAGGAATTCGGATCGGGGTCTTGGCCAGCAGGTTTGGAACTCATCAGTATTACAAAGGAAAGAAATGGAGAATTTACGCCAGCCCGGCAGGACTCGTATTTGGCGTGATTGTACCGCAGGATTATAATCGGTGCAGCATCATTTGAGACATCGTGAATCAAATTGGATTCCACGCGGGCTGAATCAAACGCAAGTCTGTCCCTCGGTGCAAACTCGAACTGTTTTTTATAGTGGGAGATTGAACATGAAGCCGCTCCTTTTCGCTTGCCTAATTCTAATTGCCTTTCCTGCCATGATGTTTGCACAGATGACCGAAAAACAGTTTACTGCTGCTCGACTTGAAATGGTCGAAAACGCAGTAGTTGCGGCGGGAATCGAAGACGAACGAGTTATCCAGTCATTACGCGACACCCGTCGACACGAATTCGTCCCGCGAGACGTTCGGCATCAGGCTTACTTGGACGCTGGAATTCCAATCGGAGAAAAGCAAACCATCTCCTCACCGTTTATCGTGGCGTACATGACTCAGTCGCTTGATCCGCAAGTGACTGACAAAGTACTTGAGATAGGAACTGGCAGTGGATACCAAGCAGCCGTCTTGAGCCCTCTGGTGGCCAAAGTCTACTCGATCGAGATTGTCAGATCGCTGGGTGAACGCGCTGAACGCACTTTGAAAAAGTTGAACTACAAGAACGTTCACACCAAAGTCGGGGACGGATTCAAAGGTTGGCCCGACGCCGCGCCTTTCGACAAAATTATCGTTACCTGTTCACCCGAAGACATTCCTCAACCGCTGGTTGACCAATTGGTTGAAGGGGGATTGATCATTGTACCTATGGGCGAGCGCCATCAACAAACATTGTTCCTGATGCGAAAACGAGATGGGAAAATGGAACGTGAAGCGTTAAGACCCACTTTGTTTGTCCCCATGACCGGCCGCGCGGAAGATGCTCGTGAAGTTTTGCCTGATGGTTCCAATCCGACACTGTTGAATTCAGACTTTGAAGAAGGCATGGACGACAACGGATTCGTGAACGGATGGTATTACCAGCGAAAGTTGGAATTGGTTGAGGACAAACTCTCGCCGGGAGGCAACTTTCATATCAAATTCAGCAACGATGTTCCTGGACAACATGCTCATGTTATGCAAGGTGTCGCAATCGATGGGCGACTTGTTTCCAAACTACGGATTGGGGGGTCGTTTAAAAGTGAAGACGTCGTTGCTGGACCGCACCGCAACGATTTGCCCGCCATCGTGCTGACTTTCTATAACAACAATCGAGAGGAGCTTGGCTCGCAATACTTTGGACCTTTCGAAGGTACGCAAGCATGGAAAAACTACGACCGCGAAATCCGTGTGCCGGTGGGTTGCCGCGAAGCGATCCTGAGAGTCGGATTGTTCGGAGCGACAGGCTCTGCGAGCTTCGACAACATCATCATCAAAAAGATCGAATAGAAATTCGACCTCTTTTCATTTCAGAACGAATCGTCATCCAATCTTCACGGTGTGGATCGGGAGGCGAGTCTCCTACCAAGCCAATACCTCTACTTGCTGGCAGTTTCGTATTTCTTCACCGCAGCGTCGCTGCGGAAGGCTAGGGCTGTGGGCTTCTGCCGAGGCAAAACCTGCTTGGGCGGCCACCCCAAGTTCAGGTTCTTTTCCCCTAAAACCAAGGCAAAAGGTCACAATTTGCATGAATGCCCGCAAACTCTTCCCTAACCTCCCAAAACGCTTGAACTGCCGAACTTTACTGTTATTCTAGTAGATCGTTCAAAGGGAATTTTCAGAATTAGGAAGCAAATTTATGAATACGAAGAGCAATCTAATGATGCTCGTTATCGTTCCGTTTTTGGCCATTTGTGTGGCACAAAAGTCTGCTGAGGCAAACGATTCATTTGGCGCATGGGGAGGCAGTTGGGGTGCTTCATCTGGTCTTTTTGGTAGCCAAGGTGGCCCAATTCGAAACCTCTTGGCAGCGGCGCCCGTGCGAAGAACATTGGCTCGTGTGGCCGATCGCTTGACTAGCTTTGGTTCGTATGGCGGTTCGTACGAAAGTGGTGGTGGAAGCTTTGGCGGTTCCCGTTACACAGGATGGGGTAGCCGAGGATCACGCGGGTACGCGAGATGGAATTCCGGATCACGGGGAAGCTTCGCAGGCTCGACGGGGTACGGTGGCTCGACTGGCTTTGGTGGTTCGACAGCGTCTTGGAATAGCGGCTTGGCAGGGAGCTCTAACAGCTATGGCAGTTGGGGATCCAGTTCCAGCTACGTCGGCACGAGCGATTACGTCTCAAGTACACCCAGTTACCTGGCGGCACCTAGTTATCCGGCCGCACCCAGTTTTATTTCTGCTCCTGCAGTAACTAATTCACTTCCTTATTCAATTGGCTCAATTGGCCAATCGTTTCCGCTGGATTTAGGAATTGCTTCACCTGCATTTTCTTCGGACCCATTACTTGGCTCGACGGGAATACCTGTTGAAACAAGCTTTGATAGTGGAACAGCTTTCCCTGGAACAGCTTTCCCAACCGAAGGATTCGGCGGCAATTCAGTCGTTGAGCCTTACTATAACGGTGTGCCAACAGAAGGCTTTGACGAAGGAGGAGGATCTTTTGATGGTGGCGGTTCGATCCTCGGCCCAGTCGATGGCGGATCTGGCAACCCATTTGGTTCACCACCGACAGAACCCGGATCAGCAGAACCGACTCCTGGATCGGACGACTTTACAGGCCGTCGCAACCGACTGCGAAAGTCCACGATCGAAGTCCGCTTGCCAAGCGAAGCTGATATCTATGTGAATGGCAAACTTACCAAAAGCGTTGGCGAAGCCCGAAGTTTCGTATCGAAAAACCAAAAAGCGGGTAGCAAATATCGCTACGAGATCGCTGCGGTCCTTAACGGTAAACGTAAAGTCAAAGAGTTCACAATGCGTGCAGGTGGCACCAAGACGATCGACTTTGACTTCTCAACACTGACAACGGTCGCCTTACAAGTTCCTGACGATGCCAAGGTCGTCTTGGCCGGCAGCCCTACCAACGGTAGCGGCAAAGCCCGCAAGTTCGAAACCAAGCGTCTTAACGAAGGCGAAAAGTGGAAAGGCTACACCGTAAAGGTCAGCGTTGTTCGTGATGGCGAAGAGATTGTTCGTGAGCGAACGATCGATGTCATCGGCGGCGAGACCTATGCGTTGAATTTCGACTTTGATAAAGTTGACTCGACCGCGGTCGCATCCAACGAGTAAAACCGACCGTTATTTTGAAAATTTACAGGGGCTTGCCGGTGTTAAACCGACAAGCCCCTTTTTTCGTTCCTATTTTTCTCAGGTACCGACGCTTTGGGCGGAATTCAACTCCCGCTCGTACCTTGAGTACTTAAAATAGGGGTCATCTAGCAACGTCTCGGCCCGTCCATGACCATCCATGAACTCCCATTCAACACAAAATTCAGCAGCGGCTTTTCAGGAGTACCCTTGGGGAGCGACTTGTCGGATCCTGGTCTCTGTCGCACTGGCAATTTATTTGTTCATCGTTGTTGCTGCGCCTGCTACTCATCCGGTTTCTAATTCCGAGTTAACAGAACCGGTGGCCAAAGCGCTGCGACCGATTCACCAAGCGTTTTACTTGGGGCACGGTTACCGTTTTTTTGCTCCTGACCCTGGCCCCAGCCACATCGTTCGATACTCGATCAAAACCCAGGATGGAGACTCAGACAAGACAGGCCAATTTCCCGACCGCCGTGCTCATTGGCCTCGGCTGTTGTATCACCGTTGGTTCATGTTGAGCGAAAACCTTTTTTCCGACTCGCAACAATTCCCCGATCCAGCTCTGTTTGAGCGAGGCCAAAGAGAAGTCCACAAGCAAATTGACGAGTTAAGACAGGCTGGAAGACACAAACAGGCTGAGCAATTGCAGTTGGATACAGAGCAGGAGGTCGCCGCCCAAAAAGAGTCGGAGAAAAGGATTAACGAAATCGCCGATGCGATCGGTCAACACTTGCTCAGAATCCATGATGGGCAGGAGATCCAGATTTCACTCCACGAGCGCGGTATCCCACTTCCTCAACAGGTCGCTGCAGGTGATGGCTTAGACGATCCTCGACAGGTTTCACCGCCAATCAGGACTTGGGTGGTCATTGCCGATACCGAAACAGAAACAGAAGAAATTAACGACGAGGCACCCAAGCCTTGAGTAAAAAACGAAAAAAGCCGGTCTCTCCAACAGGTAACCTAGGCAACAAACAAACCGATTCGGATCGCCTTCAACAGTCTGGCGTTGCCGACCAAGTAACGCGCTCGTATTGGCAACAATGGATCGACGCCTGGAATCGTTTCTGGTTTACGCCAGCGGACCCTGCTTTGCTGGGTCTACTAAGGATCCTTGTCGGCGGGATGCTCTTCTACACCCACCTTGTTTGGTCGATGGAACTCCAGACATTTTTTGGCAACGGGGATGAAACGATATTACCCGCGTCCTATCGAGGCTCCGCTGTGTTACCTTCGTACATGTGGAGCCATTTCGATTGGATCAGCAGCCAACTGTTGTGGCCGGTCCATATCGCGGCACTGATTGTGTTCGCCTTATTCACGGTAGGCCTGTTCACGCGAGTGACCGGAGTTCTGTCTGTGTTGCTGCTGATTTCGTACACCAACCGCAGTTTTGGAACTCAGTTTGGCTTGGACCAGATCAACGGCTTTCTCGCAATCTATTTAGCGCTCGGACCCAGCGGGCAATTTGCAAGTTTTGACTGTTGGCGTGCCAGGCGAAGAGGCAAAAAATCGGAACAGGGCAGGGCGGCCACCTCTTCGACACTGGCAAACATCTCGATCCGCCTGATTCAGGTCCATCTCTGCGTTGTTTATTTCTTTGCCGGGATGGCAAAGCTGCAAGGCGAGTTCTGGTGGAATGGCGAGGCGATCTGGGGGGCGATCGCAAATCACGAGTATCAAACGATCGACGTGACTTGGCTGGGTGAACAGATGTGGCTGATCAATCTAATCACTTTCTCTGCGTTAATCTGGGAAGTCACCTATCCGTTCCTGATTTGGCCCAAGCTAACGCGGCCGATATTCCTGACAATGGCGATCTTCGTGCACTTAGGCATTGGCTTATGCATGGGGATGCTGACGTTCGGCCTAATCATGGTCTTTGCCAACCTTGCTTTCCTAAGCCCAACGACCGTGCGAAGGTGGCTGGAAAAGATCTTGCCAAATTCACTCTGCACTAACATTTAGAAGGCGTGTGGATATACTTTGTGATTGAGAAATCGCCGTTATGGCACCGACGCCGTACTACTTGTGTCAGCTTTCTTCACTGCCTTCACTGCGAAGGCGCGGTGAAAGACAATTTGAATTTTGACAGATGGAAAAATGATTAAAACGATTGCAGTTGCAGGAGCCACGGGAGCCGTTGGCCAACTCGTCCTTCAGATGCTTGAGGATCGAAACTTTCAGGCAGAGAATTTCAAGTTCCTCGCTTCGAAACGTTCGGCCGGAAAGTCGATTGAGTTTCGTGGCCAGCAACACACGATCGAGTTGCTGGAACCCGATGCGTTTAACGATGTCGACGTGGTCATCGGCAGCACCCCAGACGAAGTCGCTCTGGAATTCACGCCGTGGGCCGTTGAACGTGGTGCGATCGTTGTCGACGAAAGCGGTGCCCATCGTATGCTGGAACATGTTCCATTGGTTGTGCCTGAATGTAACCCGCAAGCAATTGCCAACCACCAGGGAATCATTGCCAGTCCAAACTGCTCGACGACTCAAATGGTTGTTTGCCTGCAACCGCTTCACGATTTCGCTCGTGTTCGGCGTGTGATCGTGGCGACCTACCAGGCGACCAGCGGTGCAGGCGTTGCAGGACAAGCTGATCTAGTCGAAGGGACCAAAGCCGCAATCGCGGGCTCCCAGCACGACTACCAAGCGTTCTCGCACCCAATCGCCTTCAACGTGATTCCGCAAATCGGCAGCCACAAAGCGGACGGCTACACCTCCGAAGAGCTGAAGATGGTCTACGAAACACGTAAGATTTTGGGCGACGAAGAGATTCAGGTCTGCCCGACGTGTGTTCGTGTCCCAGTTTCGAACTGTCATAGTGAGTCGATCATTGTAGAAACAGAGCGTCCTGTCTCGCCTGAAAAAGCTCGTAAGTTATTCGAAGCTTGCCCGGCGATTAAAGTGATCGACGACCTTGATAACGGACAATATCCGATGCCCAACAACAGTGATGATCAGGACGAAGTCTTCGTTGGCCGAATCCGCGCGGACATCAGTGCTGAAAACAGCATTGCATTTTGGTGTGTCAGTGACAACCTACGAAAAGGGGCAGCAACCAACGCGGTTCAAATCGCAGAACTGCTGGCCAGCGGCAAGTATGCACAATGCGGCACTTCAAACTAACGGTTTCCTATTTCGGTGAAAAATTCGTGGGTTGGCAGGTCCAACCTAACGGACTTTCGATTCAGGAATGCCTGGAGCGTGCCTGGAAGAAGATCACGCAGGAGCAGATCCGAATCACAGCCAGTGGGCGAACCGATTCGGGAGTTCACGCTTATGCGCAGATCTGTCACTTGCAAACGGAGACCCAGATTCGTTTCGAAGTCCTTCGCCGAGCGATCAACGCCCACACTCCAGAAGAGATCGAAGTCCTCTCGATCGAAGAAACCACTCCCGACTTTCACGCCATCCGAAGTGCGATCGAAAAAACGTATCGGTATCAAATCAACTGGGGCCATCCCCGTGACGTGTTTCAAATCGGCCGTTCGTGGTACATCCCACAACAGTTGAACGTGCCAGCCATGATCGAGGCGGCAAAGTTAATCGAAGGCGAACACGACTTTGCCAGTTTTGCCGCCGCCAACGGACAGGCGGCAACCTCGATTCGAACAGTCAGCAAGTTGACCGTTGAGGTTTGCGACCAACCGCCTTTTCAGAATCTCCGTATCGAAGCAACTGCCGATGGATTCCTCTACAACATGGTTCGGACGATCGTCGGCACACTCGTCCATGTTGGATTCCGCAACCGTCCTCCGGAATGGGTTTCGGATGTGATCCATGGGAAAGACCGACGCTTGGCGGGCATGACTGCACCAGCATGTGGACTTTATTTGGTAAACGTTGTTTATGATGACTGTGCAGTGGCAAAACCCGAACACGAACATACACCTGAAGAATAGTGCTTTTCAACCGGAACCAGCCTCAATAATTCAGGAGGAACCCCGGTTCTGCGGAAATTAACGGCGCGAATTTGCTTGCTACTCTTTTGACTGATTGTCGATTGGATTAAAATAAAATTCGCAGAAGTGATGCAAAATATACTCGTTGGTGTTGTTCGTGAGCTCAAAAGACTTTTTAGGTCCATTCCGATTGGTGCGTATGATTCGTTCAGGCGCCAATGTTCAGATTTGGGAAGCCCGAGCAGAGGGTGAAAAAGAAAGTTGCGCCCTGAAAGCGATCAAAATCGGCCAAGTGAAAAACAAAGCTGAGGTCGAGGCACTCAAGCACGAGGGCGCGGTTGGCAAAACGCTTAAGCACCCCAATGTGATCAAGATCTACGAATACTATTCTGAATTCAGCCAGCCATTTTTACACATGGAATTGTACCCGGCAAAGAACCTGAAACAGTTGATCAAAGACAAACACGAAGCGGTCAAAGCGCACATCGACACAATCATTCGCCAATGCTGTGAAAGCCTGATCCACCTGCACAGTTCCGGATGGATCCATTGCGATGTTAAGCCGGACAACTTTCTTGTTAGTGGCAAAGCCGAAGTCAAACTGATTGACTTTTCGATCGCCAAACCGGTCAAGCAAGGCTTCAAGCTTTTTGGTGCGAAGAAGATCCAAGGCACTCGAAGCTACATGGCTCCGGAGCAGATCCGAGGAAAGAAAGTCGATGCTCGAACTGATGTCTACGGTTTAGGTTGCATGATGTTCGAAATGGTTGCAGGGCGTCCCCCTTTTTCGGGAATGAACTCTGACCAGCTATTGCAAAAGCATCTGAATTCACCTCCACCGACCGTCAAATCAGCCAACAAGCGGGTTCGCAACGAATACTCAGATCTTGTCGGTCAAATGTTGGCTAAGGACCCAGAAAAACGGCCTCAGACGATCGAGGAGGTTCTGCGACAGGTTTCAAAATCAAAAGCGTTAAAGGCTTCGGCGAAACCCAAAACGGATAAGCCTCCCGAGTGATCTCTTCCGGCATCGGCACAAGCAGCCCGTAAGAACTTTCTAGCGACCAAGGCTGTGAACCCAAAACTCACAAACAAATTTAGACTCAAACAACTCAGTAATCAAAATTATGGCTCAAGGTTCAGACTACATTTCCGATGGTGCTTGGGGTGGAAACAACCCGGACGATTTCTTGAACTTTGAGCAGCCGATGGCCGAGCTTGAAATCAAGATCCGTGACCTCAAAAAGAATTCAGATGATTCCGCTGAAAGCGTCAAAGAGATACGCGGTTTCCAAAGGGAACTGAAGACGCTGACTCAGGAGATCTACGGCAATCTTTCACCTTGGCAGACGGTGCAGGTCGCAAGACATAAAGATCGCCCGCATACCATTGATTACTTGTCACTGGTGTTTGACGAATTCATCGAACTGCATGGTGACAAGCTGTTCGGCGATGATCGAGCAATCCGAGTCGGTTTCGCTCGTTTGGGCAACCAAAAAGTGATGGTGATGGGGCACGAAAAAGGACGTAACCTCAAAGACCGTCAGGAGAACTTTTTCGGCTGTGCGCATCCGGAAGGTTATCGAAAAGCGATGGCGAAAATGAGAATGGCAGCCAAGTTTAACTTGCCTGTCATCACCATGATCGACACGCCAGGTGCCTATCCAGGTCTCGGAGCCGAAGAGCGCGGACAAGCTCAAGTGATCGCCGAAAACATGTTTGAAATGAGCGGCCTAAAGACCCCCATCATCTGTGTCGTCATTGGCGAAGGCGGAAGTGGGGGTGCATTAGGAATCGGTGTAGGTGATCGAGTCGCGATGCTACAGTACTCGTATTACAGCGTGATCAGTCCAGAAGGTTGTGCCGGTATCCTTTGGAAAGGAGCCCAGCATGCAGAAAAGGCCGCCACCGCGCTTCGGTTCACTTCTAATTACTTGAGCGAATTCGGTGTTGTCGATGACGTGATCGAAGAACCTCTTGGCGGGGCGCATCGAGATCCCCACAACATGGCTGCTAATTTGCGATCGTATCTAAAGAAAACGGTTGAGGAGTTGCAAGCCCAACCTATCGATAAACTGTTGGATGCGAGATACGAACGGTTTCGAAAACTGGGAGTCTACTTCGAGCACCCGGTCGAAGAGTAAAAGAACCCTTCGCCAGAAATCTGATTCATCGCAAGTAGAAAAAGGAATTCTGGCGAATCCCACTACGAACAAATTTGGGTTTCGCAGTCCTCTACTTCTTTTTGGTTGGACCACTCGTTTCTGAATAATCGGGGGCATCAAACTCTTCGCGGAGACGCTCGTACTCGACGACTAATTGCTCTCTGGCATCGCGATAATTGGGGTCGTCGTAGACGTTCGTCAACTCACGAGGATCGCTGACCAGATCGAACATCTGCCATTCATCAGTGGCCGGTAGATAAAACAGTTTTTGAGTCGCTGTCCGAACACCGAAATGTTGCGGTACAGCATGTTCACCAATTTCATAGTACGCGTAGTAAAGAGAATCGCGCACCTTCTTTGATGGGTCAATCAAAACTGGCAACAGCGATTTACCGTGCACCGAATCGGGAGAGGCCACGTTTGCAAAATTCAAAAATGTCGGTGCATAGTCGATATTCTGAATCAAAGCTTCAGGCCGTGAACCTGGTTTGATCGTTCCCGGCCAGCGAATGACGAAAGGCATCTTGAAAGACTCTTCAAACATCCAACGTTTGTCGAACCAACCATGCTCTCCAAGGTAAAACCCCTGGTCTGAGGAATAGATCACAATCGTATTGTCAGCCAGATCGTTGTCATCCAGGTACTTCAGCACGCGTCCAACGCTTTCATCAACCGCTTTAACCGTTTCCAGATAGTTACGGATGTACCGCTGGTACTTCCACTGTACCAGTTGACGCTCGTTCACTTTGCCCGCTTTGTAGTCGGCGATAAAGGCTGCGTTTCGAGGCCCGAAATGCGCATCCCACTTTTCTCGCTGAGCCTCAGTCATTCGCTTGTATTCTGGAGTTCCGTACTCGCGGAACGAAGGAAGTTCGGCGCCGTCCAGCTCATCGTTGCGAACTTTTAAATCGTAGGCCCACGTCAAGTGGCGGTCGATTTCCATTTCGTTCGTTGCCAATGTTTTAGAACGATCACCATACTCGTCGAACAACGTATCGGGCTCAGGGATTTCGACATCATCCAGACTTCCAAGGTGGCGAAGTGCCGGAGCAAAAGTCCGGTGAGGTGCTTTATGTTGGCACATCAAAAAGAACGGCTTGGCTTTGTCCCGTTGCTCCAACCATGCGAGCGATTTGTCAGTCGTCAGATCGGTCGCATAACCTTCAAATTGTTTTCTGGAACCGTCCATCTGCATGAACACGGGATTGTAATAGTGGCCCTGTCCCGGCAAGATTTCCCAATGGTCGAAGGCGACCGGGTCGGTTTTCAAATGCCACTTGCCAACCACTGCTGTTTGGTACCCCGACTTTTTCAATTCTTTTACGAAAGTCCATTGGCTTTGGTCAAAACCTTTGCCATCGTTTCGCATAAATCCGTTCACATGGCTATGCTTTCCGGACAAGATACAAGCTCGCGAAGGTCCACAGATCGAGTTCGCACAAAACGAATTGGTAAACAAAGCTCCCTCGCGTGCGATGCGGTCGATATTTGGAGTCGGAGCAACCTCTGCCAATTCCCCTCCGTACGATGAGATTGCATTAACGGCGTGATCATCAGAAAAGATAAAAACTACGTTGGGTCGGTCATCAGAGACTTGTGCTTGAACCTTCAAAGGCAAAGAGAAAACTGACGTGACGACCAGAACAACTCCCAATACGATCGCGAAGGGAGTCATAGAAATGGAACGGTTCATTGCGAATTCCTAATTATATTACAGCATGATGGCATAAACCCATCTGCTTTCCTGTTACTACTTGGCCAAATCAGTGTTCTATTTGATTAGCTCTAACTCAAACAAAAAAGAGAAATGAAGCGACACTGATACTTTATCAGGGCGATTGGAAGCGTTCTACACAACAGAATGAAAATGCACACACAATTCATCGAAAAATGGCAAGTTCATCGCAGCGAGTTTAGCCAATCGAATCTTGCCCGCCTTTAAAAATTAGTTGCGATTAGTGGAGATTGTTGTTCCCAAATTTAGGACATGGAAGTCGACCAATCGTTTGTTCACG
The DNA here is from genome assembly GCA_964503615.1 of uncultured Pirellulaceae bacterium. Classification (GTDB taxonomy): domain Bacteria; phylum Planctomycetota; class Planctomycetia; order Pirellulales; family Pirellulaceae; genus CAZDBA01. The sequence continues at coordinate 17,551 of CAZDBA010000057.1, forward strand.
ACCGCCCCACTGCTGGATCGCTGCGAAATCCCATCAAGTGACCGACTCGTTCCGCATTCTCTTTCGTCGTCAATTTTTCGACGAGCGTTAACGCTACATCGATTGCGGTGGCCGGCGAAGTCGAGGTGATCTTGTTTTCATCGACTACGATTACGGCGTCGACAACGTTTGCACCTAACTCCGCCAATTGGTTTCGTCGTTTGTCACCCATAATGTTGTAGGTCGTTGCCCGTTTTCCGGAGAGGATACCACTCTTGGCAAGCGGCAATGCACCCACACAAATCGAAGCGACTGGTTTTTGCGCGCTGTCAAAACGTCTCAACGTTTGCAAAACCGATTCAGCAAAGGCCTCTTCGAAAAATCCCTCCGACTCAAAACCGCCAGGAATGGCAACCGCATCAAAGTCGTTGGGATCGACATCATCCAGCAACACTTCGGGACTTACTTTCAACCCACCGAAGGTGCACATTACCTCGGTGGTCAACCCAGCCGTAACCGTCTCGATAGGGGAATCGCCGTAATGATTGGCCCAACCTAGAACGTCGATGAACGCAGCGGCCTCGAACACTTCGAAAGCGTTCGGCAAAATAACAAGAACGCGTTTCATAATTTCATTCGCGAGATAGAGAATCTTTGTAAAGCAACGAATATTATGGCGAGCGATCCAGCCAAATTCAACTCAACAAGTGCTGGATGTTTGCGACTCAAACCGTTTGACGACGATTGTTTGAGTTGTTTTTTGAAAAATCAAAGTCATAATCGGAGTTTGCCAAAACCGGTTTAACCGCACCCTATCGACCATGAAAAAACCTGACTTCCGCATTCGATTCTTTGTACTGTTCTGGTTGATTCTTGCCTTTGCCCAGCCAGTTTCCGCCCAACGAAAACCCCAAGAGAAAACGTTTCGCTTGGCAGGTCTGTTTAGCAACCACATGGTTTTACAACAACAGACCGACGCCGCAATCTGGGGGCGAGCAAAGGCGAACCAAAAAGTGACGATTCAACCTTCCTGGATGGAAGAAAGTGTCACCACGACGGTCGATGCTGATGGCAAATGGAAAACAACGGTGCCTACACCTGAGGCAGGTGGCCCCTTCCAAATCCACTTTGAATCGGGCGATGAAACCCAAGTCCTGAAAAATGTAATGTCAGGAGAAGTTTGGATTTGTTCGGGTCAATCCAATATGCAATGGAGAATGAAGGGCTTTGGCGTAGACCATTTCAAGGAAGCAGTTGTCAAAGCTAAACAGCCCAACATTCGCTACAGCTTGATTCCTCAAGTGATCGCGTTGGAACCACAAGAAGATGTAAAAACCAGCTGGTCGATCTGTAGTCCCAAAACCGTTTTGAACTTCAGTGCGACTGCCTACTTTTTTGCCAACAAACTGGATCAGGAATTGGACGGCATTCCGATTGGACTGATTTCCACTAACTGGGGCGGGTCACCTGCGGAAGCTTGGATCAATCAGCAATCGTTGCTGGAGCATTGCCCTGAGTTTGCTCCCGTCTACGAAGAATACGCCGGAATGATCGAAGAAACGGGCGTGACTTACCAAGGACGAAAACGTCCCAAAAAAGTCAAACACGGATTACCTTCCGTTCTGTACAACAGCATGATTCATCCTATTGCTCCGTTCACTTGTCGAGGAGTCATCTGGTACCAAGGCGAATCGAATGTTGAAGATCCAGAACAGTACCAACGCATGTTCCCGGAACTAATCCAAAGCTGGCGAGCTGAATGGGGCCAAGGCGATTTTCCTTTTTACTATGTTCAGATCGCACCCTTTCGATACCTGGACAAAAAATTGCCGGTAGCTCTGCTTCGTGAATCGCAATTCAAAACGCTTGAGGTACCCAACACGGGCATGGTAGTCACGATGGATATCGGTAACCCAACGAACATTCATCCCAAACAAAAGCAACCGGTCGGCGAACGATTGGCTTTGCTGGCTTTGGCGAAAGAATATGGGCGTTCAGATTTGGTCTATTCAGGTCCGCAATACGTATCCCACGAGGTGGAAGGAAATCAAATCCGACTCCAGTTTGAATACGTAGAAGATGGAATTGCCAGTCGTGATGACAAGCCCCTGTCGCACTTTACGATCGCAGGTGCCGACCAAGTCTTCCATCCTGCCGTGGCCGAAATTGATGGCCAGACAATCGTTGTCCAAAGTAACAAAGTCGCGAACCCTGTTGCAGTCCGATTTGCCTGGGGAAATGCTGACGAACCTAACTTAATGAACACAGCTGGTCTGCCTTCGTCGTCGTTTCGCACCGATGATTGGCCCTATGCAAAACCCGCAAAAAAGTAGTTGAGCCAAGCGGGAGGTTCCAAAACCCCTGAAGTTAATCGCAAGCACCTGACAAGAATCTGAAAAAACGATATGAAATTTCCAAAGAGTGTCTGCAACTTCATTCTATTCAACTTGTGTCTTGTCGGCTGTTGGTCGTTTGCTTCAGAATGGTATCAACCTGTTTTTGCTCAGACGATGGTCACCAATAACCGGCTTGGCTTGGGCACGGAATCCAACCGTTCTGCTTCAGTGCGATTAGGGGACGTCGATGGCGATGGCGATCTGGACGCCGTCGTCGCGAACGGACGGCACTGGCCTCAACAGAATTTCCTGTTTCTCAATCAGGGACTCGCCCGCTTTACAGTCATGAGTCCCCTTGGAGCGGATCGCTCGACAACTTATGCGTGTGAATTGGCTGACCTGGATGGGGATGGCGACCTGGATGTTGCAATCGGTAACGACATGGCACCGGGAGAGATCTTGCTCAACGACGGCAAAGGCAAATTCACGCAACATTGCAACTTTGGGGAAGTCAGCAGTGTGCGAAGTCTAACTACTGCCGATGTCGACGGAGATGGTGATGTTGATATTCTAGCCACCTGTCGCGGCATGCAGAATCGAATCTATTTGAATGATGGCACCGCAGGATTTGAAACCTCGATCGAATTCGGTACTCAAGATGACGCCACTATCGATGTTGCAGTTGCGGATGTTAACGAAGATGGTCACATGGACCTACTGTTGGCGAATCGTGAACGCCAGTCCTGCCAATGGCTTCTGAACGACGGAAAAACGAACTTTTCCAAAGAGCTCCCGTTTGGCCCCGCGGTGGCTCGCGCTCGAGCGGTTGCGGTGGGAGATCTCAACGGTGACCAACACCTGGATTGGGTGACAGGAAACATTGGCCAACCGAACGTGGTCTATCTAGGTGATGGGACAGGAGCAGCGACTCAGTCGTTCGAATTTGGAGCCGAAGACAGCCGAACCTATACGCTCGACATTGCTGACCTCGATAATGATGGGGACCTTGATATCGTGGCTGGCAATGTCGGCCAGACAAACTCGATTTTCTTCAACGAAGGTGGCGGAGAGAATTTTCGAGCTGAGTCGTTCGGTAACGATCAACATGCAACCTACGGCCTGAAAATTGGAGATCTTAACAACGATGGACTTCCTGATATTGTCGTTGCCAATTCGGATGCGCTCAATCCAGTATTCATTAATCGAGCTCGGCGAAAACGGGCAATCCGCGGCGCCAAACAGGATATTGAAAAACGAGAACTTCCGATTGGAAAGCAGTTCGAAATTGCTCAGAAGGGCAGGGGAGTGAGCACCGGAACGGTTGTCACCCAACAAGAGGAAGAGATCCCGTTCCGTGACCAGCCTGTTTACCAATCTACGAATTGGCCCATGTTTCGAGGAACCGGAGCTCGTGGAGTAGCCGAAGGTTTTCCACTTCGCACGAAATGGAATGCCGACGCAGAATCGGGGGAACTGGAGGGCATACTTTGGGAATCAGACATACCTGGGCTGGGCCATTCCAGCCCCGTTGTTTACGGCGACAAGATTTTTCTTTTGACCGCGGTTGCCAGCGAAGGTAACGCTCCCCTCAATATCGAAGCGGGTGGAAAACCAACTGCGGCGGACGACAACGGTGAACAGGATTGGCTGGTACTCTGTTACAACAAGACCAATGGGCAGGAAATCTGGCGAAGATCTGCGCGCAAAGGCAAACCTGGAGCGACGCGACACGCCAAAGCAACTCACGCAAACACCAGCGTCTGCGTGGATGGCAAACATGTTTTGGCATTCCTGGGTTCCGAAGGGGTTCATTGTTTTGACCTGGATGGCCAGCCACTTTGGAGTCGAGACCTGGGTGTAATCGACATTAGCAAGTACGACATCGGTTGGGGATTTTCCAGCTCGCCAGTCATTCACAACGATCGTATCGTAATCTTGGCCGACGACCCAGATAATCCCTATGTCGCCTGCTTGAGCCTGGCGGACGGTAGTGAACTCTGGAAGACTTCACGAAAAGAGATATCTGTGCGAAGTTGGGGAACGCCTTTGGTTCATGAACAAGGCGAAACAACCCAAGTTGTCGTCAACGGCTATCCCTGGATCGTGTCATACGACTTAAGTAACGGCGAAGAGCTTTGGCGGATCGAGGGCGGCGGCGACAATCCGATTCCGACTCCGTTCGAAGCTCATGGCTGGTTTTATATTACCAATGCACATGGCGGACCGGCGCCCATCTATGTCGTTGATCCTGATTCACGGGGCTTGCTAAAAACCAAAGAGGACCAAAAGAAAACCGAGGAAGAATCTGAGGACGATGAAAATTCGGACCAGGAAGATTTTATCTGGTCGGTTCCCAAGGGCGGATCGTACATGTCGACGCCCGTAGTTTACGAAGACCACTTGTACCTGGGCAACTCAAACGGAGTCGTACGCTGCTTTGACGCGATAACCGGAAAGAAACTTTTTGAAAAACGGCTCGGCCGAAAAGCAGGAGTGATCGCATCGGTTGTTGCTGGAGATGGAAAGATTTTCATGGCATCAGAAAATGGAACCGTTTACGTTCTCAAAGCAGGCACGGAATACGAAGTTCTGGCCAGTAACTCAATGAATGAACCCTGCTTTGCGACGCCCGCAATTTCAGAAGGCGTAATCTTTATTCGAACTACGAAACGACTCGTTGCCATTGAGTAAACGACCTCTCAATCCGCAACTCTCGAATGCCATGAACCATTCCAAACAGACCGCTGAGCCGCCGTTCTTGAAAGGCGTCTACCTGCGAGATGATTTTTGCTTTGAGACGATCGGGGCAGCGTTTGAGCCAGACCCGGAACCCACAGAACCTCCCCAGCCCACCGTTCAGGAAACGGCTTTAATGGAGGATGATGAGTTTTTACAAAGTCTACTTACGCCACTGGAGAATCAACCAGCAGACGAACCAACAAACAAATCGAATGAGCCGATTCCGAATGAGGAGGCAGTTCAATCAAACCTTGACTCATCCCTCTCGCGTGAAACGAACGTGCTGCAGCGCGGAGAACGTTATCCTTTTTCGCTGAATTGGTTATCGCCCGAGTTCCAGCTGGAATTCACGCATCCGGTAACCTTTTTTGTCGGAGAGAACGGGAGTGGTAAGTCGACGTTGTTGGAAGCGATCGCCGAGCTTTGCAACTTTCCGGTAAGTGGAGGTGGTCGGAATGATTTAACAAGTCGTTTCGGACCAGAAAACAGAAGCGAGTTGGCACGGGCGATGTTTCCCCACTTTAAAAAACGACATCGTGACGGCTATTTTTTTCGCGCCGAGTTCTACGCTCATTTCGCATCGCTTTTAGAGCAGCGATCGCGCGATCCAGAATTTAGGGGTGATCCGTTTATGCGATACGGCGGCAAATCGTTGCACGCTCGTTCACATGGTGAATCGTTTTTGGCTTTACTGCAAAATCGGTTTGATTCAGGCATCTATTTGATGGACGAGCCGGAGTCGGCACTATCGCCTCAACGTCAACTGACGCTGCTGGCCATGATTGCCGACCGTGTGGGTCAGGGCAAAGCTCAGTTTATTATCGCAACTCACTCGCCGATCTTGATGACGTATCCGAACGCAACAATCGTGAACTTCGATTCGACAAAACTTGAGAATATTGCGTTGGAGGAAACGAATCACTACACCCTGACGCGAGATATTCTGAAGAACCCTGCGATGTATTGGCAGCATCTTTCACCCAAGACCGACGACGGAACTTTGAATTGAGAACCATTGGTGACTTCTGAATTAGCGACTTTTGAAAATCCTTGCTAGACCGGCGCAACGCTCATCATCATCAACGCTGCCAGCCAAGCCCCGAGAGTACCAACGGCGTATCCTAGAACCGCCAACAACACCCCCACGGGAGCCAAGGACGGGTGGAAAGCTGCTGCGACTACGGGTGCACTCGCTGCTCCTCCAATGTTGGCTTTACTACCAACCGCCAGAAAGAAATAAGGCGCTTTGATCAGGTAACCTACCACCAATAACAACCCGACGTGAAAGGCCATCCAAATTCCTCCCACCAGAAAGAAACCGGGTTGCTTGAACACCGCACTGATATCCATTTTCAGCCCCACTACAGCTACTAACAAAAAAATGAAAACGGTCCCCAGCTTGGAAGCTCCCGCTCCCTCGTAGTTCCTAAGTGGAGTAAAAGAAAGTCCAACGCCTACCAACGTGCTGATCACAATCAGCCAGAAGAACTGGCTGGTAAAACTAATTCGCTTGAAGAACTGCCCCCAGTCAGAGCTATCAGACCAGGCAGTGAAATTCTCCGACAGCAAGCCACCAAAGAAGTGAGCGAACGCTGTTACGCCGAAACCGATCCCGGCAATGACCATCCAGTCAGTGCTGGTCGGAATCCGTTCTGTCTTTTTCGAGAACTCATCCATTTTGTCCTGCAGTCTTTGCACGCTGGAAGCATCAGCTTTAAACCAACGATCGATTGTCTTCGCCTGTCCGACTCCCAACAATAAAAACACCATCCAGATCTCAGCAACAATGACGTCGACCGCAATCATGCTACTGAAAAGCTGACCGGCGAGCTCTTTCTCCTCGTCGTTCATTTCTTCTTCTGGAAGATAGAGTTCCTTCATGGCGGCTTGATTAGCGCCACCTCCGATCCAACTGCCAGCCACCGTGGAGTACCCACGCCACTTGGCATCGTAGCCTTCGCCATTCACGTAATCCAATTGACTGGGCACAAAAAACGAGACGATCAGAATCGCCAAGGGTCCACCCAACACGACGCCAACCGTTCCCGTTCCGAACATAATCAAAGCCTTGGGACCCAGCTTTACGATCTCTTTCAGATCAATGCAAAGGGTCAGGTAGACCAAAGTCGCTGGCAGTAAATATCGAGTTGCAACGTGGTAGAGTGAATCGTCTTTTGCATCGGTGATTCCGAAAAACGTCAACAAAGACGGCAAGAAGTAACACAACAAAAGCGCGGGCACGAACTTGTAAAACGTCTTAAACGTTTTAAGAGAACTCGTCCAGAAAATTATCGCCAGGATAAAAAACAGAATCCCAAGAACGATTGCCGGATTCTTTATCGGAGTGTTCAGCACGGAATCGCTGGCGGCGAGCAAGCCAAGACATGCCCCAAAAGAGTGAGCGTTTACAAACATTGATTGCCGTACCAGAACGATAACTGAATTGTTTTATATTCCACTGAAAAATACTGCTTTCTTCCGGTACGTAATTTAGAACTGTCAGATATTACATGCGGTGGTCGGGTTCTGCGAAGGTAAAGCAGAATAGCATTTAAGACAAACGAGCCGTAGCAAGATTGTACATTAATTATCGTGTTTAGTTAAACTAAGCCAAGAACCGATGTTGAGTTAATAGACCTTCGCACTGCGAACAGGTAGAAATTAATGGGTCGAAACCAGCTCACCACAAGACGGCGTCGCACTCAAGCGCGGATTGATTACCAATCGTTGGAGCCAAGAAACCTGCGCAAAAAAAGCACGGTCATTTGACCGTGCTTTTCCTTAGTTCCTCACATCGAGATCAACGTGAATAGAGTCGTTCAAGGTCTTCAAAATCGATAACCTCGCCTCCGTCTGGCGTACACATCTTTTTGATCAATTCAAGATCAGCACTCGAATCGACTGCTATGGTCGACGCGTCGTAAAGCCCTATCACCATCACTTCGCCCTCTCCCAAGTTACCAATCATCTCAATAACCTGAGCAGGAGTCACGTCTTTATTTGATTTCCATGGAATTCCTTCTGACACCTCAACCATACAAATCGTGTTAGAAGATCCATCGGTTAAATCTATAAAACTTTTGATCTGTTTCTCAGTTCGAACGTGGGCGATCATCGAATTTTCGCCATCGGATCCAAAACACTGAGGCATTTCACCTTCTTTCTCGTCCATAAACTCACTAATTTTGGCTCGCCAACTTGGTTGTGTTGGATCGGCGTCAAACGGAAGCCCGTTATTTGCCGCATCGAAATTGTGCATCGCCAATAGAGCTTGCCGCATATTGTTCGTACGGATGGTAACCTGAGCCCGTGACCTCACCACGGCCTGTAGTTCTGCGACTCCTGCCTCAAAACTCTCTGGGCGATTGATAACGATATTGACTTCTTTGCCCTCTCCTATCGTTTTCAAATCACCCATGATTTCATCCATCATGGCTGCGGCATTTGGAGATTTTTGTTGCATCCCTTGCTTCATACCGCCTGAAGCCAGTTTGGCTATTGCCAGCAATCCATCGATACCGCCTCGCAGCTCTTCCGCGTCAGCATCGTTCTTTCCAAGTCCCCGAAGAGCCAACAGTTCCTCACCATCCACGTCCATTGTCAGGTTAAGCGACTCCATATTGTCAACCATTCCCAATAACGAAACGAAAGGTGGAGGAGCACCTTGTTCTCCCATCGCAACCATTTCCGCAATCAAATCAGCTTTACTCACCATTTCAAGCGAAGCACGAACAGGCGCGTGGGACAGGTGCCGCCCCCAAGCATTTGCGAGTTCAGCAGAGAAAAGCTCTTTACGACTGTTGGCAAAAACGAAATTCTTCGTACCAAAAACGACAACCTTTTCATCTCTCACGCCGCCGACAATGTTCTGAGGAGCAAAACCGGGAGGTGAGAAATAGGTAACACCGTCGATTTCCTGTGAATTGTCCTTATCCAAACTCATGTAATCCAGTACAGCAGCAGCCGATTCGGCATCCGCCATTTGAAATTCGAAAACAAGTTCGAAAGGAAGGTCTCTTCCAGGGCCCATTTGTTGAGCCTCTTGCATGCTGTCTGGAGCTCCAACCATTCCGAAAATCCGAACGTATTTTTGCGGAAGGACGGGGAGGTCCATACCATCTTTCAGAGCCTTGAGCTCCTCTTCGCCCATAGATTCTGCCAATTTGCTTTCCAGCAACCTTGCGACCTGGGCATCGATGCAAAAGATTGCCTTCTTGTCGTTTGGCAAATCAATTTGCGCATTTACACTGGGAACGAATACCGCCAAAAGCAGCAACGTTAAAAAAATTCGTTGCATTGATCTCTCCTATATGAATTTTGTTTTTCATTGTCTATCGCATTCGCAGAGCGATGATTTATGCTTTTGCGAAGCGGTTTGCCTGTGTCCAGTCTAACAGAACAGAGATTTAAGTGTTTGAATTCCAACAGATTTTGTTGGCAGAGGCTCGTTAGTTTTT
>CAZDBA010000058.1:0-8116 GCA_964503615.1 uncultured Pirellulaceae bacterium
TCGTTGCCCCGCGGACCCCGCCAGAAAAAATGAATTCTGCTCAAATTCGGTAGGTTTTAATGAGATGTGGGTGTTTTCCTCGATAAAACGGCCCAAGAAGTTGGGAAACCACTTAGAATAAGAGTAGGCAGGAAGGAAGTGGTTGCTGACGAGAACCAAAGAAAAACGACTTGTTGACAAGTTTTTGATGGTAATTCCAAGAGTGTGAGCGACCTTTGAGAAAAATGGCAAGGAAAAGGCCCAGTTTTCAATGAACAATATAACCCAGATTATCGAGGCAGTTGCCGCCGGAAAGGCGAGTGCGACGGATGATTTACTGCCGGTTATCTATAGCGACCTCAAGCGACTGGCGATGGCCAAGTTGGCTAGTGAGCAAGTTGGTCACACGCTTCAGCCGACTGCGCTGGTTCACGAAGCCTACATGCGTTTGGTCGGGAACGCTTCAGACAGTTGGCAAAACCGCGCGCACTTTTTCGGTGCCGCTGCCGAATCGATGCGTCGGATTTTGATCGACCACGCTCGTCGCAAAAAACGTAAAAAGCGTGGCGGTGATGCGAAGCGTATTTATCTGGATGATGTTGCCGATATGCATACCGAGTCCGAAGAGCTGTTGGCTTTGGACCAAGCGCTTTCTGAGCTGGAGTTGTTGGACAAGACGAAGGCTGAATTGGTAAAGCTAAAATTTTTCGGCGGCATGAAACTTTATGAGGCCGCGAAACTGCTTAACATTCCGTCTCGCACCGCTGACCGGTATTGGGCTTATTCACGAGCTTGGTTGCAACGTCATATTCTGGAACAGGATCAATAGGGACCTGAATCGTGCGCACTGTTGATCTACGCGAACAAGAGATTTTTCTCGAAGCACTCGAGATACCGATGCAGGTTGCGCGTTTGGACTTTGTTTTCCAAGCCTGCGGCAACAACGTAAATCTGCGCAATCGCGTTCAGCAATTACTAAGCCTGCAAACCGGTGAGAGCTTTATCCTGGACCGAGAGGTCACTCTGGACCGCGATGGCAACATCCGTACTGTCGACGATGACATGGCCGATCTTACAGGTGAGACAGTCGGTCGATACCACCTGGCTCGCCTGTTGGGTTCCGGTGGAATGGGAGATGTTTATCTCGCTGAACAAAAAGAACCGGTCCGGCGTCGAGTCGCGGTAAAAGTTATCAAGTTTGGGATGGATACCAAGAGCTTTGTTGCCAGGTTTTCCGCGGAACGACAAGCCTTGGCGGTCATGGATCATCCGGGCATCACTAAAGTCTTCGATGCCGGGGCAACGAGAACGGGCCGACCTTATTTTGCGATGGAGTTGGTTTCCGGCCAACCGATTACAGAGTTTTGTGATGAAAATCGTTTGACGATTGAGCAACGGCTGGAGATTTTTCGTAAGCTATGCAACGCGATTCAACATGCCCACCAAAAAGGGCTGATCCATCGCGACCTGAAACCTTCGAACATTTTGGTGAATCGTAAGAACGGAGAGTTTGTCTCCAAGGTAATCGACTTTGGAGTTGCCAAAGTCACCCATGGTCGTGCTGCAGGTCAGACCGATTTGACCAAGCTTTCATGTATGATCGGCACGCCGGAGTACATGAGTCCCGAGCAGACTGACACGCAAGGCAACGATCAAGATATTCGCACCGACATCTATTCGCTGGGTGCGATCCTGTACCAGTTGCTGACTGGCTCAACGCCGTTCGAACTAGAAGATCTAAAATCCAAGAATATCTTTTCCATTCGCGAGATTATTCAAACTCGCTCGGTTGAGGCTCCCTCCAGTCGGCTTGCAAAATTGATTGACACCAAGCCGGAGGTGTTTAGAGATCGTGAACTCGAGTATCGGGATTTGCTGACCGAACTAAAGGGAAACCTTGATGCAGTTGCATTGAAGTGCATTTCCAAAGACCGCGCGCAGCGTTACGCATCGGTAGCTGAGTTAGCCGCCGATGTTGATCGGCACTTGGCAGGCGACTCGGTTGATATCGATCGTCAACCATTGTTCGCCGATACTCGACGGTTGCTGAAAAAGCACAAATGGCTTTTGGCTGTGTCGCTGACGATCGTGTCTGTGCTGACTGCGATTTCGATCTATAGCATGTTGAACGCGTCCCGCGCAAATCGTTTGGCTAAAGAGGCGATCGCTACGGATGCACTTTCCAAACAACGGCTGAAAGAGTTGGTCAAAGCCAGGCAGACTACCCAGCTGGAAAAAGCCAAGTCTCGTTCATTCGAAAAGCAGTACAAGGAACTAGGTAGAGAGCTGCAAAACGAGGAATGTTATTTGCGAGCCGTTGCGGGTTTTAATCGACGAGTTCGAGAGACCGATTCCGATTTGGTGATCTCAAAATGGCTGCGGAATAAGCTGCCGAAGAAAGAGATCCGCGATTTGTTACCGGTCAAAGGTTCCCAGGATGCCCAGTTGGGTGATATCGTTTTGCTACAACTCGTTGTCGTGAATCAGCGGCAGGAATTCGGCAGAATCGATCCGTTGGTTGCGATGACCTTGGATCTGCTGGGCGAAAAGTATCTAAACTCAGGCGACTATGAGCGGGCGATTGTAGCTTTGGAGGAGAGTCTTTTTATCCACTCTGAAAACGATCGTGATTCGGAGAGTCGTGTTAGTACGATGTTGATGCTGGCAAAGGCATTCAAGCGCAACGGGCAGAATGACAAAGCCGAATTACACTTGGACAGTGTGCGGAGAACTTTAGAGAGGATCTCGGTCGACTCCCGCTTGATCCGAACGTTCAAAGAGCTGGATTCCCAGTAGTTCACTGGACTCGTTTACTGGGCTGTTTGAGTTCATTTTGTTAGAGGCTAATAGCTGTTCTTAAACGTATCGTTGGCAACCTGGACGGCTTGATCGACTTCTTCGGCCGTCATCGCTGAGACTTCGGCTAACGTTGCCCCGGAACCGGGATCAATAGTCGCGATCGTTGAACCGCTGCTGGACTGGAATGCTTTGCCACCGACAAAACCGCCATGAGAACCACGGCCAAGGAACGACTCAACGGGTGGAAGAAGTGGATTGGAAAGAGTAGCACTCATAGGAATTTCCCTTCGGCGATTTCATTTTACTTTTTTTTCTGAGAAGGATTCATTGTATTGATTTGGAAGTAATATGAAATATGACCATGGATGGAGCTCAGGCAGTTCGTGCGTTGGACAACTGAATCGTTAGCCGTTTGGACGAATCCTAGATCGTTATTGTCGGTAAATTCTCAGTCGCCGTCGCTTCAGCTGAAGTCCGTTGAGCAGCTCAAGTCCTTTGATCTCCAAGTCTTTGGAAATCTGCAGATATTCCAGATTGGTTAGATTCGCGAGGCAACCAACATCTGTGACTTTGCTATTGTCGGCCGAAATCCTCCTCATTGAAATGATGCCAGAGAGAGGCTGCAGATCCGCAACGTTGGAATGTGAAATTGCAAGTGTTTCCAACTTGTGAGTCTGTGACAAAGGGCTTAGATCGCCAACGTTCGTGTTCTTCAACTCCAATTCCTGCAAGTTCGTGCAGCCAGCAAGTGGACTGATATCCTGGACCTTGGTTCTGTTGAGTTTGAGTAATTTTAATTTCGCCAAGCCATTCAATGGCGTTAGGTCACTAACCTGGGTGCGTTCAGCAACCAGGGCTTCTAAATTGGAAAGTTGAGACAGCGGCCCCAAGTCCGTAACCTCAGTGTTGGAAATAGTCAGCGAATTGAGTTTCGAAAGATTGGCCAATGGCCTTAAATCGGAGACTTTCGACTTGCTGATATTCAATCTCTGGATTTGGGCTGATTTGGAAAATGGTGGAAGTTCTACGAATCCGCCTCCGACCATCCACAAGTTTTCAAGATTTTCGAGTTTGCTCAACGACTCGATAGAGCCAACGATCGGCCCATCAATATGCAATGTGCTAAGTGATTCTGGATTTCCAATCCCTGAAATATCCAGTGTTTCCCCACTGTAGTAAACCAGTTTGAGTTTGGACAACGCGCTCAGGTCGGGCAATTTCTGGGTGTCTTGAAAATGAATATTGTCAACAAAGATTTCGTCGTTGCGCAGATTGGTAAAGCCCGCTCGGCACCTTGGGTTTTTTTCAATCTCGTTGACCAAATCTACCTCGGACTTGGCAATTCTCGGGCCTGAAAAAGTTTCCTGCATCACAGGTTTTTCAACTGCGATGCCCCAGTTCAGTAGAGCGTCAAACGCGGCTTGGCGGGTGGTATAAATTTTGGTGGTATCGTACCCCTTTTTGGTGCGCACATATCTTTTTCTCGTCCACTGATCTGTTGAGTCTTTCAGCATGTCCCTGACGATTACCTCATTCTCTTGGGACCAAAATTCAGCAAGCAACCCAACGGCCGACGCGCCTTCACGACCGCCACCATACAGGATCCGGTCCGAGCTGGAGGCCTTTTCTCTCAATATCTTCTTGGCCAAAGCTTCGGCGCGTTTATCAAATGGGATAAGAACCGAAAAGAAGTCGCCGTATTCGAATTTATGACTTCTCTGGATGTCGTATTTTGCGTTTTCCGCAACGGCCTGTTTCAAACTTTGGACGTAGTGATCCTCGTTGTCGAAGTCGATCGGTTTGCCGTTGGACCAATAGCGAACTTTAAATTCAGGAGCGGGAACCGGAAATGTTCCTGGGTAACTTTCAGCAATCAGCTTTGGATTTTCTGACTTGTCAACAAACAACAGGAAGACGGTCTTGTTGGCTTTGGCTTTTTCCAAATCGAAAATAGCTCTTTTATCGTACAGGTGTCGAAAAACAATATTTGGTTGGTCAGGCCCTTTGATCGTTTCAGTAACTTTGATTGTGAATTCGAATTCCGGATTATAGGTTATCGCCGCTTGATCGGCGGGCACTCGAAAGTCTTGCACGAATCCTCTAACGATCGCACTTGATCTGGCGCATCTCCATTGAAGTGAATCAACAGTTTGCCCAACGGGTTGTGCTGACACGTTGGAAGCGCCAACGAAAAAGAATGCCAAAGCAACGACGAATTGGATCGCGAGTTTCATGCTTTATTTCCTTCGTTTGGTCCGATGGATTTCGTCTTGGGGATTATGTCTTGCCTTAACCGGCTTCACGCACCTGAAGGTGCGCGAATCCAGGTTCGGCTTCGTGATTTCCTGTGAAGTACCCCAAGACCCGACTTTGATTCCATAAAAATCAGAAATTTCTCGGCAGTCGTCAAACGTCCTGAATTCGTTTGCAATTGTATGCAAACTCTATGCATGTAAGTCGGTGAAGAAAGAGCGGCAAGAGAGCGCCAAAATGGCTGTCGACGGCATGTTCGGACGGCATGTTCGTTGCCGGGGATTTTCGTTGACGCTTGGAAAAAGAAACCCCGATGGGGGCGATGTCACTCCGGAGGTTGATCATCCGCGGAACGGTTCAATACCAGAGTATTTGCTTTTAAGCCTTTCAGCAGTATTTCGAGCTTTTCCCACCAAACGTCTCATTTCTCACGGATCTGAGCCTTTTTGCCGCGCGACGCCGAATGGTTCGGTTGGCTCTCCGTCCGTTTTCCGTGAACCAGATTTTAGATCGTTCCGCCGAGCCGGTCAACGCGCCAGCTGAGAGTTTTCAGCGGTACTCCGTTTTCTCCGATTCTCTCGTTCCAATCGTCCAATGCGAACTTCCATCAATCCATTAGCATCGCTGGAGGGCAGCTTTTGGGCATCGATAGGTTCTTCACCAATCACTGCTCGAAAATGATTCACTAAGGAAACCGCGCCCTGCCCTTTCAAAGATTTCAACGCTGTCACATCGCCAGGCCGCTGGAGTTATCTATGCTTCGTCCGCAAAAAACTTTCTCCGCACGAAAAGCTCCCCTTGTCACTTTTCGTCCCGGTTGTCGATTGTCAGTTTCTTGCCACGCACTGTAAGTCGAACAACCACGAAACCAGGGTGTACGGCTTGGTCACCTAGAGGCGGGTATCCTGTGTTGCCCGTTGTCTCAATCATCTGGAATTTGCTCTTATGGCGAGCAAGTCCCAGCATGATTTCGTAAACGTCCTGCACGTCCACATCGCGCTTTCCGGAGTAGAGTTCAATCGCTTCCTCGGCAGATTTGGACAAGCCGTCTCCGATTCGAGAAAGAGCACGACGTATTACATCAGAGGCTGCTACGCTTTGCCACTTTCCAACTGCTCTTCGTGAATTGCGATAAAGATACTCCGTGCATAGTCCGTGTAGTTTTCCCAATTGTGGGGAGTAAACAGTTCATTCACCATCTGTTCGTCCATCGCCGCATACCCTTATAAAATTCCCGGACCGCTGCGCCGGACTAAAATCAAAATAGGTTTCATACCGTAGTCAACTTTGAAAGCTTTTTTAGAAGAAGTTCTTGTCGATGATTTTTGCGAGCTCGATCAGTTCGTCCAATGTTCCCACGTGGCCAGAGTCGCTAATCCTGGAAATGCTTTTGAGTTCAATCAAGAATTTACCCTTCTTGAATATGACAACTCGTTCGTCAGATCGGGACGAAGGTCTCTCGGCTGGGATTTTATACTCCGCAGCCAAACCTTTTTCTCCCAAACTGGGAAGCTCACGGATGTTGCGCGATTCGTAGTCTTTTTTAAGTGAGTCGAAGCCGGAACCATTATTCGAGACAAGAAGCTTGAGCGGTGCTTTGTCTTCGATGGTGTAGTTGTGCAATATCCCGGGTGAGAATGGCGGTCGCCCATTCTCCTGCACGGAATTTACTCCCAAGACTCGAGCCACTTCGCTTGCCGGTAATAACTGAGGGGCGGCTGGGGATTTGTCTGGCAAACTGTCCGTTTCAGAGTCCGAATCTGATGGGTTGGTTGAGTCGGTCTGAGCTCCACCTGAATCGGTCGTCGAGTTGGAGTTACTACAGCCTGCGATCACAACACAGATTGCGATTAAAAAAAAATTCTTGGAAAACATGAATGGTCTTCTCTTGTCTCAACCTGGATTCGATGGCTGGTTGGCTAACGTGGCAGGTTGCCATTGTACTGCCCGCCGGTTGCTTCCAACCATGCATCTTGGCTGCCGGGACCACGAAATTCAATATCTCGTTCGTATTCTGTGGGAGACCGATCGAACAGGATCGACCTGACGATTTCGCAACCAGTAAATGCTGGGACCCCAAACAGGACCAAGAAGCACAACAATGAGAGCCGACAAACAATGTTTCGTTTTGGTTTACATGGAGTTTGCATATCCACCTCAATTGCTTGGTCCTAGGTTTCGTAGTGGGATTCGTCAGAATTCCCTGATTTTGAAATGTCATCAGATGGTAGCGATACAATTTGGAATCCGCAGTGGCTAGGGCAGTTGAGCTTTATAAAGGTGGTAGCTAGCGAAGTCGTACTCGGCTGGATCGGATAAACCGTTACATGTTCTCGGTGAAGCTTGGATTTCATGGCTGGTTTGCAAGGTCATCAGGTTGAGTCACCTGCTTCAACCGCTCCTGCAATTCTTGCAGCTCTTGTGAAAACTGAACTCAGGCGACTAAACCTGCTAAGACTACTACTTAAACCGACTGGTTAATTCCTTAATAGTGCCCCGCAAGATTGTGGGGCGCTTTTTTTGTTGCCGACCTAATGTTTTTGAACAGCCATATTCAGTTAAAACGACATGTGACAGAAAGTCCTCTCCTTGGGACAATCTGCCACTTTGGCGTCAAGAATTGGCACTAAGGAACGGTTTTCGCTCGATTCGACTTCGGAACTTGGGCTTTTGATGCCAATTTTTGCCTAAAAGCCGGTATTGTCCGCAGCTGTGCGAAAGTTGAGATCCCCCTTCCCAATAAACTCCGATATTCTGAGAATACGTGCTCACCAAACGATCCTGAAACGGGTCGGTTTTGCTGAACTACCCCGTGCCGGCCAAAAATATTCGCTAACTGCTTTCGTACCTCGATATTGGTACGCGATTTGATAACAAGTAGCCGATTGCGAACTGTTAAGAAATATTACACAAACCTCCTTTTGCACTTTTGAAGTGCTGGATTTAGCTTCGTGGAAAAACGCTCCCTCTTTTTTATCTTTACCTTCTCGATGGTTTTTATGGGCCTGTACTTTATGCAGGACCCCAAGCCCAAGATTCCCGAGGGGAAACAGGCTGGAGAAAACGCCGTAGCGGCTGCTGATGC
>CAZDBA010000058.1:8216-26897 GCA_964503615.1 uncultured Pirellulaceae bacterium
TGGCGCCGAAGAAGACGGTGCTGATACCGCCGACGGTGAATCAGAAAATACTGATACCCCTGAAGAGGGTGAAGAAGCAGCTGAAGCGGGCGAAGGTACCAGCGAGGGGCAAGAAGCAGAAAAAGATACCGAGGAGATAAAAGCTGCAACGCCTGAGCAGTTTCCGATGTTGGGTTCACTTGATCCCGCAGACAACACTCGTTTTCTGGTCACCTTCTCGACTCGTGGCGGCGCGATCAAGCAGATCGAAAGTAACATCCGCAAAAAACGCAAAAGCCGGCTGCGATATCGCGACTTGGAATACAAAGGTGGATACCTGGGCGAACTGAACCTGATGGACAGTATCGTAGGCCAAACCGAAACTGAGCTTGGGAAAACTTCGCTAAAAGTCCGCTCGGTTGGCAAGGGAACTCCGGCCGCAATAGGTGGTGTTCAAGTCGATGATGAAATCCTTTCGTTTAAAGGGCCCGATGATCCTGTTGAAGTTCCGGTCATTACGAAGGAACAGTTCCAGGAACAGCTGAGCGAAAAATACAAAGAAAGTAACTTGATTCAGTTGACGGTATGGCGCGACGGTGTTGAGAAACAACTGGACGTTACTTTGGCCCGCAAGCCGATTTCGATTACTCGACCCGAGCCCGACACCTTTGATTTGGGGCTGCGCAGTCCAGAGAGCTTTTTGCTGACACTCCGCAAACCAAGTGACGCCTTGAACTGGCCTGAGTTGGACCCGGATATGACCAACGCTCAATGGGACTTTGCAGAAACAGTCGTGGAGGGCCAACCGGGAATCGAGTTTACTTACACGATCAGCGCCGCAAAACTCAAAAAACACCTGGTGCGAGGACCGATTAAGGTTACCCGTACCTACTGGTTGCCCGAGATTGCCGAAGACGATCGGTACAATCTAAAAGCCAGAGATTCGCACGTGAAAACGCGAATCAAGATCGAAAACCTGGCGGGTGAGCCACTGGATGTCGCATACGAATTGCGTGGCCCAACCGGAACTCCGACCGAGGGCTGGTGGTACGTCAATAAAATTCATGGTCGCTCTTCAGCGGTGGGCTATATGGCTGGGACACGTGATGTCGCTGGCAGTAGCGAATACAAGAACTACAAGTTCTTTGGCGGCCCAGAGATTATTAAGAACGCCGAATCGACTTCGCCTTCTTTTCAAGAAGTGTTTCACCCAACGATCGAAGCTTCCCAGAAAATCAAATACGTCGGTGTCGACACGCAGTACTTTAACGTTTCGCTTTTGCCGGCTGAGTCCGAGGCGAACAGCGAATGGCCTTATGTATGTCACACTGCGTTTGCCGGTCCGGTTGGAGGAAAAGTTCCTTCGGAAGATCGCAAGCTGAAACGGTTGGCGGATTGTACGTTCTTTTTGTTCGACCGAGTCCAGATTGGTGAAGAAGATGCCTACACGCAAGAGTTCGACATTTTTGCGGGGCCCAAAGAGCCGAACCTATTGGCAGCTTATGGTCTGGAAAACAATCGAACGTTTGGATGGTTCGCTCTGTTTTCAAAGCCGCTTTGTTGGTTGCTGAAAGTCTTTTACACAATCACAGGCAGTTGGAGTTACGGTCTGGCGATCATCATGCTGACCGTATTGGTACGAAGTCTGATGATTCCGATTTCTCGCAAGGCGGCGCTTAATGCACAGATGATGCAGGCGTTGCAACCGCAGATGAAAGCGATCGCCGATCGTTACAAAGACGACATGGAAGGGCGCGCGTCTGCACAGCGAGAGCTTTTCAAAAGGAATAAATACAACCCTTTCGGTGGTTGTCTGTTGATGTTCTTTCAGCTGCCGATTTTCATCGGGCTCTATCGCGGCTTGTCCGTCGATATCGCCCTGCGCGACCAGCCGTTAATTCCCGGCTTGAATTGGTGCACAAACCTGGCGGCACCTGACCAGTTGTTTTACTGGAAAGATTTCATGCCAAGCTTTTTGGCGAGCGAAACCGGATTCCTGGGTCCGTATTTTAATTTGCTGCCGATGTTCACGATCGTGCTGTTCCTCATGCAGCAAAAGCTGTTTACGCCGCCAGCGGTTGATGACCAGCAAAAGATGATGCAAAAGATGATGACGTTCATGATGTTCTTTATGGGCATCCTGTTTTTCAAAGTCCCCGCGGCACTTTGTCTGTACTTCATCACCTCCAGTTTGTGGGGAATCATCGAGCGAAAGATGTTACCCAAGCCCAAGCTTTCTGATGAAAAGATTGCCGAGATCGGTGGCGGTTTAGATGCCGGAACGATTGTTGAGGGAAGCGTCGTTGATGAGAACGAGAATGGGAAAACGAAAAAGGAAGGCGGTTCCTGGCTAGATCGCATGAAGGAAGCGATCGAAGAAAACGCGACGGGCAAAAAGAAGAAGCAAACGTTTGAAACCTCAGCGGAAGAAAAGAAACAGATCGACCGCGACCGTCGCAAACGATTAAAGAAAAAAGGAAAATAGCAACCGGTGATCCCCGGCATCGACTACGAACTGTTCGGCCTCACTCTGATTGAAGCGGTCCAACGGGTATCCGAGAAACAGGTTGGCCTCCAACAACAAATGCTCGAAGTGGTTACGCTTGCGGAAGAACAACTGAACATTGCCGGTGACACTTACGTCGCTTGGCACCTGTCGGAGATAGCAAATCGGGTTCTGGCCATTCTATATCCCAAGTTTTTTGACTGGCATCAATGGACCACGAACGCCGATGAACGCAATGACCATCTTAGATCCCGCGGCAAATCTGAACTTGCGCCGGCGATACTGATACACAGAGTGCTTTACGGAATCTCATCTTTTGATTCAAATGACAAAATCAAAACTGCAGCGACAAGGTTGCTTAAACACTGTCCGGACACTGGCCCGAAGCCTGACCGGCCGTTCCAAGATGACATCGTGTGGTATTGAATGATTACACAGCACGAAACCTAAACAGAACCGCGTGATAACATCTATATGGCCTTTTTGGTCAAGTAGTCCGGACCGGTATCGCAGACGTTATCCCGCTTGAATGGTTAATGTTTTCATTTGGCATAGTTGATGAACCTAACTGATCCTGACATAGAAGAAATTGAGAAATCGGTTGCCGCTTCGGATGATGCTCTGTGCGCGATTGAAGCAGATACTCGCTCTTACTCCGCGGCTGAACTGAAACGGATTTCCCGGCTCGACATCAACTTTTCGTTTTGGATGACAACCAAAAACCTCGATCTTTTCCGGGATGTGTTTCACGAATTTGGACTTAAGAACGATACACTTGTGGTGGTCTTTTCCGACCGCAGTTGGATCGACGATCAAATGATCCGATTTCACTTTGGGCAACCGTGGTTTGGGGACGAGCCGGGCTATTCTCGATGCAGTATCGGAATGACTCCGCAAATGATGAGGACAGGAGGCTTTTTCGCTGACCTCCCACAATTGCTCAATGTAACCCGGGTGGTATTGGAAATAGATTCTAAAACTGAAAAACACTATCCGCCGGAACTTTTTCGACTTTTGAATTTCACACCTAAAGCGCAGTCACTAGACCTGACGTGGACGGGCGAGTTCCCTGCTCAACTGCTGAACGCGGTTCGTAAACTGGAGGAAATTTCCGGACTCAAGTTGCGGGGACATCATATTCCGGCAACACTTCCCGGTAACTTTTTTGAGCAGATAGATTGCATTTCGACTCTTACACATTTGAAACTTGCGAATATTGATATCGGACGAAATGACTTAGCGCCCCTTTCGCTTTCCCGAACGCTGCGTGATATTACTATTGATGGGAACGTCCACTCTGACGTGGCAACTGCGGTTGAGTCGCTGCGGGATTGACTTCACACCGCAGGATCACAAAGTGATGAACCCAAACACTCTGATGTGGGCTGTTTAAAAAATGCCTTTTTTAATTGCGCAGAATTTTGAAGACCACGATGAATGCTTCCACTCACCTGCCGAATTCACAGGTGACGTCGAGTCGATTTGATCGCGAGAAAACAACAAAGGTTTGACCGACTTGATCGCGATGAACCGCATGTTGGCCGGTGGGAGTGACAAGTGATTGCTGGGAGCCGGATGCTAGAAAGTGGCACGTCCGGATCGGAGAGGGGCCAATGCTCAGTAACTTGCGTAACGTACTCGCAATATCACCAAGGCGAACAGGAGAGCGCGCCGACACGCGCGCTCTCCGCTTCAAACCTTTTCGCTTTGGCTTACGCAACAGTGTAACAAGGCCTGCGCGTGACAGTGTCACTCGTACCACAGGACCTCTTGCACCGGAACTTTCAATTTCCGACGGCGTTTACTATGGTCCGGAGGCCAAGATCTGGATGAATGGTGCGATGTCTCCAAAGTTAACGATACCGTCTTCGTTGACATCCGCTTCGCATTGAGAACCTGAGGTGGCCAGAATATTAATGAATGGTGCGATGTCTCCAAAGTCAACGGTGCCGCTAAGGTCAATATCACCAAGCAGACAGGCCCCCTCGTCGATTGTCAAAAGGATTTGTTCAAAACCAACACCAGTAATAGCGCCGCTGATAGTGGCCGGATCGAAACCAGTTTGGCCAACCAGAATTTCTTCTCCTGCAGCAATCTTCAAAGGAGTTTCAAAAGTAAACGTAAATAAGCTACTGTTAGTGGGTTCTGCCACGTCTGTAACGTAAGTACCCATCGTTAAATTCGGCAGAGTCAAATCATTAAGATTCGTGATATTTTCCGCAGGACCGAATTGAAACGTCTCTCCGTCGTTAAGATTGGTTAGCGCAATCGCGGTGACAGTAACATCTTGATTGAAAGAGAACGTCAAGAATTCGTCATGCGTTGCATCCAGACGGAATGTGCTGCTTTCAAGGGTATCAAAGGGGGGGTCCCTGATATCTGTGCCAGTCGAACCACGCTGCGGCGTTCCTCGGAGTGCAATCCCGAGCCCAGTGACATTTAATTCAGCTCCAACAGAATCGCTATCAATTCCAGTAGTAGAAGTGGCATTGACAAGGGTGATCTCCAGCCCAGCGTCCCCAGCTTCAGGAACCATAAAGGTGGTGACCACTCCCTCCGGGAGGAACTCTGGCTCCAAAAGCACATTACTATTGGAGATCATATCGGCATTTAGAGTGGTTTCAAAAATTGATTGATTTTCTTCAAGCCCATCGAAAAAGCTACCTGTCGTGTTGCCGTTAAGTGGATTCCCAAAGTCGATTACAATAACATCTTCTTGCGCGTTTACCGACAAGCTGCAAAGGCAACAAGCACAGCAAAGAATGGCAGTGCGATAATTAACAAAACTCTTCATTAGTTCTCCTTAAGTGTAGAACTTCTTAGTTGGTCAAGTTCAATATATAAATCTCAGGCTTCTAGGCCTCGAACCTGCTCCGCCTGATCGAGGACGTTGTAGAGGATTATTCGGTTATATCTCAACGATCAAACAAATGCAAGAAAAATGGTCACGCTGTCTTAGAACGATTATTTCCGAGTTATCGATATTCGAGAAATAGCAGGCAAAAACTAGTCGAGTTTACTAGTCGAAATGGAAACCGGTGTTCTTGTTTTGAACGTTTTCGGCGGTGCGATCATCGCTTTGCCCTACAAAGTTGAGGCATAAAAAGGGTTAGTTTCCGCCGCTGAGAAGTTCTATAAACGGCGCAATGTCGGAAAAATCTACGGTGCCATCAATGTTGATGTCTGCTTCGCAAACGTAAACGCCAGATGTAAGAACCAATACAAAGGGCGCGATATCCATAAAGTCGATTTGATCATCCAAGTTGACGTCCCCCTGGACGCAGAATAACGACAGGTCTTGAAAATCAATCACACCGTCGGCGTTGACATCCGCAGCAAGGTTGTAGGTGTCGTCTTCGAATGTAGTGCTTTGCAGGCTATCGACAAAGAACTCATCTGTCGCATCGATCACGCCGTCGCCGTTAACATCTCCAGGTTCAAAAGGATTGATGCGGCTGGCTTCGAACTCAAAAAGTGTCTGAGTCTGATTGCCCAGACCGGTGCGGGATTGAAGGAGAAACGAAGCGCGAAACTGGTTGATGTTGAGCATGTTCAACTCGCCCAACATATCCTGCCCGATATTCGTTGATGAACTTGGGTAAGAAGCATAGATTCCTGTTGGAGGCGGGAAAACCGGATTGCTGATTGTTCGGAATCCGGCAGTCAAGCCATCCTCAAAAACCCCTTGGAAGAACAATCCACTGGGGTCTGTGATGCGGATTGTGTTTTCGTTGGTCGAGATGGTGATGGTCTCTGTCCCCGAACCAACTACTTGGCCTGTCTCTGGATTGATTCGCCTCAATGTATTGGACCAAGTTCCGCTCAGCAGTGGGTTAGCAGAGCGGGGGCTTTCGAGAGTCAGCGGAAAATCTACAGTGGTTGTTGGAACACGATTACTTGTGAACGTGAATGCACCGTTGAATGGAAAAATAACAAAGTTGTCCGGGTCTTCGAAAGAACCGTCCATCGACGCATTGGGAATTAGAACGGTGCCATCGGCGGTAACGGTTCCCAAAAATCCGCCGCCGAAAATGTCGCGGATATTAAATTCCGTTGTGGAACCAGCGACGGGCGTGACTTGGAACCACTCAGTGCCATTGAACTGCCCTGTAAAACGATTGAAGTAAATCCCGCGAGGATCTATGTCTTGGGCACAAGCAAAGGAACTCACCAGAAAAACAGCAATCAGTCCCAAAAACATTGGCTTCTTTGAGTAGTTCATTTGTCCCTCGATTCGGCGCGAAAACCAGCAGTCTAATCAAATTTGCACTAATCTCCACTAGTGGGATTGGGTGTACAGACTGGGCAACACCCTCGGCGAAGCTGGGAGGGGCGAAAATCATGCTTTGAGCGAAATTTTCGGGGAGGGCATTCCGTAAGGAGACACAAACAAGTTTTGGAAGGGTCTCGCGCTGCGAGCTTTCAAACCATCGCAGCGCCGATTAGTTCTTCCAACGGTCAGCAAATTCATTTCAGGTAACGCTATGCTCATCGTCTGGAGGGAGTAGAATGGATTGCGATCCTGATGTTTGATTTGCTAATCGAATTTAGATGCTTAAGAAAATTTTTGATCCGTTTTTTGTCGTGCCGTTTGTAATGCTGGTCATCGTGCTCAGTAGGGCAACGTTCGATAACGCTTGGTCGATTTGTGTAACGGTCATGATCTGTTTGTTTTTGGTCGGATCTATTTTTTCGTCGTTTTCGTTTAACTCAAATCGGGACAGTTTGATCCAGGGAGCTTTTGGCAAGTTGGGAGGAAAACTGTTCTGTTGGTTTGGAACGCTGTTTCCACTCGTGTGGCTTGGGGGTGCTGGCGTTATGTTGTACACCATGGTGGAGCAAGGCGCTTTCCCAGTATGGGTGGCTGTTATCATTGGATTGGGAGTAACGGTCTTTGTTGGTTCGGGGTTCATTTTACCGCAACTTCGGGAATGGTCGGACAAACGCAAGGGAATTGTCCGAATCCACATCGAGGAGTCTGAATTGATGCTAGGCGATGAGTTGGATGTGGCGGTCGAGATTGAACTCGGCTCTGATAGCTCGCTGCTCAATGGTGAAGTGTTGTTGGTTGCGGGTGAACCGGATTCCGGTCACGAACGGACTTTGGAAAGAAATTCGTTTGGACCTGAGGATTTTTCCCGGTCTGAAGACTCTGGATCCGAGTTGTACTTTTGTTTTCAGTTGTCCGGTGGCGAACTTGAGAATGCTGTTCGAGATGAACAGCCTTTGCATGTGGTTTGCAATGCAACGATCGGACAGCATGTGCGTTCGAAGGTCGTGCCTGTTTCGGTATCTGCCGTTTGATTTGGCAAGCTTTTTGCAACAATGGCCCAAACAAAGCAAAGATCAGGCCCTTTTCGAGTTTCCAATAAGCCAACGAAATGACCATAGATATTGATGACACTATTGTCGCGATCGCGTCGGCCGAAGGAGCTGGGATGCGAGGAATCGTACGGGTGACGGGGCCGGACTGTCTGTCCGCGATTCGGCTTGCATTTGCGGATGTTCAATTGGGCGACCAGCCGCAGCAGATTCCGGCAACGATTTCGTTTGGGGGGCAAGTTGAACATCGGCTAGAGGGCCAATTGTTGGTTTGGCCTGATGAGCGTAGTTACACCCAACAGCCTTCGGCCGAGTTTCATACGATCGGTTCGCGTCCTTTGTTGGACATGGTTCTAGAGCAGTTGTGCGAAAGTGGTTGTCGGCTGGCGCGACCTGGTGAGTTCACGTTGCGCGCCTTTTTGGGAGGGCGACTGGATTTGACTCAGGCCGAAGCGGTGTTGGGTTTGATCGATGCCAAGCAGGAGAAACAATTTGATATCGCTCTTCGGCAACTGGCCGGTGGGCTTGCCACGCCGATGGATGTGGCACGTGATCGCATGATCGACTTGTTGGCCGAGCTGGAGGCGGGTTTGGACTTTGTAGAAGAAGACATCGAGTTCGTTTCCAAGCAGCAAACGATCGACGCGATTTCTGCGACACTGGAATCGGTTGAGCAGATTCAAGACCAGATCGGTTCCCGGGAGATTGTCGCGGGTGTTCACGATGTGGTGTTGATGGGAAGCCCTAACGCCGGGAAAAGCAGTTTGTTCAATCGGATGGTTGCCAGTGATCGAGCGATCGTTGCCGATGTTGCGGGAACGACTCGCGATTACGTTTCGGTCAACACTCAGCGGAATGGTCTGAATATTCGCTTGATCGACACCGCCGGATTGGACCCGACACACAACTCCAGCGATGCGGTCGAAGTCGCTGCGCAACGGGCTTCGCAAGCTCAAATCGAATCGGCTCATTTGAAAGTCGTCTGTGTTGACAGTTCTCGGGCGGCTAATGATCTGGAGCGCGATTTCTACGATAGCGTTGCCGGTGACGATACGATTTTCGTTTTGACCAAATGTGATTTGGAGCGGCAAAGTCGGTTCGACCGTCAGCCAATTTGCACTTCGGCTGAAATAGGTAAGATTCACGGGTTAGAGAGTTTGTGGGACGAGATCTGTGCTCGCCTGCTGGCCCAATCGGCAAGCGACGCATCGGTGATCGGTTCAACTTTGGTCCGTTGTCGGCAACATATTGGGAGAGTCATTTCTGGCTTGGAGGCGGCAAGAGCGGCGGCGATTGCGGACACTGGTGAAGAGATCGTAGCCGCCGAGTTGCGTATCGCCTTGGACCATTTGGGACAGATAGTTGGTAAGGTCTATACAGACGATATTCTGGAACGGATTTTTGGCAGGTTTTGCATTGGTAAATAGTCCCTCAAAACTCTCTTGGGGGTACATTCCTTTGCCATAAGCGAAACCTTGTTATCTAAACGCATTGATTCGCGCTGAAGGGCAGGAAGCCGTTTGCATTAAAACAAGCTAAACGTTAATCTCAACGTGCTTGGAAAATCTGGCAAAACCAGATCGCTTCGCCGCCGCCAGGGACCTTTGGCACACTTCACAAGAATATTCTTCTTGCGGCACTTACATCAGCAGAAAATCCTACTGTACAAGAATTCCGATACTATGAATTCCAAAATTCCAAACCTTACAAATTCGTTTTTGATCTTTTTCGGCCTCATGATTTTTTCATACGCGGGGCCTTTAAATGCTCAAGAAGTGGGCGACACGGTTGTTGTCACAGCCAACTTTGAAACCAAGATCTACGAGAAAAAAGTAGACCAAGTTCAGGGAGGAGACATTCATACCGTCGAAGAGATCGAAGGTACTTGGTGCCAACTGTCCGACGTTAAAGGTTGGCTGCCGTTGGAGAATGTCATGAATCTCAAGATGGCGTTCAAGCATTTTGACGGTCGGGTTGAAGACGATATTAGAGACGCGGATGCCTGGGCGACGTGTGGAATGATCCAGTATGAGTGGAAAGAGTATGAAAAAGCTGCTCAAGCCTTGAATCAATCTCTGCGTTACAACTCGCGCAACTCGCGGGCTTGGAATAATCTTGGAAAGATCTTTATTGCACAGAACAAATATCAAGGTGCTTTGGAGGCGATTTCCAATGCGATTAAATTGCATCCCAAATTTGAGCATGCGTATGCGAACCGAGGTTTGATTTTTTACGCGCAGGGACGCTACGATGATGCGATCGCCGATTTTTCAAAAGCGATCGAATTGGATGCTAAGAATCCCTGGTTCTATATCAACCGTGCCGGTGCCAAAAGTGGAAAAGGTGAATTGGATTCAGCACTTGAGGATTACAACCTTGCCACTGAATTGAACAAGCGTATTGCTGAAGCTTATATTGGTCGTTCCAACATCTTTTTGGCAAAAGACGATCTTGAAGCTGCTCTGAAGGAAACTAACGACGCGGTTCGGCTTGACCGTCGCAACGCGATTGCGCTGAACGCTCGAGGTTGGGTGAAGTACAAGCGAGGTGAGCTGGAGGATGCGATCGCAGATTGTAAACGAGCGATCCGTTATGCTCCTGGGATGTTTGCGGCCTTTAGTAATCGAGCGATTTGCTATGTGAGATTGGAAAGATATACAGAAGCGATTTCCGACTATGACAAAGCGTTGGAACTTGCTCCCAAATCCCCGACCACGCTGTTAAACCGAGCTGTTGCTTGGTACGGAATGGGAGAATACACCCGTGCCAAAACCGATTTCGAGGAAGCAATCGAACTGGCCCCTACCCTTCACGAAGCCCAAAATGCTTATGCCTGGTTCCTGTGCACTTGTGAATCGGACAAATTTCGCAATGGTGAGAAAGCCCTGAAAATCGCCAAAGATGCTTTGGAACTGTCGGGCGAACAAGATTGGTATGTTGTCGATACGCTCGCGGCAGCTTATGCGGAACAGGGCAGGTTCGCCGACGCTCGTCGTTGGCAATTGCGAGCGAAGGAATTGGCTCCGGAAGCGGACAAGCCAAAATGCCAAGAACGCTTTGAGATGTACGAAAATAAAAAGCCTTATCGCTCGTCAGTTGGTAAGTCTTCTGAGGGCAAAGAGCCCACTCCGGTGGCCAAGCTGCCAACGCAACCTAAGGAACCAACTCGGGCAAAATCACCAACGCCTGCTAAAGAGCCAACGCCTGCTGCCTCAGAGTGATTTGGTATTTTCAAATTCGGGGCTGAACAGCAAAGAGATTGATCCTCCAACGAGCTCATTCCAGCTCATTCCCGTTCTTTGAAATTGAAGTTTTTGCTTTGCGAAAAGAACTCGCGAGGATTGTCGTAGACGACTTTCTTGATCAAAGATTCGCTGTGTCCTCTGCGGCGCATTTCGAGAATCAGGTCGGGAACGGCCGTGGGCTTTGATGGTCCCCAATCTCCGGCCGAATTCACGCACAGTCGCTCCGCTCCATAAGTCTCAATCATGTCGACCGCACGGGCTGGAGTGCACTTGGAAACGGGATAAAGCGTCATGCCCGCCCAGAACCCTTCGTCCAAAACGGTTTTGATGGTGTGTTCCTCAACGTGATCCACCAGCACTCGCGAACGATCGACCGCAGAATTGTCGGTCAACATATCCAAAATCATCCGCGTTCCCTGATACTTGTCTTCCAGGTGGGGGGTATGGATCAGGATTTGTTGATCGTACTTGACTGCCAGTTCAACATGTTCCATGAAGATGGTAGCTTCGTTTTTGGTGTTTTTGTTCAAACCGATTTCGCCGATCCCCAACACGTTTTCGCATTGCAGGAACTCGGGGATCATCTTGATTACCTCGCGAGACAGTTCGACGTTTTCGGCTTCTTTGGCATTAATGCAAAGCCATGTGTAATGTTGGATTCCATATTGAGCCGCTCGAGCCGGCTCGACATCGGTCAGTTGGTGAAAGTAGTCGCGAAAGCCGTCCACCGAACCGCGATCAAATCCAGCCCAGAAGGCAGGTTCGCTCATTCCGACACACCCCATTTTGGCGAGCGTTTCGTAATCGTCGGTTGTGCGAGAAACCATGTGGATGTGAGGATCGATGTAGTCCATTGAATTCCGATGAGAAGAGTGATTTTTGAATTGAAACGTTGCCTGCTGGGGGCAACTGAAAAAGTTGTGTGATCAAAGCCTGATCGCGTTTGCTCTAAATTCCGAATTCGTCTCGCCAGCGATCGGTGTAGTCCCGCGAGAAGAGTAGTTGGACTTTTTCGGCCCGATCGGTACCGTCTTGAGAAATCAATTCGATTCCCTCGTGTATCAATCCCATTCGAGAGTCATCGCAGTTACCCTCTGCACGTTCGATGCGATCCAAAGAGGCTGCGATCTCAAGAATCTTGGCTCGGATTTCGAGAAACTCTCGATTGAAAATTTGGTTCGAATTCATTTCGTTCATTTTTTATCAACACAAGTTTGGAGTGGATAATCGTGTCCGCTCCATCTGTATCAGTTCTGCTCAAACGAATACTCACCATGCGGTGGTTTGGGCAGTAAAGATCTTTATAAAGAGTCATTTCAAAAATCGTAATGGACTTCGCCAGAAGTCCTTCTCATCTTACGGACAGAAGGAATTCTGGCGAATCCCACTACGAAACGTTAAGGAGTTTGGTTTTGAAACGCGTCTTGTATTATATTAGCTCAACCGATTTCAAAACAGAGACAGTAGTGATCCAACCCATATTCAATCCGTTCAAATTTCGACTTTTGCGATCAATCGGGGTCGTGATTGTAAGCTTGGGCATATTTGGGTTGTTTAATATCGCCCCCTGTTATGGAATCGTACTTCATGACACGCCAGACGGGGAGGTTGAACGGGCTGTCGCAGTGGTGGTACGTGGTCGTGAGATTACGATCACCTATCAGGTTGGAATCAGCCCTAAGACGACCGTAGACCAACTGGCTGCTTGGGAGATTCCGGGCTTGGCTGAAGCCGGAGACGATGACGAGAAACTGGCGCAATTGTTTTGTGAGGCATTGGAAACACACTTGTTGGAGGGGCTGGTCGTTATGGCTGACGAAGCCGAATTGGAGATCGCCGTGATCGAGGTCGCCCCGTTTGCGATGCATCACAAGGCTGCTGTGGTTAAAATCTCAGCTGAGCTTCCCGAATCCGAAAATGAGATTGAATTGGTGGTTTCTGATAGCAATTGGGCTGAAATGCCCGGCGGAGCCCGCTACGCGATCAAGGCTGGGGGTAACGCTTTGCTCATAGGCTCCAATGCCGCACCGATCGTTATTCGTGCGACGAGGGTGGACCTGGGAGAGCTGGAGCCGGAGGAACGTGCTGAGAACTGTACACTGAGAGCCACAGTACAATTAGTTCCCCAGAACGGGAATTAGGTGGATTGTAAACTTCACGAAATTAGCGTTAAAACTGGCATTATCGACAGGTCGTTGATTTGAGATTCTGTTGAGATAAATTTTTCCGTCTTGATGGAATATGCGGTCTGCGTATTATAGCGGACGACGTGACTTTTCTCACTTTGTTATAAATCCCAATTGACGATTCCTTTTACTGGTTGAGCCTTTTCTCCTCCGTACAGGGAAGTACTTCTGCTAAATGTCCCGAACAATTGCTATTGGCGATATCCATGGTTGCGCTGGCGCATTGGATACTCTCCTGGAAGAAATCCAACCGCGCCCGACTGATACGATTGTCACTTTAGGCGATTATGTTGATCGCGGTCCAGAATCTTCGCGAGTTATTGAAATACTTGTTGGACTAGTCAGCCACTGCCGTTTGGTTCCGTTGATCGGCAATCATGAGATCATGATGTTCAAAGCAATCAACGATCCAGATCAGATGGAATTTTGGTTGCAGTTCGGTGGCAATACAACTTTGGCCAGTTACGGTAATTCGATTCGCAACATTCCTCAGCATCATTTGACATTTCTCAGCCATTGTGTCCGCTATCATGAGACTGAGAATCATTTCTTTGTGCATGCGAATTACGATTCAGACACTCCGCTGGAAGAGCAGCCAGATGGTTTGTTGTTCTGGGAGCACATCAAGGAATTTCCTCCTTCGATTCACTATTCGGGGAAAACGGCAGTCGTCGGTCACACTCCTCAACCCGATGGCGATGTGAGAGATATCGGTCACGTGAAATTGATCGACACCTACTGTTACGGTGAACAGTGGCTGACCGCGTTGGATATCGATAACGATGTGGTCATTCAAGCGAATAACCAAGGCCACCTGCGAACCAGCCGCTTGGAATCAAGCGAAAGCTAGATTGTCGTAGCCGGAGTCGCCTAGACTTCGGGTGTGGTCGAGGAGAGTTTAGGCTTGGTTGTTGTCGTAGCGTCTTTGACCAGTTTGCCTGAACTCTGAGTGGGCCCAGCTACGTGATCGTGCCGGCGCCTTTCCAACTCAGCAGCCTTTCTTTCAGGCGATTCTATCCAAGGGTTCCAGTTCTACCGTTTGTAACGACTGAGCTTTTTGGCGAAGAAATTCGATGGTATTTTGGCAACTTTTGCGCCACGGGTAGTTATTGAAAATCTAGGGTTGGGAACAAGAATCAAAACCACCTAGAAAACTACTACGCCATGTCTACAGCACAAAATAAAACCCACAGCTCCTTTCAAGGCAAACCGAATTACTGGTTGTGCTGGGAAGTTCTTTGCAACATCATCCTGGCTTTGTTCTTCCTGAAATTTTTGATTTATCACGGAAGCAACTTTGTCGAAGGACTCCGTTTGAGCACTCTGTTGATTGTTCTTAAAGTTTCCGCTGACGTGGCTTTTCACTTGGTGCGTGCACCCGCCAAACAAGTGTCGACCAACCTTTGGGATTGGTTTATCGGAATCGCCGGCGCTTTTACGCTGTTACTGTTCCGCCCAGTTTCAGGTGCTGATATGTGGATCGGAACGGGAATTCAACTTTGCGGAATGGCTTTGCAAGTCGCCGGAATGTATTCCTTGAATCGGAGTATTGGATTCGTCGCTGCCAATCGGGGCGTGAAAACGACCGGTATGTACCGCTTTGTCCGGCATCCTCTCTACTTTGCTTATGTCGTCGCGTTCTTTGGTTACATGCTAAACCATTTCACCGCGTGGAATATTGGGGTCTACTGCTTGTTGGTTCTGGGACTTTACTTGCGAACACGTTGCGAAGAAGGCGTGCTTAGTCAGGACGAAAAGTACCGCGAATACAAAAGCCGTGTTAAGTACCGAATGATTCCAGGCATTTTCTAAATCGAAGCATTTAGAAATTCGAAATCAATTGAAAGTTCGGATCATCATCCCAGTTTGGGTGAGGTTCGAACTTTTTGCTTTTGCTTGAGCACCAAACCGGTTCCTGGTTCCGCTTTGATTTTTTCGTTTTCGAAGACGACGACGCCACGGCGAATTGTGACTGAGGGCCAGCCCGTTACACGAGTCCCGTCAAAGACTGAGAATCCCGCTTTGGAAAAGCCGTTACCGCCATCCACCGTGTTTGTACGATCTGGGTCCCATACGACGATGTCCGCATCGCTGTTTATTGCGATATCGCCTTTTCTCGGATAGAGTCCGAATAGTTTTGCCGCGTTGGTCGAAGTGACCTCAACAAATTTTTGCAACGTGATGCGCCCTTGAGAAACGCCTTGATCCATTAGCATTGGCAGCATTACTTGCAAGTTGTTTACGCCCCCTTTGGGATTGTTGATGGTGATATTCGGGGCCAATTTACCTTTCTTGGTCCATGATGCATGGTCGCTGGCGATCGTTTGGATAGAGCCGTCGACCAGTCCCGCCCACAATGCGTCTTGATCCTTTTGTTCACGGATGGGTGGCATGCAAATGTACTTTGCACCTTCCGGACCTCGGTGAGCTTGGGCCGTCAGATGCAAATAAAGCGGACGTGTTTCAACAAAAATCGGAATCCCGCTTTCACGCGCAGATCGGCAAAGGTCCAAGGCCCGCCCGGACGAAATGTGTACGAAGTAAACGGGACAACCGGTTTCTGTTGCGACCTTGATGGCGTTTTGAACGGCGATGACTTCAGCTTCGACGGGTCTGCTTTCAGGGAAATACTTGATCTCTTTCTGATTCGCGGAGTTTAGTCGTTTTTGGGCAGCTTTTAGAGTCGAGTTGTCTTCTGCATGAATGACGGGCAGCAACCCAAGACGGGAAGCGGCTCGCATCATATTGCTGACACGGTCGATCGAGTTATCAAAACGTGAGTTCTCCATAAAGAATTTGGCGCTGGCAAATCCTTCTTTCGTCAATCCATCAATCACATCGATTCGTGTATTGTCCGGATTGAAAATAACTGAATGCAAAAAGATGTCAGCAATTGCGAGCTTTTCGGCGCGACGGCGAGTTCGTTTCACTGCAGAAAGAGGTGATTCGTTTGCATTCGGAAAACACATGTGACCAACGGTTGTGATTCCGCCTGCCAATGCGGCTCGGGAGCCGGTTGCAAAATCGTCCACCCAAGGTTTGTCCAGGTGAACGTGTGGATCCACACCGCCCGGTAGTACGATTTTTCCTTCTGCCTCAAGCGTTCGAGCGTTGGATTTGGAGGAGGTGTTCAGATCCTTGCCGATTTCGACGATCTTGCCGTCCTTGATTCGAAGGTCGGTCGTCTCATCCATGCTCGACGTGACGACTCGTCCGCCCTTGATGATCAATTCAGCGGGAGCTTTTGCCTTTTTCCGACACCCGTTTGTCGAAAGGCTGGTTGCGATGGCCGCCGTGTAGGTCGTTGAAACGGCGAGCCTTTTAATTGCATCACGACGTGACAGAGATTCCGTTTCTCTTCTTTCAGGCATAAACTGACTCCGAGTTTTGCTAGGGCGTTCCACCGCCTGGGGGACCATGCTACTGTGCGGGCAGACCTACTTGGTACGTACTGGCCAGCATTCGCATTGGATATTTATTTTCTCCTTGAGCGACGCGACAGAAGCGTGATGGACAAGCCGAAAATTACCAAGGCTCCCGAGGGCTCGGGGACACTGATATTGCTGAGGATTAAGTTGCGGCCATCAGATTGTAGCGTCAATAGTGTGCCATCTTCTATGCCTTGGAATTGAATTGCCGTTTCGTCAAAGCCAATGATCTCACTTGCCGATGCAATGTTGAAACTAAATTCTTGGTCGCCGTTTAGTAGGCTAAGGAAACTCTCATGGCCGCTGATATCCAGAATAAATGGCTGGTCTTCGGTGGCAGAAAATATCAAGCTATCGGTGACGCTAATCAAGTCGGTGCTAAATGCGTCAGCTGAAGGGGAAAGGATTTTTAAATCTTCTAGGTTACCGCTGAATTCATAGATTGCTCCTGCACCAAGCGTCAGTGAACCGTCGATGAACAGCGTTTCAGCGAGTTCATCCGCGGGGCTGACCACCGCAGCATCTAAAATGGTAATTGAATTACTGAGTGTCCCGCTTCCAGAGAGCCGCGCTCGTTCAGAGATAAGTAGGTTAGCGTTTAAACCATTGTTGAGCACTTCAAGGCTGTGTCCAGACGCGATGTTGTAGGACAACGACAAGTCGGTATTAACCAATTTTTGATCCTGCAGGTTTAACACTGAATTTGGCACGCCTGAGAAAACGGTAGCTGTAATTTGGCGAGCAGGATCCTGAGCGGAGGAGAAACTTGATATTCCAAACGCTAGCTCGGCTTCGCCGTTGACCTCAAGTCTTCCAATCAAAACTGGTTCAGATTCTGTAGGAGACAGAGTTAGGCGAGACTGTTCATTGAGCCGAACGGTTCCTAAAATTTTACCCCCTGAAATAGACGAAAGTCCCTCGACCGTAACATCTGCTAGTACGGCGTTATCGCTATTTCCGATGATCGAACCATTATCCAAAGTAATTGCTCGATTAACGATTGCCAACGGACTGCTGTTGGTGAAGTCACCTCCAAATTGGGAGAAGAACCGGAGGGTACCTCCGTCGGAAACGATAATGTCGCCTGTCCCTAGCGAATCAGTAAACGCAAACGTTGCATTCGTCCCGAAGCCAATGGTAACGTCCCCTGAATAGTTCTCATTGCCATTGCGAACTGTAAAAAAATGCCCCGGGTCTTCAATTATGTTAGCGGCAGAAATTGTCAGATCGCCAGTTCCAGTTAATTCGTTATCGAAGAAAAAGTTGTTGTCGAGCAGAATACGAGAGTCTTCTGATACATCAATGGAGCTCAATATACCTTGTGTGGATCCTCTGGAACCGAAGACGATAAGATCGCCGCCTGCGAGTTCAAAACTGTTGAACTCAGCGATCGAATTTACCCGTAATTCTCCGCCCTCAATACGAAACGTAGCTTGTTCGAGTGGATTCGAATCCAATATTCCACTTTGGACAATTACTCTACCCGAGAATTCGGAGAGGAAACTGTTGTGCTCGAGACTTGCCCTCCCAGATCCAGTTTTAACAATTTCTCCATTACCCTGAAGACGAACGTCTCGTTCGATGGTGCCTTCTTCAATTTCCAAACGATCGAACTCAATTTCTGTACCAGAGGTAGAGTCGATAATGCCTCGATCAGTAATGCGAACAAGCCCCAGAGAATGCTGTAAATCATCAAAAAAGACACTACCACCAAAAATGTCCAAGTTGGCATTGTCAGGCAATGCGCCTTCACGAGTCACGCGTAGATCACCGCTGACCGTAGTGATGCCAGAGAAAGTGTTGGTACCAGACAGAGTCGTCGTGGTCGGGATTGTCAGGCTGACAGCATTTTCACCATCGTCAACAATATTTGCTGTAATTGACGCTCCGCGATGAAAGATCAATTCAAAATTCCCCGTTGCACCTGCCGTAAGTTCACCATTGAAGAGGTTACCATTTTGTTCTCTTATGACAGCACCGGATTCCACTTTCAACCGATTGCCACCGAGGTTCAA
>CAZDBA010000059.1:0-26776 GCA_964503615.1 uncultured Pirellulaceae bacterium
TTCTCGTCGGCCACGCTGGGCGAAACCAAAACGCCGCAAACAAACAAACAAATGGCGAGATGAAATAAAGTCGTTTTGCGAGACAAGACAGTCATTCAAGCTTTCTAAGTTTGGAGTTCAAATTTGGGTCTAACCATCTTAACTGACCAGCCACCTAAACAACGGAAAAAATGCTCGTGAAGTCAGGAATGACTTGGGCAGGACGAGCGATGCCAAGCGAAGTCTTGTCTTCGTCGCAAAGTGCCTTTAGTTCGTTGACCGAATGGTGCGGCATTGGAACAAAAAAGGTGTCAAGTAAATTGACCTTTTTGCATTTTGAAATCGAAGAACTGATGAAGTGTATATTAACGCGTTTCTCGAATTCATTGAGAATTTGGTAATTGCCAAACAGTTTAAGCCAAATTGCCCCATGTACAGTTGTCGCTTTTTAGAGCAATCTTGGGCATAATGGACGTATGTGGCCTGAGCAACAACAAACCGAAGAGCTTCTAGTGCAAGCCAAGCAAGGTGACCAGTCGGCGGTCAACCGGTTGATGGAACGCCATCGGGACGCTTTGAGTCATTTGGTGCGTATGCGATTAGACCAAAAGATCTTGCAACGAGTCGATGCAAGCGATGTGGTCCAAGACGTTTTGATCGAAGCGAATCGTAGACTGCAAACCTATTTGGAGAATCCGATACTTTCGTTTCGGCTTTGGTTACGACAAATCGCTCGCGATCGGATTATCGACGCCCATCGTCGACACCGAGTATCTGCCAAGCGTAGTGTTGATCGGGAGCAAAAACTGGCTGCGCCACGCGGTTACGATCAATCGTCTATACATCTGGCATCCATTTTGGGTGACAAGAATCTTACGCCTGCTGCCGGCGCGTTGCAGAAAGAGATGGCCAGGCGAGTCGAAGCGGCTGTGGCTTTGTTGGATGATCGCGACAGTGAGATCATCATCATGCGTCACTACGAGCATTTGACGAATCAGGAAATTGCTCTGTCTTTGGAACTGTCTGAGCCCGCGGCCAGCATGAGGTATTTACGCGCGGTACGTCGGCTGAAAAGCATCTTACTGGACGAAAACGCGAACGACTCGTTTTCTGAGCATCGCTAGAGATACGCTATGGAAGATTCCCAATTCGAGGATGACCCACATGAACAGGAGCTCGCGAACCTCCTGACTCAAATCGCAGATCAGATCGCCGGCGGCGTAGAAGTGGACATCAATAAGGTTTGTGATGACCATCCGGAGCTTGCCGAAGATATTCGCGAGCTGATGGGGACGATGGTCGTTACCCAGGCTGCTGGAAGCGGTTCTGTGAGTTCAGTTCCCACTGATAGTAAGTTTGCTTCGCTGGAGCTTCCTTATGAAATGGAAAAATTCGTACTGGAAGAAGAACTGGGCCGCGGCGGTATGGGCATCGTTTATCGAGCCTATCGAAAGTCAGACGGTAAATCGGTTGCGATCAAGATGCTGTTACGCGGTGAGTTTGCTTCGCCAGTTGAAAAGCAAAGATTCGAGACCGAGGTTACGGCCTCGATGCAACTCAATCACCCAAATATCGTTCCGATTTACGATTATGGTGAACACAAAGGTAACGACTATTTTTGTATGAAGCTGATTGAGGGGGAGACGCTAACTCAACGTTTGCTGCGTGGCCCTTTGACTGCCAAGCAAACCGCGCGGCTCATGTTGCAAGTCAGCGAAGCGATTCACTATGCGCATGAACAAGGAATCCTTCATCGCGATCTGAAACCATCTAATATTTTGTTGGACGGGAACGACCGGCCCTACGTTGCCGACTTTGGTTTGGCAAAGCAATTTACTGGAGATCCCACGTTGACGCGTAGTGGCGCAATTTTGGGAACGCCATCCTACATGGCGCCGGAGCAAGCGGCGGGCCGGCGAGGGGATGTTGGAGTGATCAGCGATGTCTACAGCTTGGGAGCAATTCTCTATCACGTGCTGACTGGCCACCCACCGTTTCAAGCGGCAAGCCCTGTTGATACTTTGCTGTTGGTTTTGGAGCAAGATCCGGTTCCGCCAAGGGTCCTCAATCGGCGAGTCCATCGTAAATTGGAAATGATCACGATGCGTTGTTTGCAAAAACCGCAGGACCTTAGGTACGAGACTGCTGAGAAGATGGCAGAAGATTTGGCTGCCGTGCTGGATAATCGTTCGATTGCGGCTCAAGAAGGACGGATTGGAAAGATCATCGTTAACGTCTTTCGGGAAACTCATCACGCATCGGTACTTGAGAATTGGGGGTTGCTATGGATTTGGCATAGTCTGGTATTGTTGATCGCGTGCGTTGGAACGAACGTTATGTACCTGATGGGGGTGGAGACGCGGTGGCTGTATTCGCTGACATGGAGCGTAGGGTTTGGAGCTTGGGGAGGCGTTTTCTGGCTGGTTCGCCGTCGCATGGGCCCGGTTACTTTTATCGAGAGGCAAGTGGCGCACGTGTGGGCGGCCAGTTTAGTGTGCGTTTTTTTACTTTTTCCCTTTGAGGGATTTTTGGGATTGCCGCTATTACGATTAGCTCCTGTTATGTGCATGGTTGCCGCGATGACGTTTTTGATTAAAGCGGGCAGTTTGTCAGGACTGTTTTATATTCAGGCTGCGGTGTTGTTTGTCACAGCTTTTTTAATGGGGCTAGTCCCCCGCTATGCTCTGATCCTTTTTGGCTTGGTCTCGTTTGGTTGTTTCTTCTTTCCGGGCGTCAAATATTATCAGCAGCGCCTGAAGACAAACAGCATGAATCCGAACGCTTGAGATTGCT
This sequence comes from uncultured Pirellulaceae bacterium, assembly GCA_964503615.1. Lineage (GTDB taxonomy): Bacteria > Planctomycetota > Planctomycetia > Pirellulales > Pirellulaceae > CAZDBA01. The sequence continues at coordinate 2,773 of CAZDBA010000059.1, forward strand.
GGCAATTGCACCTGAACGCAGTGGTGAAGGTTCAAAAGCTGGGCCCGAAGCGCAATATTTCGTGGGCTGTTTGGCTGTAATGAACGGCCACCGATACTCGTTCAAAAGTGCTATCAGCTGCGATCTTGAGCCAAAATTGGCTTTCCTGTACAAGTTCCCGGCTTTTGTTCTTGCCCTGCGCGATCGGTCGCGCGGCTAACATTTTTATCTAACTGCGATGGGAAACACAGTCATGGAAGATTGTGTCAAACGAAATTTGATTCGTCAGCAGCTTGTTGTTGCACTTCTCGTAATGTTTGCGAGTGGGTTTGCGATGCCAAGATCGGCCCAAGCACAACTCCCCGATTTTCCTTACCAAGGGATCGTTGCGACTGAGGGTGCGAAAGTCTACAGCGGACCTGGCGACATGCACTATGCAACGGAGCAGCTGTCGGCTGGGGCAGTGGTCGAAGTTTATCGACACGATCCCGGTGGTTGGTGCGCGATCCGTCCGACCTCAGATAGTTTTAGTTTGCTGCCCCAATCGGCAGTTGTCATTGTGAGCAAAGATGTTGGTGAGGTGACCGAAGATGGACTCCAAGCGTGGGTCGGAACTACGCTAGGGCCAGTTGAAAACCCGCTTTGGCAAATTAAGTTGCGATCTGGTGAGCGAGTTAAATTGCTAGGTGAAATATCCTGGCCAGAGCCCAACGGAGAATCGACCTCATGGTACCAAGTCGCTCCACCCAACGGCGAATTTCGCTGGATTCACTTGGACGATATTAAACTTCCTGTCAAACAAGTACCCAACGAATTCGAAAACGAGAACACGATCGCCCAAACAATGGTGGGTGGCCAGTCACCGGCGGCTCGACAACAACCGGCCGCGAATCAGGGTTGGCGACCAGCAAAACAGCCCCGTACGCCCGTTCCGAATTCGGGGTCCAGCATTCAGGTGACTTCTGGAATTCAACAAGAGGACAACCAGCAGCTGAACAGGAACATTTCAAGCTTTGACCGACTGGTGGCCAATCCAACTTCCGCTCCGGCTCGGACTCCAACTGCCGATTCGTTCGGCGCTTTTGACGAACAAGCCGACCAAAATGGCTTTGTTAGCCCACAAGTCGATCCGCAACAATTCGCAGTCCAACCATTTACAAGCCAACAGGATTTTGCCCCTCAAAGCCCCGCTGTCTCGCAAAATATTCAGCGACCCGATCGTTTTGCAAGTGCTGATTCAGCCTTTGGAGAAGTGGGGATTGGCCAAAGTAATGGTACGGGCCGGAGTCAAACGATTCGCGAGATTCAGCCCTTGGGTTCCGCGAAACTGTCTCGTCGTCTTCGCGATTTGGATATGAGGCTATCTGCCGAGGTCGTTAAACAAGACTACGATCGTTGGCAACTACAAGACATCGGGTTGGACGTACAAAGAATCGCAAACGCTCCAGTTGATATATCTGAACGCGTTGCAGCAGAACGGTTATTGAACAAAATCAACAACTTTCGCCAAATCCAGGAGAACGCTCGCTTGGTAAAACCCGAAAACCTCAATTCAGGTCTGGGTCCCAACTCCCAAAATCTGGTTGGTACTGGGGTCGCCAACAATGGAACCACGACAGAAAACATATACGATGCCCAAGGTTGGTTGAACGAATTGGTGCGAAACAGAGGCAGCCTCGATTCAACGTATGTACTTCAGGATGCAAATGGGCAGATCACACATCATGTTCAACCAGCGCCTGGCTTGAACTTGCACCGCTACTTACGATCAAAGGTTGGAATCATTGGCCCCAGAGGCTTTAATCAACGACTTAGTCTTGATCATGTGGTTGCCGAGCGAATCATTGTGCTGCAAAAGCCAGCGCGTTAAACGCGAAATCGCTTACTCTTTACGGCAAGGCTGCTGGGAATGTAGTGCAATTCCCCAGCGAGTTGGCACACTCAGTATTCTGATGTACTGATGCAAGTCCTTTTCTCTCCGGTAACTGCTACTTCTTTTCGAGCTCCAAATCTACCCCCAAACCGATTTTACCGCGTGTAACTTTCGGATTTGATTATTGTGGAATCTTCCTGTTTCACTTGGCAAAAAATGATTTTCAATGCTGAATGGTTTTGGTAAAATCCAGCTTGCTGATCCTTCAAAATAAAAGAAAAAGGGATCGCGTCGAGAATTTAGTTGACCGGGACAATCCGGAGCATTATTTTCACGATTGAAACGAAAATCCTCCTGGAGCTTTTTTAATGGGATTGATGGACAAACTTTTTGGCGGTCTGGATACTGGCTCGTCAAGCTTTACTACTCAAGAGGCATTTGCAGGTGTTCTGCTGGGTGCCAGCGCTTGTGACGGGCATATCGCTGAAGAAGAAGTCGGTGGCTTGGTTACCGCTTTGCTACGAATGAAACTCTATCACCGTTTTACAGACAAGCAGTTCAATCAAATGTTGAGCAAACTGCATGGAATCGTAAAGCGAAAAGGGGTTGATGTTCTTCTTGACTCATGTTGCAAAGTTCTCCCGAAAGATCTTCATCGTACGGCGTTTGCCAATGCTTGCGACATTGTTCTGGCGGATGGAATTGTTGAGCAAGACGAGAAACTCTTCATCGACAAACTTCGCGCTGGTTTGAATATCGACAACGAATCTGCCAAGACGATCGCAGAAGTCATGATTGTCAAAAACAAAGGCTAGAGTGTTCAGCGACTCGCTTTCTCGCTCATCGCGTGGGGTGCCGAATGAACAGCAAGAACAACAGCACACTAAATCAGAAAGAATTTGATGGGATTATTTGATCAAGTACTCGGTGATTCGTTTCAAGAAGAACATCACTTTGGCCCTCAAGAAGGGTTCGCGGGAACGTTAATGGCCGCGTCGGCTTGCGACGGCCACTTGGCAGATGAAGAAATGCAAAGTCTGTTCACGACTTTGGCGAGAATGAAATTGTACGCCAACGTTCCAGACCACAAGTTCCGCAGTATGCTGGACAAAATCATGGGCCTGATGAAGCGGGGTGGCCCGGAGAAATTGTTGGAACACAGTATTCCAGCCATTCCGCCAGAACTGCGAGAAACAGTATTCGCAAACGCCTGCGATATCGTGTTGGCCGATGGGATTGTTGACCCGGAAGAAAAAACGTTCATCGATAATCTGATGTCCAAGTTGGAAATCTCAGGCGACCGTGCAATCACGATCGTTCAAGTCATGGTGGACAAGAATAAGGGCTAATCGCCTTTGTCGCTTGTATGCATTCAACTTGCCGTCCTTGGTGGCATTTGTTGGGATGTGCAAAGTAAATTCGTTCAAAATACTAAAAACCGACTGCTTTTCGGCAGTCGGTTTTTTGTTTGTTTGGTGCTTGTACCAACCCGTAGCGTAGCGGCTTCAATTTGTTCGATCGTGAAGTAAAAGAACAGCTTGCAATACCGTCAAAACGGTCACTGGCTCGAGTTACAACAAATATTGTCTTGTTTTCTTGTTTAGTCCATAAAAAGGATGCGGTTTCTACTTTAATCAACGAAATCTCTTTCCACTCAACTTCCTTCCATAGCTTTGCAGTAATCTATGATCCAAATCGAGAAACACCCTGAGAGAGGGTTTGTTCTGACAACCCGGCAATTTGTGAATCGAACACGCGAGGAAGTATTCGCTTTCTTTTCTGACGCTTCACAGCTGGGCAGGATCACTCCACCATTCTTGAAGTTCAAGATCCAGACTCCTTTGCCTATCGAACTCAAAAAAGGGGCGTTGATCGATTACAGTTTGACTCTTCGCTTTCTTCCTATTCGATGGCGGACCGAGATCAGTGCTTGGGACGCTCCCAATCGCTTTGTCGATCGACAACTGAAGGGGCCGTACAAGCTTTGGCACCACGAGCACACTTTTGAAGCGGTTGAGAATGGCACAATGGTCCATGATCGCGTTCACTACGTGGTTCCGGGTGGTGCAATCGTGCACCGACTGTTGGTGAAGAAAGATCTAATTCGCATCTTCGAGTATCGGCGTTCTCAGATCGAAGCGATTTTGAACAACAACACAGCACCAGTTCAACTCGGTTCCTTGGCGGTCGGCTAACTGTCGATGGCGCTCTGCGTTGGGCTTTCAGGGTATCGGGGCTTACGCCGAACTTTGCTAGCGACTGCATAAGGTGCGGGTCGTCTCTTAAGTTTGCGAATCTCTCTAGGTCCGAAGGGCTAAATTCATTAGCCTCTTGTATCTTTACATGACTACGGTCGTTAAAGATTCGAAGCAATCGTGCTGCTCACTCACTGGGCGAAAGTAATGGACTTCCAAGTCCCATTGATTGCAACGATCAGGATGAACTCTGGCAAGGAAGCTGGTAGGTGAGCCTGAAAACTTATTGAACTCGATCAAGGAAAAAGAGCATGGAAGCTCGTATGGCAATCATCGTGATCGCGATCACGATCCTTTGGAGCGACTTAAGCCAACCGGTTTATGGGCAACAACAGTTGTACCAAACCGTCACCGAAAACTTCGTGGTGACAGCCCCTGATGCACACCTTGCTCGACGTGCAGCGACGATGGCCGAGGAGTACCGCGCCACGTTATCTGAAGAATGGCTGGGCTATGAAATTGAAACTTGGCCAGAACGATGTCCCATCACGATTGAGATCGCGCGGCACGCAGGTGGAGAAACCAGTTTTGGGTTCGTAGGCGGCTCGCGGGACAGTTCGGTACGCGCAGTACCGATGAATTGGCAGATGAGAATTTTTGGCCCACCGGACCGGGTTCTGGATGCTGTTCTCCCACACGAAATCACCCATACCATTTTCGCAACTCATTTCGGTCGCCCGCTTCCACGCTGGGCGGACGAAGGAGCTTGCACCACGGTTGAGCATGAAAGCGAGCGAGCCAAAAACCATCAATTGCTGATGCAGTTCCTGACCGCAAAGCCATCTCGCGGAATTCCGTTCAATCGAATGTTCACGATGAAGCAGTATCCGCACGACATCCTTCCTCTTTACGCTCAAGGGCACTCGCTGGCAAAGTTCCTAATCGGCAAAAAGGACAAACGACACTTCGTCGACTACATCGAAGCCGGATTGGAACTGGAACAAGGCCGTTCAACGGTTGCTGTCTGGGACCGAGTCACCAAAGAGTTCTACAACTACGATAATCTGTCTGAACTTCAAATTGGCTGGCAAAGTTGGGTTCAAGCGGGTTGCCCTGACCAACCCCAAAAGGGACCGGAACAAGCCATTGCCCTAGTCGGATACGGAGCCCGATTGCAAAACGCGGACGAACAAACCATTCCGGTTACTGAAAGAGGATCTGTGGTCAGAGCGGGAGCTGAAGCAGGTAGCTGGTACCAGCGCCAATCGAGTCCAAGCAAACAAAACTCTCAAGTTGCAACCACCCAACCACGAGAAAGAGAAGGCTGGAGCAACAATCAAATTTCGGCACCGAGTGCAGCTCCCTATTCACCCGGTTCTGTTTCTGTACCCCAATTTAGAGCGCCCAATATTCCGACTCGTCGAAGTGCTACAATGAGTGCAAAAGACTCGAATACACTCTGGCGCTAGAATATGCTTGATTGGCTTTTTCGCAAATCCAATTTTTACCGTTTTCAAGACTCCTTCGGGTTTAGCGCTGCGGCCGTTTCGACAGCGATTCAGGATGCGATCCGTGCCCGCATGGAAGTGAATGAAACCGTTCTCCTGCTGGCCCATTTCCCGGACCGATTGAGCGATCTCGAAAAGATGTTGGATCAAGCCAACATTCCCTTTGAAATTGGAACAAAGCAATTGGACGAAGTGGCCATCGCAAACCTTCGCGAGGAAGTTCCGAATCATGTCATCCTGACCATGGCGGAGATGCTAAATCGCTCCGGCCAAAAACCTCTTCGCAAGAACGAACCGTCCGTAGCGGTAATGATCGTCGAACGACATCCGATGCCCAAGTATGATCAAGCGATTGTCGACTGGAGCCAGTGGTTACCATTCCCTGTTCAGCTTGGGTACTTTATGTCACTGGATGATCCCGTTGTTAGCTACGCAATCAACGATCAAGTAAAAGTGCTGCTGTCTCAGTTCGGCATGGGCGAAAACGAGTTGGTAACCAGCAATTTGGTCTCTCGCAGGATCGAACGGGTATTAAAACGTATGGCTAAGAATGTGGTGAGAGAAGTCACTCAGGATTCGGCAGCAGAATGGCTGGAAGCAAACTACCTCAGCGAATAAAACTCATGGGACCATCGCTTCGATTTTCCGATCAGTACCGGTTTTTTTCGCATAATGCGAAACCGATTTCGACCTCCTGAAACTGAATTCTGAGCTAGGCTTTGAATATCCAAAGTCTTGTATCAGGTCTCGTTATGAATTGTGAAAAATGTGGTGCTGCTTTACAGCAAGTTGCCGAAACCGACTCTTTGGCTTGCGCTAGTTGCAAACAGGCCCCAAATCCGAATCCGGCCAATCCACATGAGCCACTATCTGCGGTAGGGCAACAGACCGATTTCCTTTGTCCAAAATGCCCGGACCATAACCTTCAGATAGGCGATCTGTTTGGGACTCAAGTTTGCTTTTGCGATCAGTGTTATGGATTTGTGATTGATCGAGTGTCACTCGGAGAGTTGGTAGACAAACTGCGAGCATCTTACGGTGGTCCTGATGACGCTCCCATCCAAATCAATCCTGCTGAATTGCACGAGGTTTGCACTTGCCCAGCCTGTTTCGGCAGGATGGAGACTTTTAATTATTACGGTCCAGGAAACGTTGTGCTGGATAGCTGTAATGAGTGCATGCTAACTTGGTTTAACCAAGGCGAACTTGGCAAGATCATCCGCGCTCCAGGAAGAAGACAGCTTCGCAAATCGAATAACTACGAAAGTGACGTTCTGCGAAACAGGTTGTACAGCTTGGCGGACTCAGAGCTTGCCTGTGGGATGCTCATGTTGATCCAATAGAATCCAACTAAAACTCGCAGCTAACTTTTTGCGAACTGTTCTCTAAATTGTTGTAGCGGCACCCAGCCCATAGAACCAAAGCCGGCAACGACATAGGCCTCGACGATGTTCATCTGAAAGATCGCAAAATCGTGTAGGCCTCCCCATTGTCTTGATTTTGGGTGGCTCTCAAAGTACACAGATTTGGCCGCATCAACCGTTTCGCTACCGACTCTTTCTACGGTTCCAATCAACGTTCCTCGGGCGGAAGCAAGAGGATCAGCCCGGTTGTCCGCAATCAACAGCGACGCTTTCGGATTAGATTTAAGATTACGGGTGTGCGTGGCCAAGGCACTGATCAAAAAGATCGGATCGCCAGATGGCAACACTGCGTAGGGCATCACAGAATTGTAGGGAAAGCCCGTATGCTTGAGCGAATGCGTGGCCATGGAGGCCACAGAGTTCTTTAGAAGCAAGGAGTGGATGACCTGCGCGAGATCTGGAGAAGTCATAAATAGAACCTGAGCTGTGATTTTGCCGCTAGATAGAGTCTTCTTTTTGTGAGTCCTGCATTCTATGATTAAATGAGCTAGAAACCGACCTAACCTTTGAGTATTTCCATGCCCAAGTGGACACATCGCTTACTTTTTTGCTTTCTCTTTGCGATTTTGGCAAACCCAAATTTGACTTGGTCGCAAACAAGCCCCACGGACTCAGTTGTTCCCAAGAAGAAACAGGAACACGAAGAAGTCGATCCCCTTGATATGAAATCCTGGACTAAGTTCACAAGCGTAAAGCTACAGGCTGACCTTAGCCACCTGAGCGAAAACCAGCGCAAGATGATTCCGTTGTTGATCGAAGCGGGTGAGGAAATGGACAAAGGATTTTGGCGGCAAGCTTACGGCAATCGAAGTGATATTCGATTGCCGGTTGGGTCGGAAACGGTAAATGCAGCCGTCGCTCAACACTTGAAGATCAACTATGGTCCTTGGGAACGACTGCAAGAGAATCGACCGTTCATCAAAGGAGTCGGTGAAAAACCGCCTGGTGCCAATTTCTACCCGGTAGATATGAGCAAAGAGGATTTGACAAAACAAGCAGAGGAAAATCCGGCGCTGAAAAGTCTCTACACGATGGTGCGTTGGACTGAAACGGGTGACGGGGGATTGATGGCAATACCGTACAGTCAGTTTTTCGTCGAGGAATATACGGTCGCGGCCAAAAAGCTGAAAGCGGCTGCCGCATTGGCCGAAGATCCACAGTTCAAATCCTATTTACTGGCCCGCGCCGAAGCGCTACTCACTGATGAGTATCAACCGAGCGATATGGCCTGGATGGATATGAAGAACAATGCGATCGACGTGGTCATAGGGCCGGTCGAAAACTACGAAGACCAATTGTTTGGTTACAAGACGGCCAACACATGTTACGTATTGATCAAGGATCTCGCTTGGAGCGAGCGATTGACCAAGTATGCGGGAATGCTTCCCAATTTACAGCGAAACCTGCCGTGTGCGGACAAATACAAAACGGAAAAGCCAGGTGCGAATTCGGACCTCAATGCGTATGACGTGATTTACTATGCAGGCGATTGCAATTCAGGCTCAAAAACGATCGCGATCAATCTCCCCAACGATTCTCAAGTCCAATTGTTAAAAGGCTCGCGACGTTTACAACTTAAAAATGCGATGCGGGCCAAGTATGACAAAATCCTGGTTCCGATCGCAGATTTGCTGATCGTCCCAGAACAGCGAAAACACATCACCTTCAACGCTTTCTTTTCCAACACGATGTTCCACGAAGTCGCCCACGGGCTGGGGATCAAGGAAACGATTACTGGCAAAGGATTGGTTCGAGATGCATTGCGTGAATCCTCGGGCGTTCTGGAGGAGGGCAAGGCGGATATTCTGGGCCTGTACATGCTGACAACTCTACTGGAGTCGGGCGAAGTAACTGAAGGAACTTTAGAAGACTACTACGTCACTTTCATGGCCAGCATTTTTCGAAGTGTCAGGTTTGGTTCCAGTTCCACACATGGTCAAGCGAACATGATCCGTTTCAACTTTTTTGAGGAACAGGGCGCTTTCACACGCAACGAGGCAGGACAGTACACGGTCGACATCGAAAAGATGAAAGTTGCAATTAGAGCGTTGTCTGGCAAGATCCTGGAACTGCAAGGCGAAGGCGATTACGGTGCAGCTCGTGAATTCACCAGCGAGATGGCTTACGTGGGCGAAGCGCTCAAGCTGGACCTGTCTCGCGTTAACGAACGTGGCATTCCAACCGACATCGTTTTCGAGCAAGGCGTTGAAGTACTGGGGCTGTCCGGCTCAACCAACTAACTACTTTTTGCCTTGAGCACGTTTTCCCTGAAAGAAAGCGGTCAGTATTTGACCACATTGCTCGGCCATGATACCGGGAACGATTTCGCAACGATGGTTCAAGCGGTCATCGTTGAGCAAATGGAACATTGATTGAACGGCTCCCGCTTTCATGTCGGTCGCTCCGTAGACAACATTGGGGATTCTCGACTGCAGAATCGCGCCCGCGCACATCGGGCAGGGTTCCAGGGTCACATACATCGTACATTCTTCCAGACGCCAATCGCCGATGGCATCCGCAGCTTGGGTAATCGCGAGAATCTCTGCGTGGGCGGTGGGGTCTCTGAGCTGTTCGCGTTGATTGTGTGCAGCACCGATCACCTTCCCGCCTCGGACGATGATCGCGCCGACAGGAACTTCGTCTTCTCCGTAGGCATACATCGCTTGTTGTAACGCCATTTGCATGTAGTGATCGTGCGGTAAGATTTCCACCGGCTATTTCCCAACTTGAGTCTTGGAGGCTGGTTTCAATTGCTTGAGGACAATATTCCGATAGGCGACAGCCGATTCAAACGCGCACAAGCCGAGTGGACGGCAAGCGGTGACATCGGGTCGGATGGAGATTTCATGCCCCTTGAGTTCTTGTCGGATCACTTCTTCGTCGTCGATCCAGCAAACGATCGCTTCGTCCGTTACCTTTAATCTGATTTTGTACCAGCGATCGTCTTTCAGATCCATCACGCAACTCGTATCGTTACTCGAAGCGTCCAGCCCATCGACGCAGGACAGCCCAACTGTCGCACCGGCCCATCCTGCCACGATCAATGTGCAATACGATTCCTGAACAGGAAACGTAAGCCCACAAAAAAAGTCGATCCCGTCTGTGCGTTTGGCTTCTAAAGAAATCTCGTAGTTCGAGGTAGGCAGTTTCTCATCGCGGTTTCGGTTGATCCCCGCCAACGGCGATCCCATATCCAGCACGATCTCACCGTCGACAACTTTGGCTTCGACCTGCCCGCCAAAATCCGTTTGCAACCAACCTGCCAACGATTCACCATCGAACAAGGAAGTTTCGCTCATCTCTTCGACAACCTGCTCGTCAGTTTGGGAAGCCGCCTCTTTTTGAGATGTCTCTGTGTCGTTAGTCGCAGACTGTTTCTGACAGCCAATGCAAATTATCGCGCAAATTGCGGAGGCGAGAATCGCCGTTCGAATTCGACAACGGCCAGAGTGTGTTTTGATGTTCATGCAGAAATCATGCAACAAAAGAAACCGCACGTCAAACGACGGCGGTTTTGAATGAATTTTTGCAGTGTCGGGCTGTGCTAAAAAGTTTAGCCTTTGTTTAAAAACGGAAGCCAGCTTTTCTTGCCGCTCTCATCTCCTTCAGGAGTCGCTCCGTTTTTGCCACAGAGCTTGTCCGCCAATTCGTTGATCTGCTGTGTGATCGCCAGCTTTTTATTGCTAGTAATCAGGGGAACTCCGTTGTTGCGACAATCGGCAACGGCACTGTAGTTGTTGGGAATCCGCCAGAAAATCTCTCGATTGATCGTCTCTTCGGCATTGCTGGAACTGATTTGCGACTTGTCCAAACCACTTCGGTTGACAACGATTTTGACTCGCTCTGAAACGCCTTCGTAGTTTTCTAGCGATGTCAACAATCTAACCACGTTTCTTAGACACGGAAGATCTAACTGAGTCAGCAACAGAACATGCTCAGACATTTCGATCGCACATAGATCCAAACGATTGTACGACTTGGAAAGGTCAATCACCAAATGGGTGAAAGAAGCTTTCAGAAGTCCCAAAACTCGCTTGAAATCTTCCGATGTGATCGTCTCCATATCATTTAGTTGAATGGGACGTGGTAACAAATAGACACCCGTATCATGCTTCGTCAGCGACTTGCGAAGCAAGGCAAGATCCAAGCGGGAGACATTTTGTGAGACATCGAGCAAAGTGTAGTCGGGGATCATATCCAGAAAGACATCTGCGTCTCCCAGGCTCAAGTCCAAGTCAACCATCACGACCGAATTTTCCGGGTGCCGAGCAATTCCACAGGCAAGATTGACAGCAACGGAAGTTGCTCCAACTCCTCCTGAGGCCCCTGCAATTGAGATGATTGAACCCGACTTGGACCGTGAAGTTCCGCCTCCTGCAGAGGACACTCGATCTAAAGCATTTACTAGCTCTTCAATCTGGACCGGTGAGTTGAGGAATTCCGCTGCACCCGCTCGCATCGTTTTGAGGATCAACTGCCCGTCTGTTCGGGCACTCATAACAATGATTCCAGTATCTGGATGAGCAGCTTTGACTTCGGCGATTAACTCAAGCGCCCTTTCCTCGTCCGAGTCGATTGCGATCAACGCCACATCGGGTGTGGTTTGATCTACAATTTCTTTGAAGAAATCATATCGAGCACAATCCGCCTCCAACCATACTTGGTCCATTCCAACCAAATAACGTTTGAGGTTCTCTTTCGAAGTTTCGTCAGGGTCGCAGATCGAAATTCTTAGTGTTCCGCTCATGCTTGATAACTCTTGTAAGTTTGAACTTAAAAAATACTGTCGCTTAATCAAAGCCCGGCAGGCTACCGGGCTTTGAATTGTTAAGGCAAGGATCTGAATTCATTCGATCCTCAATCAAAGCCTATCTTGTACCACTTCCCGCAGCAGCAGCAGGGCCAGCAGGCCAATTAAATCCGCCTTGAGCAGGAATGCCGCTTGGGGCTCCTTGTTGTATACCAAAGTTCCCTGGTCCCAAGGATGGAGCAACTTGCTGCGGCAATACTTGTTGGTGGTTCATGCCAGCGTCTACTGGAAATCCTGAGAAACCTCCAACAGGCTGTGGTTGAGGAATAACGCAATCGTCTTGACAACCAGGAACCTCAAGATGTCCATTTCGATAGAACTCAACATCGGATGGAGTGGACGAAGTCCGACCTGGCAATGTCCCAATATCACCCACAGGAACGTCTGTGACAAACCGAGGAGTGATCATGAATACCAGCTCAGTTTCATTACGTTGGTCTTGTTTGTTACTGAAAAAGGTGTTGATGATAGGCTTGTCCATGAAGTGAGGAAGTCCACTATGTTGTGATTCAATTTCCTCTCGGTAGTCACCAGCAAGTGCTAACGTGTGACCAGCCCGCATCCGAACGCCCGTGTTAACACGACGAACTCGGAAGCCAGGGACTCCTTCGTTGTTGGCCAGCGTGTTGTCGACTTCGGAAACTTCCGCACGAACTTCCAGAGTCATTTCGCCCTGACCATGAATAATTGGAACCATGTCCAGCTTGGTACCGAAAGATCGAAATTCGATTGAACTCGTCAAGCCGTTAGCAATCGTAATTGGAATCTCACCACCGGAAAGAAACTCGGCAGGTCGGCCATTCTCAGCCGTCAGAACAGGCTCGTCCAATAGCTTCGCAATGGCACGATTCTCCAAGGCTTGAACAAGGAGTTCAAGCCTTCTGTTGTCACCAAAGATTCCCAAACGATAGTTCAGGTTGGTTCCAGTTCCGTCAGCAAAGTTTGAAATAATATCTGAGAATCCAGCGACTGCTTCGACGTCATTACCAAAAAGCGACCAGTCAACTCCCAGTTCTCTCAGCTTGGATCGAGATACTTCATAAACTTTGACCTTGATGGCAACCGTTTGACCGCCGCCGACCGTCATTTGGTTTAGGACATTGGTAGGAAAGTAGTCTCGGGCTACGAGCATGATATTGTTAATATCGGCTGTTCGCGCCACTTCACCATTCAGTACTACACCCGTGTTCAAAGCATGCACACCAACGTTGGCACTGGGAAAGTGTGTATGGATCGCTCGTTGAAGTTTGCGAACGTCAACAGTCACATGGACATTGATGACGTGCAAATTTCGCTCCGAGTCACTGACCGTCAGTGTCGAAATGCCTGGCTTGAGGCCGCTAATTAGAATCTCAACAGGTGAGACAGGTGTTGCCTTGATAATGTCTGGATTCTCAACCAGCAACTCAGGCACCTTAAAATCGAAATGCAATCGGCGACTACCGCCTGTTGGAATTTCGACAGTCTGAGTGTTTGCCTCTTCATTTGAGGAAGCAGTAAACTGAAAACAGAAGGCTTGTTTTGCTTCCAAGCCGATGCTGATTGTGGCCAACATTGCCACAACCAGACTTAGAGCGTTTCGCTTAATCATCCCTGATTCCTCGCGTGAGACCCGGGCAAGCCGGGTTCATTTTAACAACAGTTTGCTTAACGGTTTTTCACATTAGGTTCCTGTCATCCCTGGCAGAACCTTATGCGAATCGTAAGACCGGATAAAAACCGATCTTACGTATTGTTGTTTCGAACCTACTGACCAAGATATTCATCTTCTTCCAGATCGCTATCAAGATCGCTCGGACTTGCCTTACTGCCAGAACCGTTATAGTTTCCCGCGCCGAATGGCACGTCTTCACCATTGGAACTGACAACTTTGCCACCAGAATGCATATACTCGACCATTTCGGAGCCTTGGAAGATAACCTGCTTGAAACCATCTTGCTGTGGTGGAGCTGCCCAAACAGGCGTCTCGCCTGGACTGCTATCTCCAGATTTGCGAGCATTAATGTATTGCTCAAGTTCCTCATCAATGTTGGCCAAGCCCTCTTCTTCGTCACCTTCACTCTCGCCGCGAAGGACAAGCTTAAGCTGAGCAACCTTCTGCACGAGAACCAGTTGTTCTGAGTTCCGTTCGTTCAAAAGCAAACCCACGATAGCACTTTTGGCACTAGCAGACTCTTCCCGCTGACCTGTGTTACTAAACGAAGCGTTCACGGAATAGACTGGGACATTCTTCAGGAACGTTTTCGAAACGGAGACCTGTTCACCATCTTCACGAGTTTTGAAGACACCAATCACGTCGATATGATCGCCAGGTGCCAGCAATCCGTTGATCGTATCGTCTCCGGAAACTTTAATCGCACACACCTTGAAACCCTTGGGAATCGGCAATTTGCCAACGTTTACGTTTTCCCGGCGGTCTACGTTAGTCATTAAAATAGGAGTGCCTTTGCCTAGACGCTGCGTATTGATCTTTCCTTCCAACTCTTCAAAAGAGGAAATAGCCCCTTCCGGAACAATGCCAGTAGGCCAGTGGTCGATTTTGACATTCTCTTCAGTAAGGGTGGTGTGCATGTCCACCATGTCAATTGCAACTAAAACTGGCGACATCTCAACAGCGACTTCGCCGCCACCGCCTTTTCCCATGACTTGACCAATGCCGATAGCGGCAATTAGGCCACAGCCTAGAGAAACAAACATCAAAATAAGTGATTTCGATTTCATCGGGATTCCTGTTAACGTAAAACCGTTCGGTGTTTTAAAACTGTATGTCAGTCACCGTCCTGGTAACGCTTTCCCCTCCTGGGAGAACTGTTTTCAAAATCAGAAAACAGTTCTGTGCACATCGTTCATCGACCATCTACTGATAGCAGGATGAGTGATTTGCGGCTGTCATGGACAGCTGGTCTATCTTGCGAACCCAGATTTCCGATTTCGCAAGATAAATTGACTTTGCTGATCAGATCAACATCCCCATCCAACCGAAGTACATTACGGTGCCGATAGCAATCGGAATTCCGTAAGGCAACAGTCGCATAGAGCTTTTTCGTTCCGCCGCGATTGTCGCGAGCGTTTCTGGATTTCGAACCGTCATGATTTCATTCAGAATGAACATGAACTGATTCATATGTTTCGAGGTTTGTTTGGACCAAAGAATCATGAACACAGCGAGAATGGCTCCAACGATCGCTGAAACGCAGAAAGCGTAGAACGTCGTCTCGCAGTAAACCCATGCTCCGATACCGGCCATCATTTTCACATCACCAGCTCCCATGCCGCCGATCGAGTAAGCTGGCAATAAAGTTGCCAAACCTACAGCTGTTCCGGCAAGGCTCCAGCCAAGTCCGACATACCAGCCCTCACCGCTCATTCCATAAGCGATCATGCTGTAGATCCAGCCTGCGATGATCATTGGATAGGTAAGCTTATTGGGGACTCGCAACTCTTTGCCATCAACATAGGCAGCGACAATCACAAAAAGTGTGACTACCCAATAAGGCCAGTTGTCAGCCATTGTTGCGCCGAAATCTTCCATTTCTCTTCTCCACGTCCCCTAGAGGGTATATAATTTTCAATCCGAACAGGTTTGGTCTTCTATAACCTGAGCGTCAAAAGGTAGCTCGTGATTGCGGCGACAATCGTAAAAAAACAGCAAACCATTTCAAAAGCTTGCTGACAAGATTCAGGTGGCAGTAGCGAGTACATTTGTATTTTCATCCAAATAAAAATTCATGTTTCCAGTCAAATAACCCGAACGGGTTCAAAATTTGATTGGCACGGTCATGTAGCACCCAAAAATCAGGGCGATAGTTGAGCAACCGCTACTGAAAACGGTCTTCGGAGATTCTCTATGCAGAAAACTCCCATATCTAAAAGACTGTTTCTGCTGAAACCTAGCTCACCCTAAGGGTGAGTCAAACTGTAAGTGTCAGGAAAATGAATTTAGTTAAGACGGTTCAGCGAATCATGCTTACCTTTGCGCAGCACAAATACCGGTCGTAACGATTAAACCGCAAACCACGATTAAGGCAGGCAGAGCCTGTATTGCATTGTGTACGACGCTAGGACCATGCTATGAGGTGCTAGGCTGGAATACTGTTTACCGGCTCCGTCGTGAATGCCACGAAAAACGGCTCTGCCGTTCATCCACCTCCCTCGCTAACGTGGCTAGAGTGTCGGTTTCCAACAAGGCTTGTTTGACCTGGCACTCGGCATAAATTCAAATACTTTCGCAAACACTATTTGAATACCCTACGGATACTAACAATGGCAAACCGAATCTTTTACCCACTTCTTTGTACGATTCTTATGACGCTGGTTATCACCTCAACGGCGATGGCTCAAGGAGCAAAGATCGTTCGCCCCGCGTTGACCGTGGCTGAAGACCAAGAGGCAACTCAGATTGCAAAGCCCGGTGAGTACTCCCTTGTGCAAGGCGATTTTCTGGAGCTTGAATGTTTGACTTCGCAACCTCTGAAAAACATGAGTTCGACGGTTTCGCCAAGGGGCATTCTTGCGGCGAATGGTCCGCCCAAACCGGTTGTCGTGCCTGGCGCGGATGATGATGGCAGAAAAGTCTTTCGATTCATCGCGAGGAGAGCGGGAAATTGTGACATTGCTCTTTCAATCAATGGGATCGAATACAACTACGCAATCACCGTCGAAGCGCGACAAGGCGGTGGGGGCGGGAACGCCCGATTCGGAAACGCCCGACTCGGAAAGGCCCGGCTTGGTCAAGCTCGCTATACAGCAACGCAAGCGGATGGAAAGGTTGTCATTACAGCCAACGGAATGAACCCGACTCCGGGACATAGAAGTTTTTTTGAACAAGCAGAGATAGAGATTTGGCCGCCCCAATTCCGTTTCATGATTCGAAGCCCCAAAGGAGCGGTCACCCAAGTCATGAGCCCGTTTTCCGTTCAAACCAGCTTCGACGCTGCTGACCCGGTCCAGGCAATCGAGATCACCGACCGAGATGGCACCCACACGATCGAAGTTGCTCAGCCAGAAAAATAACCTTGTTTGGGTTTGTGAACCCTATTCCAGCTACAAGCCCGACGCGCCAGCGAGTCGAATTTCGAGTGTTTGATCCACTCGCTTGCCGAATTGGACCTGTATTAGCCCGGTTCTAATGAGATTGCGTAGATTTGCATTGAACCGTACTGTCCGCAAAGCGATGTCCAGCACGTGGTCCATTGGCCGTTTGAGTTAGAATCTCAGGCCCTTCCTCAGTCATCAAAATCGTGTGCTCGAACTGGGCTGAGACTTCACCGTCAGCAGTACGAACCGTCCAGCCATCACCTCGATCGCAGATCGAATCGGCCTTGCCGCCGTTAATCATCGGCTCGATCGTAAAACACATCCCTGGTTGCAAACGTTCCCGTTGCGATTGAAGGTTGGCCACGTGCGGAATATTGGGTCTTTGATGAAAGCTCAAACCGATTCCATGTCCAACATATTTCTCTACCACGCCAAAGCCATATTGGTTCTTGACATGCTCGACGATTGCAAAGCCAATGTTGCTGATTCGACAGCCCGGCTCAATCGCCTCGATCGCCAAATACAAACAGTCAAACGCACACTGCACAATGCTGCAAGTTTTCTCGTCGACTTGGCCGATAGTGAATGTTTCTGATTGATCACCATGCCAGCCATCAACGATCGACGTTAGATCAATGTTGACGATGTCGCCTGGCTGAAGTTCATAAGGTCCAGGGATACCATGACAGATCACCTCGTTGACGCTGGTGCAACAGCTTTTGGGGAAATCAAACTTTTCCCCAGCGTATCCCAAGCAAGCCGGAACATGTCCGTGGTCCAACGTGTAATCATGAACCAGTTGGTCGATTTTACTGGTGGTTATCCCGGCACGAACATGGGGACGAATAAAGTCCATGAGTTGAGCGTTAAAAGCCCCCGCCGTCCGCATCTTCTCACGCTCAGCTTCTGTCAGTCGGATTCTAGGTCGTCGCCTAATCATGTGCTTTCTGTTCCAAAATACGATGAGAATTTGAAGGGTGGTGAGGTTGAGTTATTTTAGTCGGCAACAGCCAAAACCAAGCCACATTTGCCTAATAGATTCAAAAATCCAGCCTGACAACGTCAACTCGTCCACAATCCGCTGGTCGTTTTTATATCCCATTAGTGAACCCACAATCAACGCCTTTAGTCCTGATATCGAGAAAACGACGAATTCGCTATATTACGACCGATTCAATCGTCAAACATTGGCTGGCTCACTGCCTGGGATTCCTAGTGGGCTAAAACCGAGCCGAGAACGGTTCAAGCAAAGGAAAACAAAACTGTGGCCCAAAATAATTCAGCCGCCTACGACCCTGCAAAAATCGAGCCCAAATGGCAACGTTACTGGTGGGAGAATAAAACGTTCAAGACGCCAGAAACGATCACTGGCGAAAAGATGTATGTCCTAGACATGTTTCCCTATCCCAGTGGCGAAGGCTTGCATGTTGGCCACCCAGAGGGATACACCGCCACCGACATCGTGTGTCGTTACAAAAGAATGTGCGGCGTTGCTGTACTCCATCCGATGGGATTCGATTCGTTTGGTCTGCCAGCGGAAGACTACGCGATCAAAACAGGACAGCACCCGCGGATCAGTACCGAACGAAACATTCAGACCTTCAGCCGCCAACTCAAAATGCTCGGTTTCAGCTACGACTGGGATCGTCAAATCGCAACCACCGACGTTGAGTATTTTCGCTGGACACAGTGGATCTTTACCGTCCTCTATGATACTTGGTTCGACCAAGCCCAAAACAAAGGTCGTCCGATCAGTGAGCTGCCGATTCCCGACGACATCTCCGCCCAAGGCGAAAAAGCGATTCGCGAGTATCAGGACCAATATCGACTGGCCTATGAATCGAACGCGCCAGTGAACTGGTGCCCTGGACTGGGAACCGTTGTCGCTAACGAAGAAGTAATTGATGGACGCAGCGAACGAGGTAACCATCCGGTCCAGCGCGTACCGCTACGACAATGGATGCTGCGAATCACCGCTTATGCTGACCGGCTGGAAAACGATCTGGAAGGGTTGGACTGGTCCAACGGTGTAAAGAAACTGCAAAGCGATTGGATCGGACGCAGCACTGGGGCTGAAGTCGATTTCTATATCGGCGACGCTGAAAAATTCTCCGAGTGGAAAACGGTCCGCGCGACCGAGGGAGTCCCCGAGACCCAACCAGAAGACGTGCTGCGCGTTTACACGACGCGGCCTGACACTCTGTTCGGTGCCACCTATATGGTGATCGCACCGGAGCATAAAGCGGTTGACCGAATCACTACGCCAGAACAAAAAGAGGCGGTACAAGCCTATTGCCAACAAGCGAGCTTTAAAAGCGATCGCGAACGGCAAGACGATAAACGTGGCAAAACCGGTGTCTTTTCCGGTGCTCACGCCATCAATCCGGTCAATGGTAAACCTGTGCCGATCTGGATCGCTGACTACGTACTGGCCAGTTACGGTACCGGCGCAATCATGGCGGTACCTGCACACGATCAACGCGATTTTGAATTTGCAAAGCAGTTTGGGATCGAGATCCAGCCCGTTGTCCAGCCATCGAAGAACCAAAAAGGGATCAACAACGACGCAATCATGGCTGGGGAGATCTGTTTTCCGGGTACCGGTCGAGCGATCAACTCGGGCGAATACGATGGGCTGAAAACAGGCGAGTTCAAAAAGAAAATCATCTACGACCTTAACAACGCAGGAGTAGTCAAGACGGCAGTAAACTACAAGCTCCGAGATTGGCTGTTTAGCCGCCAACGTTATTGGGGCGAGCCGTTTCCGATTCTGCACGAACTGGATGACGACGGTCAGCCAACCGGAATGCGCCGTGCGATGACGGCCGCCGAACTGCCCGTAAACCTGCCTGACCTAGATGACTTTCAGCCACCTGGCCGACCTGTTCCGCTACTGGAAAAAGCGGCGGACGATTGGCTTTATCCCGTCATCGACGGAATCAAATACAAACGAGAAACCAATACGATGCCGCAATGGGCGGGCTCATGTTGGTACTACCTTCGTTTTATCGATCCGACCAATACTGAGCAGTTTGTTGATCCAGAAAAAGAGAAACAGTGGATGCCAATCGACCTGTACGTCGGTGGTGCTGAACACGCCGTGCTGCACCTGCTTTACGCAAGGTTCTGGCACAAAGTCCTGTTTGATCGCGGATATGTATCCACGACCGAACCGTTTCAAAGACTGGTTAACCAAGGCATGATCCTGGGCGAGATGGAATTTATGGCCTATCGCGATCAATCCGAGGCTTGGATCAGCAGCGAGATGGTTGTCGAAAACGAAGAGCGGGAAAAGGTCCACAAAGGCACGGGCGAGAAAGTTCTGGCCGTTTCTCGTCATCCAGACGAGGTCGAAAAACAAGGTGAGCATTTCGTGCTGGTTTCGGAGCCTTCGATTCGGATCGAAAACAAATGTTACAAAATGTCCAAAAGCCGTGGCAACGTCGTCAATCCAGACGAAATCGTTGTGGACTACGGAGCCGATGCACTGCGCCTGTATGAAATGTTTATGGGCCCGCTCGAGGCGCAAAAGCCGTGGAGCATGAACGGGGTCAACGGTGTACGAAACTTCCTTGACCGCGTTTGGCGGATGATCGTTGACGATCAAGGCGAGTCACCAGAACTCAATTCAGCAGTTTGTGATGAACAGCCTACTGAAGAGCAGCTGAAACTGTTGCACAAGACGATCAAAGCGGTCACTTTGGACTTTGAAAAGCTTGGATTCAATACATCGATTTCCAGGCTAATGGAGTTCGTCAATTTCTTTACCAAGCAGAAACAAAGGCCCCGCGAGATCATGGAGCAATTTATTCTGCTGCTGTCACCACTTGCACCGCATTTGGCTGAAGAGCTGTGGGAGATGCTGGGTCATACCAAGACGCTCGCCTACGAGCCATGGCCGCAGTACGACGACAAACTGGCTGTTGACCAAACGGTCGAAATTCCGGTCCAGATCAACGGCAAGATCCGGGCAAGAATCTCGATCGATCGCGGGCTGGCCAAAGACGCGCTGTTGGCGGCTGCCAAAGGAGACGCCAAAATAGCGGAACACCTTGCAGGAAAAACGATCCGCAAGGAGATTGTGGTTCCCGACAAGCTCGTGAATTTTGTCGTCGCATAAGTTGGTTGAATTTTACGTGAGCGGCAAGGCGCTGGTTATTTACGACCGTGTCTTTTCGCTCACATCGTATTGAGGGCAGCGGTTTACTATTGTCTGGCATCGATCTATCGCATCTGGATTCTCGCGCGAAAACGCATTTGCGTCGTAACCTGTTGAAATGGTTCGATGCCAATCAGCGGGATCTTCCGTGGCGTCGAAACAAAACGGCGTACCGAATCTGGGTCAGCGAGATTATGTTGCAACAGACACAGGTCGTGACCGTAATCGAGTACTACAAACGATTCCTGAAACGGTTCCCTGACGTTGGCAAATTGGCTGCAGCCGATGAATCGCAAGTATTAAAGCTGTGGGAGGGGTTGGGCTACTACCGCCGCGCGAGACAATTGCATGCGGCTGCCAAGTTGGTTGTGCAGCAACACGGTAGCAAGTTCCCGACCGAATTTGAAGAAGTTCTCGCCCTGCCCGGCATCGGTCGCTACACTGCTGGAGCGATCCTTTCGATTTCTGGCGACCAGCGTTTGCCAATATTGGAAGGCAACACGATTCGTGTTTTCTCGCGGTTGATGTTGCTGGACGAGGATACAACGACGCGGGAAAACCAAAACGAATTGTGGGCGTTTTCAGAAAGCTTGTTGCCGCGAAAGCGAACGGGGGATTTTAATCAAGCATTGATGGAGTTGGGCAGCGAGATATGCAAACGGCAAAATCCGCTTTGCAGCGACTGCCCCATCCGTCTCCACTGCGCCGCGCGGGCTCATCACCGTCAGGCTGAAATCCCACGGCCCAAAAAGCCTCCGAAGTATGAAGAGGTCAACGAGGCGGTCATTGTTGTGCAAAACAAAGACCGAGTCCTGATGCGGTTGTGCGGCGAAGACGAACGTTGGGCTGGCTTGTGGGATTTCCCTCGATTCCCTGTAACCTCGCGCGCTGCCGAAAGACAGCTCAGCAATAACCTGCATGAGGCTACCGGTCTGAAAACGGTTGTGGAAAATTGCGAGCGAACGATCAAGCATGCAGTCACGCGTTTCCGAATTACCCTGGATTGTTTTCGATCGACCGAGATTAAGGGTAAGCTAAAAAGGAAAACCGCCTATCAATGGGTGGCAACAAAAGAGTTGGCCGATCTTCCCCTGAGCGTGACGGGTCGCAAAGTTACCAAGATGGTTAAAGCAGAATAATTTAGTACGAAGAATCAACAGATGACATTTTGAAATGCTTTTCGCAACGCATTTGGTGCAAGCTTGATCACGGGAAAACGTTCCCAAACTAGAGCAAGAATCAGGCTAAAACTCATACCCAAAAATATGAATATCAGCCGATCTTAATTGGGCTACAAGCTCTATTGAACGCTCGTTATACAACTTCCTATAAGCATTTTCGGTGTTTTTTTCTTTTGTGGCATTCTTAACTGGAAGAGTGACAAGCGGCAAACCAACCTCTTCCAGTATTTTTCTAAAATCTCCTTCTAGGTTTTCATATCTCCCTATGAAATTAACAAGCTGTGAGCCCTTGTCGTCATAAATGAAATCTTTTTGGTTATCATAAACCGAATTCAATTTCGGTAGATTGTCAGCAAACCAAAGAACAAAGTCATTGAAATCCTTTAATTTACTCACCTGTTCGGTCAATTTTGGAGTAACTTTCGTCTTCAGAATCCATTTGTACCAAGACACTTCACGTTCCCAAGGATTTCTAACAAAGGCAAATTTATAATACTCTTCAAACGTCTTGGAGCTCATTTTGTCCTTCAATTGTTTTGCTTTAATGTGTTCTGCAAAACCAACCTTAAGCCGTCCTTTATGCCTCCTTAACTTTGCTCCTTTGGTAAAAAGTCCTGCCCAAAAAGTCATGTCGTATGAACGAAAAACCTCATTCATACTGGCCCCTGCAACTTTGGGGACATGAAGGAAGATAAACTTGTGGCTATGCGATAGGATCATTTAAATTTTCCAAATGACTTCTTTGCATCAACAAAGGAAGTTTTTCTAAGGTTGAGCACTGTTAACAAAAAAGGGTCTCTCAAAGGCTATTATACTTCGAAATACGACTTTCATACGTCAATTGAGTGATTGAGCAAATCTGCGTCGACTGGAATGTGTCGGAAGTCTTTGGAAACCTCAGTCAGTGCAAATGCATACCACCTCGTCGCCGGATCGGCGCAGCTTGGTAACCGAGTCACACGCACCCCAGCTCGAGTTCGCTTGGACTCTCGCTTTTTTGGCTATCGCTTGATTGGCAAAGGGGAGAGATGAAACCCACCTGTCGCTTTGCTCTTAACTGAATAGATTCGATCCTTTTCAACTTTCACATAGTTGATTTGGCCGTGCGTAGCCTGGATCCCCATCTCGTCTTGTAATTCCGGATTGTTTGCGATCTTCCAGAAATCGCTCCAGATCTTCTCTTCAAAATCGGTCATTTCCGCACCGTTGTGATAGATGCCTGGGGGAACAACGTTTCCATCTTCGTCAGGGCGATCCAAGGGATGTCCTCCGTCTTGTCCATCCATGTTGCCAAGCAATCGTTTAAAGACAAAAAGAGAAGTTCCACGAAGCTCGTCCCCTTGCTCCACATAGTCCTCGTCGAACTCGCAGGTCCAGCCATCCACCCAAAGTTCGTCTCCTTTGAGTCGGAACTCGCGCGCTTTGGAGACAGGACTGCCATAGGAATCTACTTCCTCAAATAAGACATCAAAGTAAGGTACGCCATCATCCAGTTCACCTATGTCGGTTATCGTGATGTTGGCCAATCGTGTGGTGACCTTGAGTAATTTGTTTGCTGTTGAGAGTCGGTCGTTTTCGGTTGAGAGTCGGGTGTTTTCGCCCTTTGTAAACTCAAGCTCTTTGGCTTGCTTTTCAAAATCGGCTTTGAGTTGCTTCGCTTGCTGGCTGGGAGCGATATAGTTGGTATACATGTACCAACCCGCGTACCCCAAAAAGCCGATGATCGCCAGCATTAAAACGGTTCGGACCGCGCTGTTGACAGTTTTTACGTTTTCCATGGTGTTTGGCATTTGAGAGCTCTCTGAGTCCTGAAATTTCTGCGGCGAATAACTGGTTCG
>CAZDBA010000060.1:0-12145 GCA_964503615.1 uncultured Pirellulaceae bacterium
CACCCATCCACCAGATGGCGACTAAGTCGGAACATTTCCGAATGCTGCAAGACTATTACCTGAAAGAGAACGACTTACTTGGTTTTACGGTAAGTGTGTTGGGCCGGAACTGATTCAAATCTGTACGGTGCTTGTTGGAAAAGGGGTGAACCTCACGTACTGCCTGCGTGTCACGAGCGCATGAGAATTGTAGAATTACATCCGGAGCCGATTAAGGTTTTTGACTTTCTGAACGCTGGGCGGAGGCCCAATCAGTTCTATGTCGACACGCTACCGGTATACCTTGCCGAAGTTGATCAACTGCCCGATGACTTGGAAGCGATCGTTGTTACGGCCGATCTTCAGGGACGCGAAGTGTTTCCTGACAGAAGAAAAAGCGATCAGCTACGACTGCTTGGTGAAGTCCTTCCCGAAATGCTTCGTTCGACCTTGACAGGGATCGGGATCGCTGACGATGCAAATGTCGCCGCCATTCTTGCGGGAGACTTTTACACGTATCCAGATCTAAAGGGACGTGGCGGCACTGGAGACGTGACTCAGGTATGGCACTCGTTTGCCGATGAGTACTATTGGGTCGCCGGAGTGGCGGGCAACCATGACACCTTTGGCCAATCAAAGCGGATGTCCGGTTCGAGAGCGCACGTTCATTTTCTGGACGGCGATCGGATCACGATTTCCGGTTTCGAGATCGCCGGATTGAGCGGAGTGATCGGAAATCCGAAAAAGAACTTCCGCCGCACTGAGGAGCAATTTCTCAGTACCGTCGAACAGTTGCTAATGAGCAAGACTGATATTCTGGTGATGCACGACGGACCTGACGGAGCGAAACCCGGCTATCGTGGCATTCAGGAAGTCCGCTCGATCGTGGAGTTCACCAAGCCGCAACTGGTCATCCGCGGTCACTCACATTGGCCAGAACCGCTTGTCGAGCTTGCTAATGGAGTTCAGGTTTTGAATGTTGATGCGACGGTTGTGATTCTCAAGCCAACCGACAAAGCCCAAATCCATTGATTGTTCGTAGTGGGATTCGCCAGAATTCCTTTCGCTTCTGATGCCTCTAGAACTTTTTTCTTAGTTCGATTCTTGCACCTCGGATGTCTTCCGAATTGCGGAGGAAACCGATCATGGCATCGGCTCTTAGAATGGTCGAGTTGTTGAGTGGCAGTTGGTAGCGGGCTCCTAAACCGTATTGATCGCCTTGGGCGAAACGATCAGCTGCATCGCCCATCACCCCAACGTAGGCGGTTTCCAGAACTAACTGTTGACTGAAATCTCGTGGCAAGATGTTGATTCCCAACGCTCCACCAAACGTGTTGCGGGCGGTGTCGTCCAAGGTTGGGTAGCCAGTCAGACCATCCGATTCAAAAAGGATTCCGGTGTTTCTAAGCACGTTGGCTCCCGCCGCTTTTTGAGGACGGTCAAAGCCGGCGAACATATTGAGGTAGGGTACGATCGTTGACGGAAACGCAGTGATCAACGAGTTCTCCGAGAGCAGCAATACACCGTCGGCGGTGTTGGGGCCGCCTTCGGTTGACTGTCCCGCATTCACGATGACGCGCGTTGAGTTGGAGAGAAAGTGACCGTAGCGACGCGTGAATCCGATTCCGATATTGTGGTAGCTACGATCGCGAACCAGGTTGCGATCTTCGATGTAGGCATAGTCGATTTCCCAGTACCCGTTGGTCGCTTCGATAAACGTGGCGATGCCGTAAAGTTTTGCGACGTCGTCTTCGAAATCAAACGCCGCGCTGGTAATTTCATCGAATCCAAAGAAGAACGTGATGTCCATGTTTGAGATATCAAGCTTGGGACTGTTCTGAGCGGGGATAGTAAATGCGGCGCCCAGGAATTGGTCTTCCAGCCAAACTCCGTTTTGAAACAGCAGTGGCAGGACGCCGACGGCAAACGGCAGGTCGAAGGGCAAAGTCTGTCCGGTTGCTCCGCCGATGATCGCACCCAAATCACCTTCGAAATAGCCAAATAGAAAATCGGCATTGAATTCATCTTGGTAACGATCGTTGTCAAACTCGAATCGGGTGTTGTTTCCACCTTTGTTAAGCGGAGCCACGAAGGCTGCGAATCGCTCGGTGCTGGTGAGTTGCAGGTTTAGATTCAAGTTCCATTCAAAGGCGAGTTGGGAATCGGAGCCATCAACATTGTTGTTCGATGCATAGGCGGTTCGGAAATCACCAAACGCCAACAGTTGAGGTTTGAATTGGTTGTGGAAGCCAAAGAAGTCTTTACCCTCTGCAACTTGCCCCAGCTGAAAAAAGGGCTCGCCCAACTCCAATAGCGGACGCTGGGTGGCGTTCAACGTTTTGCCTTCGTAGACCTGCTGTTGCGGGTAGGGATCGTAAGGCAGATTTTCGTAGTAGGGACCTGGGTGAAAGTCTTGCATCTCCGGCTCGACCAACCAACTTCGCTTGTCTGTCTCTGGCAAGTGTGGGTGGAAGTGGTGGCCCAGCTCAGGTTGACCGGCCAGACGAAAATTGCTGGGGTTGAGTGAATTGCTGTCTTGGGGAGGGCCAGGCGGTTTCTTCTTGGGGGCTGGTTTCTTGGGCTCTTTGGGCTCCTTAGTTTTTATTGGCGCCTTGGGTTCTTTCGACTTTGCACTGGCTTTGGATTTGGCTTTCGGTTCTGGCTCTATTGCCAAGACGGGGTCGGTGGCCAGCGGTGTTGTGATTGCCGGTGGAGCAGGAGGAGGGCTGGCAGAGGGCGTTCCGAAAAGCGAGGGCATTGGGTTGTTTGCAATCCGTTCTGGCACTTCTGGCACTTCAGGCAGATCAGGCAGATCGCTTAGAACTAAGGGGGCATCGGACTGCTCACTCAACATTTTGGGGAGTGCCTCTGTTGCCTGCGAGCCGGAGAATTGTGAGTCAAGGTCCAACAATCCCGATTGCGATTGAGGTGGAGCCTCAGCCGGTTTGATTGGCGGTACTACGTTGATATGAAACTGTTCCCCCGTGCTTGGAGTTACGGAAACGGAGCGAGAGATCGAGTTCGTGTCACTTGAATTGGGTGACCTGTCCAAAGAATACCCTTCGATTTGGTCTTTCAATCGCGGTTCAGAGAAAGTGGCTGCTGGGTTTGCTTCTGCGGTACTCGTGGCGTTCTGATCCAGGTCCGAGAACGAAGGCTGCAACGCTTGAGGATTTGATTGATATTGAGTGGTACAAGTGTTGTTTGATGATTTGGGTTTGAGCGGATCGTTTTGGCTAAGAACGATAAAGGCTAGCGCAAAGGTAGCGCAGACACCTATTACGAACTTTGAATTATTCAGCAGTCTGCCAAACACTATAAAAACGGCTTCTAAAAAATTGGTTTAAACTGGAAGTTGGTTGGTTCGAGAATAAGAAAACTCTTTGCGATTGAACTGTAGCGAGTGAGCTTTACCGTACTTCGAATGTCACACTATGAACGTGGAAATCACAAATCCACTCGTTCATCATCCTTTCCATTTCGGGGGTTGAATTACAAAATCGCATAAAGTAGATCGGTTCCGCACGGCTTCGCATTCGAACGCTAATTCGGTAGATACCTGGTTGTTGCATCATTCCGCGAGGCACAACATATTTTGCCTTTCGCGACCCCAGTGGCGGAATCGAATGGCCTTCCATACGAATACCAGGTGGGTGATTGATCACGGAAACGGGCTGAGCCGCGGGCCGCAAAAACGGTAGTTGGTCAACGTCTACGTTGATAGGCAGGTACATCTCACGATCGGTTCCCTTGACGTTTGTGGTCAGGAACTTGGTTTGCAAATTGAACAACTGTTTGTCCAGCGGCACGCTACGGTTGGCGACATCCAAGGAGTGAAGGTCACAAAGGTCTCCGTTGGAATCGAGGTATCCCGATTCCCACAGCCGGTCTCCATTGGGACCGATCAAAACGGCATTCAGCCACAGTTGCGGTTGAGCCCCCAACGATCCAGACGGCATGTTGTGTCCCGAGTTAGTGTTGGTGACACAAAAGTGGAACGCCAAAGGCTGATCAACTTGCGGATCGCCAGCGAAAAAGGGCCCGTCGAGCTTGGAACCATTTTCCAACAGTTGGCGGCGGAGGTCTCGTTTGTATTCAAGCTTTTTCAGGTTGTCTGTGACGATGTCGCGAGCGTCATAGCGATCATCAGACTCTTTCCAGACTTCGGGAAAGTAAACAACAATTTTTCCGTCGTCCACCGCATCTTCGAACTCTTCGGTCCCCCAGCCTGATCGCCAGTCAAATTCCAGCCACTCGTTAACCGTCCAGCGATCTGCTTCTTTGGTGTGCGGAAAAATTCCCGGGTGTGCGATCGAATATCCGGGGCCATAGAAAATATGGTTGGAGTGTTTCCGCTCCGGATTGACGACTTTGTCATCGATTACTGCAGCGGGACCAAACGTATAGCCCTCGGCGACACCCGGTTCTTTTCCCATGTGGCATTCCTGGCAGGTAATTCCCTGTCGATAGGCGGGTGAGTCGCGATACTGATCCCAGACGACTTCGAGCTTGATGCCCGGTTGCACGGCGACCTGATGACAGGAAACGCAAAACGTTGACTTGGTGATCTCTTCGAATTGCACTGAGCGGCGGTGAATCAGCTGGCCGGGCGTTTTGCTTTCTTCACGAGTCTTTGTTTTAAAGTACTCTGAGTATTTAGTGGCCGTTGCGACGCCCTGTCCATCGCTTCCACCGTAAACCGGATCGGTGATCGGACCGGGTTCGATACGACGTTGACCATTGACCTTTCCATACGGCGTCTTTACACGATGGCAGGCGACACAGGTCACGCCTTCGCGGAAAACTTTGGGACCGTCCCAAATCGCTTGGTCGCGGCGAAGTCCCATTGTGGTTGCAACCGGAGCATGGCAACGTAAACAGAAATAACCTACGGTTCCCTGCGACAGATTATTGATGGTGTCTTCAAACTTGTGGAACATCGGTGATATAGAAGCATAAGCATGACTGGACGAAGCCCATTCTTCGTATAGCTGTTCATGGCATGTCGCACACTCTTGCGCTGAGGGATAAGCATCGCGAGAATAGATCTCGAGATGTGGGTCTGATCCATCTTTGGGCGCTTTCGGTTTCTTGGTGACTTTGGAGTGCGGATTGAATGTGGCTTTGGCAACGTGGGCCTTGGGTGGCTGGGTGTCAGGTGAGGTTGATGAATCCAGTACGGCCTGAGCGACATTCAAGGGCTCATCCATGCCGGTATGATTTGCAAGTTGCAAATGTGGATCCTGAATGGGTAGTTGAGCAAGCCCGGATCCTTGGCCTGAGCTTTCCTGTTGTTCAATAAGAGGAAGCGGGTTGATCGTGATAGGTGCAGACCTGTATGGGTTTGGCTGCGTTTTTTGGGAATGGGAAAGTGAATGGGCAGATTGATGAGAACCACCAAGAGGGTACCCGCCATCTATATAGGTATCTTGTTGAATATTGGAACCTGATTGGGCAGCGAGGCCAGGATCGGGTTGATTCTCTTGCTCATAGGGCATTCCGGGCAGTTCAGATGTACAGATAGGAGGTAGCTGGCCCAGTAGCTCGATCTCCTTTGGGCCAAGCTTGCTGGCATCGATGTTTAGCGACTGAATTAAGTTAGGAATTTGATGAACGGACCGAGGTGCGCGGATTTCATCCGTGTTGGATCGATTGAGCGCCTGAATCTCAAGCGCTTTTGCGACCGTCATTTTCTTGGAATCCTTGTTTTCTGAAGGATCAGAGTCGGGCCGGAGCATGCCCAGAATGCAGGCAACCGTTCCGAATCCTAAAATTGCAAGCAACTTCCGGTTCATCAGCCTTTGAGCCCTAAAAGGGCTTTTCCCATGGTTTTTTGTGAGATAGTTCGCGATCGGAGGATCGCCTATCAACTCCATCGGCCACCAAGGCTTAAATAATCAGCAAAACCGGAATTTTCTAGCTGACCAGCAAAGTTTAGCGATCTTGCCCAGCCCTCCAGCCGACAGATTCCAAACTCTAAGGACGAACTTTAGTGCAAAGAATAAGCCCGGAATCGAATAAAGAGCTTTGAACAGCTACAGACCTTGGCAATTTTGGGCGATGAATAAACGAGCTGTAATTTTCTTCAAATTCTGATAGAAACCGGCAATCTTTAGCCCTTGCTTATATGTGAGGCAGAAACCTATACTGTTCGGTTTCGAAAATCCCAAAAATTTCGCCTCGAAAGGCCTTGCGATGAAAGTTCGCGCCAGCGTCAAGAGAATATGTGAGAACTGCAAAGTAGTTCGCCGAAAAGGGCGAGTCTATGTGATTTGCACAAACCCGCGACATAAGCAACGACAGGGTTAAACCCAGCCAGCGATTAAAGAACCGTCGATTCGTCAGTGATGACCAACATGTCCTTGGGACTCGTTCGAATCTAAACGGTAGATCGCAAATTTTGTGGGATGGCACCTGCGAAACGATTCAACAACACTTTGAAAACATGGCCTGAACGGCCACTACTGGAGACAATTTTATGCCACGTATGTTGGGTGTAGATATCCCGAACGACAAAAAGGCTGTCATCTCATTGACATATCTTTATGGCGTTGGTGATCAGACAGCTCGCGAACTTTGCCAAAAAGCAGGCATTGACGGCAATAAAAAAGCACGTGATTTGACCGATGAGGAAATCGCGAGAATCAGCGTGATCATCGAGCGCGACTATGTGGTCGAAGGACCTCTTCGTCGTCAAACAAAGCAACACATCGACCGCTTGCGAAGCATCAAATCGTACCGTGGTATTCGACACCGAGTCGGATTGCCCGTGCGTGGTCAGCGGACGAAAACAAACGCTCGAACTCGTAAAGGCCCCAAGAAGACTGTTGCGGGCAAAAAGGGCGTTAAGGATCTGCGTTGATCCGTATTTACGTGGGTCCCGAACTTTGGATGGCTTGACCTATCTAAACAATGGGACTTCGTTTTTGACACTGGCTGGACCAGGAAGGTTAACCAGCTTTGGACGCGAGGAGATTGTCCAAAACGACCACTAGTTTGCTTCTATCGTAACTGCTTTCCACACTGTTTGAGCAAAACAGTTACGCAACCAAACCACCTTAGTTGGAATTTTAAACAAGAATGGCGAAAACAAAGAAACGACGTTCACGTCGTAACGTGACATACGGTATCGCACACATCAACGCGACCTTTAACAACACCCAAGTGACCATCACGGACACCAAAGGTGAAACGTTGTGCTGGTCCAGTGCGGGCACTTGCGGCTACAAAGGCAGTCGAAAAAGTACTCCCTTTGCAGGTCAAATGGCTGCACAACAGTGCGCCGAAAAAGCGATCAAATTCGGAATGAAAGAGGTCGAGGTTCGAGTTAAGGGCCCAGGTAGCGGACGTGAAAGTGCGATCACCGCTCTTCAGGCTGCCGGCTTGAACATCAAGACGATCGAGGATTGCACCCCAATCCCTCACAATGGCTGCCGACCCAGAAAGAAGCGTCGCGTCTAATTGGCGAGCGTTTCACCCGTTTCTCGGAAGCAACGTTAAACTACTTTCGTAATTGACCCAAAACTCAGTCGGGACCAGCAGATGGCTGGCTCGCACAAACCGGAGATTATTTATGCACGTTCGATGGCGCGGATTGGAATTGCCCAGTTCTGTAGAGTGTGACCGTGATTCACTAACTGACAGCTATGGAAAATTCACCGCTGAGCCTTTTGAAAGAGGCTTTGGAACGACCATTGGTAACAGTCTGAGAAGAATCCTACTGTCCAGCCTTGAAGGCAGTTCAGTAACCGAAATCAAAATCCGTGGTGCCAATCACGAGTTCTCGTCGATCCCTGGTATTAAGGAAGACGTGACTGATATCGTTCTCAACGTTAAATCTTTGGTCGTGAAGAACAACACCGATCAAATGAAAGTGATCACGATCGAGAAATCGACACCGGGTCCTGTGACCGCTGAAGACGTCCAGACAGGTGGCGAGGTTGACATCATCAACCGAGATCATGTTATCTGCACACTCACTGACGAAGACGTGTTTCGCGATCAGCCGTTCATGATGGAGATGGTCGTTCAAAACGGACGTTCCTACGTTCCCGCAACAGAACACAGTGGACGGGACCATGAGATAGGTATCATTCCTGTCGATGCGATTTACAGTCCAGTCACTCGTGTCCGCTACGATGTGGAAGAAACGCGTGTCGGTCAAAAAACAAACTACGACAAATTGACTTTGGAGATTTGGACCGATGGTTCAATCTCTCCCGAGATGGCTCTTGTCGAAGCGTCAAAGATTCTTCGCAAGCACCTGAATCCATTTGTTCAGTACTCGGAACTGGGAGCGAAAGTACATTCGCAACCACGTTCTGCTGGTGGCTTGGATGCCGCTCTCGAAGCCAAATTGAATATTCCACTTGCAGATTTAAACTTCTCAGTTCGTGCATCGAATTGCATGGAAAACGAAGTCATCTTGCACGTCCGCGATTTGGTACGCTTCACCGAAGACCAATTGATGGAAATTCGAAACTTTGGTGAAACCACTCTCGTCGAAGTACGAGAAAAGCTTGACGAACTCGGGCTTCATCTGGGCATGAAAGTTCCAGAAGCTCCAGTCATTACCTAATTGAAAACAAGTATTTGAAATACTGGTAAAGAAAAATGCGACACAAAAGAAAAGGCCGCCGACTCGGACGTTCATCCAGCCACCGCAAGGCTTTGATGAGAAACCTAGCCTGCGCACTACTGCTCACCGAACGAGATCCGGACGATTTTGAAGGCATGAAGCAGGCCGATAACAAAACGCCTGTTAATCCACCCAAGTATCGTGGTCGAATCGTTACTACGATC
The DNA here is from genome assembly GCA_964503615.1 of uncultured Pirellulaceae bacterium. Classification (GTDB taxonomy): domain Bacteria; phylum Planctomycetota; class Planctomycetia; order Pirellulales; family Pirellulaceae; genus CAZDBA01. Next base: position 8,782 of record CAZDBA010000060.1, read on the forward strand.
CACAAGGCGAAAGAGGTTCGCCCAATGGTAGAGAAGTGTATCACGATCGCCAAAAATGCGTTGCCACACATGGACGCGGCTAGCGAGTTTGCAACCGATGCAGATCGCAACACCGAAGCATGGAAAAAGTGGCGCGAAAGTGATCAGTGGCAAAAATGGAACCAGACGATGGCTCCTGCAATTGCTGCTCGACGTCGAGTTTTCTCGATGCTGCGTGACAAGCTCGCCGTCGAAATCCTCTTCGACGAAGTCGCTCCACGTTTCACCGAACGACTTGGCGGATACACACGCATCTTGCGTTTGGCCACACCAAGGCTGGGCGATGCGGGTACACGAGCCATCCTCGAATTCGTTGGGGTTCACGACCGTGTGAAAACGAAAAGCGAAAAACCGCAATTCGATAACGACGATACGACCAAGACTAAGGAAGAACCAGTCGAAGAAACTGCTGAACAGTCAGCTGAGGAAACGACTGCTGACACCGCTGAGATTAAATCCCCAAAGGGAATTGCTTTTGACGACCTGAAAGTCGTTGAAGGAATCGGGCCCAAAGTCGAAGAGGCACTCAAGGCAGCCGGCATCGGCACTTGGAAAGACCTCGCCGATTCGACGCCTGAAAAGATCACTGAGATCCTCACCGAAGCTGAAGGCAACTTTGGCGGTCAAGTCCCAACGACTTGGCCAGAGCAAGCAGGCATAGCGGTTGCTGGCGATTGGGAGAAATTGGAAAAATTGCAGGATGAATTGGACGGTGGCAAGCCGGCCGAGTAATCTGCCCCTCGCATCCAAAATAAAGAATCGTAAAGAGCTGGGCTTCATCCCAGCTCTTTTTTGTTCCACCTGCTGGCTGGTGACTGGCGTTAACTCGTCCTATTTCGAGGACTTTAAATCTCCGCCTTTCCCAGCTGCCTTTTCGCCAGCCCCATTTTTTCCAGCATTTCTTTCAGCCCTGCCTGCTTTACCACGTTTGCTCGTTTCCCTCGGCGAAAACGCAAACAAGTCCCCGTACATCTCTTCGACTTCTTCGCGCTGTTCAGCGTTCAGCCGTCCCAGAATTCGATCACGCGCCTTTGCACGAAGCTTAAGAAGTTCACGTTGGATCTCTTCTTCGACCTCTTCTTCCGCCGCACGAAGTTGCTCAACTTGTTCGTCGCTGATTTCCAACTCATCCTTGAGAGGGTTAGCGGTAATGATGTCGACCAACGACCCGCCACGCATCTGTCTTTGGTTTCGAAGCTGTTTCAGTCGTTCCAGTTGTTCCGGAATAAAGAGGCTTTCCAAATCCGAGCGAGCGGCTTCGCGAATCTCTTTCAGGTGGGACAACAGGCTCTCCCGATCTGAAAAGTCAAGATTCTTCAGCTGCTCAGTCGATCGCGCCTGGATCGCGAGGTTCATTTTCTGAAGCTCTTCGTATTGCTCGTCGACGAGATTGATTTCTTCGCGAACTTTAGGATCAAACAACAGGCCAAGGTTGCTCATGTCGGCAGTGTTGTACCTTTCAGCCGTTGTGCCGAACGGTTGCTCAAGAACCAGATCATTGAGCATTGGGATCATGGCTTGAAGTTCGGCACTGCCACCTTCCCCATAAGCAGCCTGCTTAACACTACCCATGAACTGATCGTAGTCCGCTCGCGAATCAAAGATGCCAGTCGGCGCATCGTTTCCGTAACCTTTTTGAGCCCAAGCATCGGCGGAAAAAAAGAGTGTAGCCAGCACAGCGAAACAGGTAACACGTTTCATGATAGATTCCTTTTTTAAGTTGGTCAAAGACTCTTCCGGCTGACCGCCAGCCAACAAGCATTGACATGTGTTGGACCGTTCTTACATGTTTCGCTTTATCATAACGCGCCCCAGCGAAAAATACTCAAGAGAATTCAACCTACCCAAGGGCGATGTAGCGTCGGTTGGAAATCCAACCACGTAACCGATATCCCCAGACTTCGGGTGAATTGCAAGCGAACCTGAGCTCTGGTGAGCCTAGTTACGTTATTTTGAGATCGTTCTTATTGCCTCTGCAAAGTCGACTATCCCTCTCTTTCGATCCTATTAAAATGGAGTAATGACAACTAACTACTACCCGCAGCGGTTCGACAACGTCGAAGGCTATCTCCACCATCGCAAACCGTACCTGTTGATTGAAGAGATCGTTTCTGTCGAACCTCAAGCGATTCATACTCGCAGCACCATTTCCGAGGACGCTTTTTTTATCCAAGGTCACTTTCCGGGTGCTCCGATTTTGCCCGGGGCGATGATGCAAGAGATGTCAACGCAGTCGGCTGGAATCTTGATCGCTTCACACTACAACCCGATGCCAGAATACAACACCGAAGATCCGTTCTTCAACAAGTACGCGATAGGCGTGTTAGTCAAAATCAAACAAGCCAAGTATCGTGGTTTTGCTCGACCAGGCAACACGTTGGACATCACTGTAAAGCTTGACGAAACAGTCGGCCAGCTGTTTGATTTCTCTTGTACGATTCAAGTCGCTGAGAAAACGATTATGCGCAACAAGTTTCAGTTGGCCAACATCCTGTCAACGACCCTGCAGGGTAAAGAGTAGCTGCGAGTCGAGAGCGTGAGGATCCAGCCGAACTGAACCAGGGAAACAACGTGACCACCCGGCTTCCGGCTCGGCAGATAAGACCGGCGAAAGTCGCGCAGCGTTGCCCAATATCAGTTGCTCCAACCATGGTGATCTCCTGGCGCATAAAAAAGCCCGCTCCAAAAGATTGGAACGGGCTTGTAATCTTTTAATTCAGTTGCGAACCAACTGACTTTCATTCAACTATTGAGCAGCGTACTTGCTGTTACGGATAATGAAAGCATTTGGATCTACAACAGGTGCTCGTGGCATTGCTCGAGATGATGACCCAGCTGCTGGAGCTGGTGCAACAGGAGCAACAGGAGCTGCTCCTGGAGAAATCTCAACTGGTGTAGAATTGAACTCTACTGGTGATGAGCTGTAGGGAACCGCGTTGCTTGGAGCGTAAGAGATAGCACCGCTATCGCATCCGCAGCTAGAAACAGGAGCAGGAGCAGCTTCACAAGCTGGGCATCCTGTAGTTTCGCAAGCGTTTCCGCCACCGCAACCACCGCCACAGCTTCCGCCAGCGTTTCCGCCAGCGTTTCCACGACCACGAATTCGACCTAGCAAACCGCCCGAAAACAATTTGCATCCGCCACCGCCACCTGCTGCTGGAGCAGCATCACAGCCACAAGGCGCAGGTTCGGGTGCTCCGCATCCGCAGTCCATTGGTGCAGGCGCTGGTGCGCTGCATCCGCAGTCCATTGGTGCAGGTGCTGGTGCACTGCATCCGCAGTCCATTGGAGCAGGCGCTGGTGCGCCACATCCGCAGTCCATTGG
>CAZDBA010000060.1:12245-26162 GCA_964503615.1 uncultured Pirellulaceae bacterium
CATCCGCAGTCCATTGGAGCAGGCGCTGGTGCGCCACATCCGCAGTCCATTGGTGCAGGCGCTGGTGCCCCGCATCCGCAGTCCCCTGCAGGTGCTCGGCCACCGCCACTTAGGCGTTTGCGAAGACCGGCGAACAATTGGCATCCGCCACCGCCACCTGCTGCTGGAGCATCATCACAGCCACAAGGAGCAGGTTCTGGAGCTCCGCATCCACAGTCCATAGGTGCTGGAGCTGGTGCACCACATCCACAGTCCATTGGTGCAGGTGCACCACATCCACAATCCATAGGAGCGGGTGTGCTACATCCACAATCCATAGGTGCCGGTGCGGCATCACATCCGCAACCACCGCCACCGCCACCGCCGCCGTTGAACAGCTTTAATCCGCCATTCATACCACTAGGTGTGCCACAGCATGACGATGCTGCACCACAGCCACCACCACGTCCGAGCATTCTATCGAGCAGTTGCCCGTAGGTACTTGTACACATTGCAAAGCTAAGTACAGCTGTTGCTACTATCATTTTGAGTTTCATCGAGACTCGTCTCCTAAATAACGGATCTACCGAAGTTGTCTAGTCTGTATCAACACAATCGAAAAAACGGCCGCGTCATCAACTACGTTGCAAACCGTGTAGCAACGTGATACTCGCAAAGCGAGTGACTTGAATACCTGGTTTGGACTAGACGCTTGCGCGCCAGCAGATCCTCCGATGATTCACCAAATACCACTCGACCATCCCATAGTCGTGCTGAAAGAATACTTGGGCTTGAATTGTCAGTTTTCAGTGAGCAAAGGGAAATGGAAACCCGAACTCACGTCCATGTCGGTATCGACGGTCGTTACCCTTCGAATGACAGAGCTCTTGTGAAATTCCCGTAATACCTGCTAGCCCGAAAATGCGAAACGATTCGAAAAGGAGCATCACATAGACTTTGACGGTATACAGTGAAATTGGGCCGCATGTTTCTTCCATTGATCCAAAAGAAGGGTTGCTTTTACGTTGCTCAATCAGAATTTAGTAAGCTATTCCTATTTTGACGGATTTCACCGCTTGCTGATCAGAGGCTGCCTATTTATTGTTGGTGGCTTATATTCCTATCCGAAGAATGACGAATACAGACTCAATGATCCGTTTTATTTGTTTGACCGTTTGTTTCGCGTTTGTGACGTTGCTGTCCGGATGCGGACAGAACCGCTACCAACCAGCAGATTGGGCCGCGCGAAAAGCGAAACTAACCGCAAGCTCATTGCCAAGTTCCCCAAGTCGCAATCGGGGAAGTCTACCTATGGCCAACAATAATGGAAGCTTGCCAAGACCTGCCCAAGGCAGCCTGCCGAATTCTGCGCAAGGCAGCCTGCCGAATTCTGCGCAAGGCAGCCTACCACGTAGTACACAAGGAAGCTTGCCACGTTCCAATCGCGGCAGCCTACCTCGCTAAAGGTCGCCTGCCGATTAAAGGCAGTAAGATCTGCCTGCCAATTGGATCCTCAAACGGGGCGGTCTTACAACGATCAGCGGAAGACCAAAACCGATTTCTCTAGGCGCGCGGGATTCAGCGCGATTCCGGCCAAAGCCAAACGTGGGTTTGAAAGATACTCTTTTCTCTCTCGACCGAAGGCAGGATGAGGTCCACGGCAAGCGTTTGGGTTGCCCCACAGACTCGTTCGAGCTTCGTGCTCCTATTCCTCCGATAGATACCAACTCTTCAAATCTGTAAAGGAGAGCAAGCTCAAAAAAAACTGTCACAGTATGCTCGCTGAGTTGTATAGGGATTAGAGTCAAACAATTCAAAAAAGATCCAATCCCATGTCCAACATGATCCAAGACCCAATCAACCAGTCAACAATAGCGAATATCGACAATACTCCGGTGGGTGAGAAACCGGGGCTAAATAACCCGATTACTGAGAAACTTGAATCAAAGACTACCAAGATTGCGTTGCGGATTTTTTTGGGTGGGGTGGTTGTGGCAATGATGTTGGGAACCGCTGCCGCTCTGACATACTTCTTTAAAGGGTCCTCAGAAGCAGTGTTCGGATTGTTGATTACGGCGGCCATCATCTTTGGCTCACTCCTGCTGACTGGCTTGCTCATGTTCGCCACCGACTTGTTGTTTCTGAGGAGAAAAATCGAAGAACTGCAGCAAGGCAACTACTACGTTCTTTGGAGTTACTCGTCTGAAGAATGGGCTGAGCACATCAAACACGAACGTAAAATCGCCGACGGGCACACGATGACGGGCTTGTGGAGCGGTGTTGGGCTTGGTCTGCTTGGTGGCATTATCGCCGGTTTCTTCGGCCCCATTTATCTGGCCATCACCTTTGCTGTTGGCAGCTCGATCCTTGGTTTGGTGGGCGGCTTTATTACCGAGTTGATCATCAAGGCTGACCTGAGAAAACGGGCGAACAACCCTGAATCAACCATCATTGGATTCAAAGGACTTTATCGTCGAGGACATTTCTATCCGTATTTTGGATTTGGATACGGACTTTCAGACCTTCAAATGTCGAAAAAAGACAGTTCCAGCTACCTGGTTTTCACGTTTTATTCAAAATCAAAAAACGGCTCGGTCTACAACGATATTCGGATCCCTGTTCCCACAGGCAAAGAACATGAGGCTGAAGCAATTCTCGATATGACTGGTTAGCTGTTCTCAAATCGAACCGAAATATTGGACGACTGGTTTATCGAACTTACCTATTCGACTTTTCGTTTGATCCGCAACCAGATCATTGCGGGACTGGTTGGTTGTACTTCTCGCGCATTACAGGGCGGCGTTGCCATGCTCTTGGGACATCGAAATCAAATCTGAAATCAACGAACGTCAGGCACGCAGAGGATTTACTCTTCAGTTACCTCAGGTGGCATCTCTTCGAATTCCTCTTTCACTTTTTGAACAAAGTGCGGAGGTTTTCCACTCGCGTTTAGATCGGCGACTTTCTTTTCGGCAGCTTTCTTTTGCCCGAATTCGTAAAGTGCGACCCGTTTCATGGCGTGATTAAAGACACCCCAGTAGACGCGGTGTTTGATAATCGCAGTCTTTTTCTTGCGCGATTTGCGCTTCTTTTTCTTCTTTTTGACTGGCTTGCCGTCTGCATCTAACTCGACCTCGGCTTTTTTCGCCTTTTTCTTTTTGGCTGCCTTTTTGGTCGTTTTCTTTTTCGCCGCTTTTTTCTTCGCCGCTTTTTTTGTTGTTTTCTTAGTCGTCTTGGCGACTTTTTTGGTCGTCTTCTTCTTTGCCATTATTGGAACCGCAAGAGCTGGGTACATTAGTTGTGGTTTGGCCCCACATCATAGCCGCAAAAGCCAGATTGGTCACCACCTCAGCCGACTTAACTTTGCAAATGTAGACGGAAGATTTACCGGAAGATTTACGGGTAAAAGCGGCCCTGGACCGATCCCCGGCCACCAAGCGACGGCCCAATCCCCAAAGGAACTTAAAATCATCCACTCAACACCCATAGCAGAATTTCACGATCTGGCCGCTGATATCCCAGTCATCGACGTCCGGGCCCCTGTTGAGTTCGCCAAGGGGCACTACCCGCCGGCCATCAATATTCCTCTATTTTCCGATGAAGAACGAGCTGAAATCGGTACCCGCTATAAGAAAAACGGCCAGCCAGCAGCAATCGAACTCGGCTACAAATATGCCAACCCCAAAAAAGATTCACTGATTGCATCGGTTCGTAACGCAGTCGAATCTCACACCCCAAAAGCGGTAGCAGCCCAGCGGCCCCAAATTCGGCTGCATTGTTGGCGAGGCGGAATGCGAAGCCAAAAATTTGCCGAACTATTGGATCCTCATTTCGAGATCTTTTTATTGGAGGGGGGCTACAAATCCTATCGCCAATTCGCGCAAAAGATTTTTCAACGAGATTATCCATTGCTGGTTTTAAGTGGGCTAACCGGGGCGGGGAAAACACGCCAACTACATCGCTTGGCCGAAACAGGCGAGCAAGTGATCGATCTGGAGGGACTTGCCAATCATCGAGGATCGGCATTTGGTGGAATCGATCAAGGCCCCCAGCCGACAACAGAACAATTCGAGAACGAATTGGCCAGCCTACTTTCGCGAGTCGATTTAGATCGGCGGATTTGGATTGAGGACGAGAGCAATCGGATCGGCAGCGTGGTCATCCCACACGAGTTCTTTAAGCAGATCAACGGTGGCCCAGGCATTTTCATGGAAGTCGATCGGGCGACACGAGCTCGACTTGCACATGAAGACTACGCCGATCTGGACCTCGAGGAAATGGTCGCTTCGATTGGGCGGATTACCAAAAAACTTGGTGGTCAAAACGCCAAGGCAGCGATCGAAGCGATTCAATCTAACGACAAAGTGACCTGCTGCGAGATCTTGCTGGACTACTACGATCGGCTCTATCTGGCCGCGACCAAACGGGGAACGCGAGAGGTCTGCCACAATGTCCCGGTGGCCAACCCGGAAACGTTGGAAGCAGCGAACACCTTGATTGCAGCAGCAAATGCCAAATATCCGACCCGACTCCTCAAACAATAAAGCATATCTAGCTAAACAACTTAGGCCGTCAAAAAAAGAAATTCATCGTTCGCGTTTTGAACTAATTAAACTGTATTAGAAAACATAACCAATCGACGATGAAAAGATGAAAAACGATTTAGCAGGGAATTTGAGAGCGGTATGATTCGAGGACTTATTAAGATTTGGCGAGACCGCTCAAGCTTCAGAAGCGCTGCTCCAGCCCGCTTGTTCGCCCTGATGCTACTAAGCATTTTTGTTTTCAACCTCTCGTTTTGCATTTCGGTTAGCTGTGGGCAAGATTCAGCGAGTGTTATTGCCCAGTCTTCACAGGCATTAGCCACCGGACAAACAGAGGACGTTGCAAAGTTTCTGGGAATCCCGCTGTGGGATGAAGACGTCTACAAAATGGTCGTCAGGTTTATGTTTAACTTGGTGTTTTTGATTTTGGTTGTTGGTACTGCTTACTCCAAAAACAATCAAAATAACCAACGGTACATTTTCAATTTCTTGATCATGAACGTCGTTGTATTCTTTATCTGCTTTACCCTCAAAAAACTGGAACTGGAGTTGGGGATGGCTCTGGGATTGTTTGCGATCTTTGCCATTATTCGGTACCGAACGGATCAGATCGACGTCAAGGACATGACCTATCTGTTTGTTGTGATCGGACTCGCGGTCATCAATTCGCTTTCCAACAAAAAGACTTCGTACATTGAGTTAGTATTCACCAACGCAGCAGTGTTTGGCGCATGCCTGATTATGGAACGCGTGCTTGGTCCTGAGGTGAAAAAAGTCAAACTTACTCGCAGCGAACTCGTCTATGACAAACTGGAACTGTTGCGACCGGAGAACGTCGAAGCGCTCTACGAAGACATCTACCAACGCACTGGCATTCGGGCCGATCGCGTCGAGATTAAACAGATCGATTTCAGCAACAACACGTCGTTGATCGACGTCCGCCAATCAAAAGAGCGCGCGTTTATTCATCAACAGGAAATGGGCTCGACCGATCCGGGAAACACCTAAGCCGCAAACCCTACTCGTCACCCGCCTGCGTTTTCTTTTTCTTACGATACTCGGCTCTGAGCTGAGCATACTCCTGGACCGAGAGCAGGTGATCAACTTCGACCTCCGATTTTGGCTGCTGCTGGCCCTCTTCGTTGGCCTTGGTTTCTGGTGTCGCCTGATCAAACAGCCTTTGCAAAAACGGTCGGCACCAGCCACAACCGGTCCCTGCCCCACCGCACTCGCTCAATTGACTTACGCGTTTGGGCTTTTCGATGCGAATCCAATTCTCAATCTTGCGTCGAGTCACATGGAAACAAAGACAAAGCTCATCGTCGGGGTTCTTCATGGTGTTGGGGCACTAAAAATTGAGGCCGAATGGGTAAGGTTTCGCTATCTGGATCACTGTAACAAATTTTGGTTGTTTGTGATTGGTCGGTCGGTAGGTATGCTGTTCGCATGAAACATCTTTTCGACAAAATTAGCGAATTGCCAAAGTGGCTGGAAGAAAACGACCAGCCCAAGTTTCGTGCTGCGCAAATCCATCGCTGGGCAGCAGTCAGTCGCGCCAATAGTTTTGAGGAGATGACGAATCTTCCAAAAGGACTTCGTGAAAAACTGACAGACGATTTCCAGCTGTGGACCACCGAGGTTGTCCGCCATCAAAAAAGCCCCGATGGAACGGAAAAGCTGTTGTTGGAGCTGGCCGATGGAGGTCGGATCGAATGCGTATTATTGCGTGATGGCGACCGTCGATCCATTTGTGTCAGCAGCCAAGTCGGCTGTGCAATGGGGTGTGTCTTTTGTGCCAGCGGACTGGACGGCGTGCTGCGAAATTTGACCGGTGGCGAGATCATAGAACAAATGATGTTGCTGCAGCGACTGTTGCCAGAGGACGAAAGACTGAGCCACATCGTCATGATGGGAATGGGCGAACCGTTGGCCAATTTGAAAAACGTCTTACAGGCTCTAACCGAAGCGACCTCGGCAGATTCACTGGGCATCAGCCCTCGTCGCATTACGATCTCGACCGTGGGAATTCCAGAAGCGATTTGCAAGCTTGCCGAACTGGACAGCCGTTACAACCTTGCGATTTCATTGCATGCTCCTAACGACGAACTACGAACCCGGATTGTACCGACCAACAAGAACGTTGGAGTCGAGCGTTTGCTGGCTGCGGCAGACCAATACTTTGAGACGTCAGGTCGCAAATTGACTTTTGAGTATGTGCTGCTGGCCGGCATTAACGACCAACCTCAACACGCTCGTCAACTGGCTCGGTTGTTGGCTGGCAAAACGGCAATTCTAAACGTGATCCCTTACAACACCGTGGAGGGACTTGAGTACAAAACACCTTCGCCGTCAGTGATCACCCGCTTCAAAGGGATTTTGGAAAAAGAAGGAATCGTGATCATGTTTCGGCAACGAAAAGGCGATTCGATCAACGCCGCCTGTGGGCAGTTAAGAAGGTCGACGGCAAAGGCGCCGCGGGTCAACTTGGGCACATCGGCCGATTCCTGATGCAGTGCAAATTGCGACTTGCACAGAGATGTCATAAATGAAACTCAAGTTTAACAACTTCGATGATTTGCTTGACCACCTTGAACAGATCACGTTGGATAGCCATCGAACCCTGCGGCGATGGACCGCAGCTCAAAATTTCTTTCATCTGGCCGCAGCCTTTGAAGGTTCGATCAAAGGTCTACCTGCCGGTTACCCAAGGTTAGTTCGAGCTCTGGCGAGGCCCGTTCGCTGGGTCATAACGCGGTACCGTTTTCCGCCGTGGATTCCGATCCCCGCCGCAATTCGACACGCTCTGGAACCTCCCAAAACAGCCGACTTTCAAACTGAAAAAGCTCGCTTGTTAAAAGCGATAAAAGAATTTCGCGACTACAAAAACCCTCACCCGCCTCACCCGGTACTCGGTACCCTTTCCCATGACGAGTGGACCGGTTTCCATCTCCGCCATTGCGAGCGTCACCTTTCGTTCATTGCGATTGGGCAAGGTGCGTAGCGTACGACAGTCATTTCGATGCTGTCGTCACTTTCGACTACGGTAATCTGTATGAGATTTACCGCAACGGTTAAGTTTCTACTTACCGAGCATCTAACCACCGAAACCTTTTGAGACACAATGGGTTTAATGGATCACAAAGGAAAAGCCTCGGTAAAACCAACATAAACAGCACGAGAGAATGCTTGCAATTAAGAGTCCCGAATTTTTGGATTTGGCACTGACAAGTATGCTTCTCGTTTTGGACTTCGGTTAAACTGGTCTCTTCTTCTTTGACTGGCGGCAGGAAATAATTTGGCGAAAAGCGAAACCGTCGAAGTCGAAAAAGTCTCGAAAGCGATCGAGGCCGACTCCGAACAGAAAACACCGAACAAGTATGAATTGACTGACCCCGATGTCCGGTTGATGCTAAAAGTGCGCAACGGCAGCGCGGCAGCTTACGAAGAATTGGTTGCCAAGTACCAAGCTCGTTTGATAGCGATTCTGGAACACATGGTGAATCGGACTCAGGCAGAAGACCTTGCCCAAGAGGTTTTTATGAGAGTCTATCGAGCCCGTGGAACCTATACAGCAGGCGCAAAGTTTTCGACTTGGTTATTTACGATCACACACAACGTTGCGAGCAATGCACTTCGCAAGCTCTCGCGACGAAAAGAATACAATTTGAATGCGTCCCCTAGCGGATCGTTTTTAGTACGACCACTGGACAACATGGCTCAGGAAGAAAGCCGCCTGATGCCGGCGCGTCTTTTAGACCAGTCGGAACGTGCGGAGATTGTACGACTGGCCATTGGTCAACTGAACGAACGACAACGTATGGCAATTTTGCTTTCTAAATTCGAGGGCATGAGCTACATAGAAATTTCGGAATCAATGGAACTGAGCACCCAAGCGGTCAAATCACTGCTGTCACGGGCGAGAGGAAAATTGAAAGAGATCCTTGCTCCTTACTTTGAAACGGGAAGCAAACTAAAACACGACAACTCCGACCAACCGGATAAATAGACTAAGAACGATGACCACTGAAGAACAAAAACTCAATAAAGACGAAGAGACGCTGGTTGCGTACCTCGACGGTGAGCTGAGTGAAGCGGAAATCATCGAGGTTGAAAAAAGGCTAACCACTTGCGAAAAATTCCGTAAACAACTCAATGGTCTGGAACGGACTTGGGACATGCTGGATGCTCTGCCTGCAGTCGAGCCCACTGATTCGTTTACACGAAGTACGATGGAAATGGTCATCGGCGATCAGACCAAAACAGTTCTTCGTGGGCAAAAGAAATTTTGGACCTTTCCACTGCGGGCCGCATGCATGATCGGTCTTCCGCTGCTGGCCTGCCTGGGCACGTACACGTTTGCCAAGTGGCAACAGGATGCTCCGCTACGAACACTGATCGCGGACATGCCTTTGCTGGCCAATTACGAACTGTATGAATCGGCAAAAACGATCGAGTTCGTTGACCTGCTCTACAACAAGGGCTTGTTGAGCGACAGCACAATTATTGAAACGGAAGAGCCTGCCGAGTTCGTCTGGGAGTTCTCAGCAGAAACCCTCGATTCGCTCAGCGACGAAAGAAAAGCCGACTTACAACGGAAGGTCGAACGGTTTCAGCAATTGCCCGAACCCACACAACAAGCGTTTCGCGATTTCCATAACAAGATTCTGGAAAATGAAAATCGAGACGCGTTAATGGAGCGACTGAGAGTCTACGACGCTTGGCTACAGGAAATTGATCGAGACCAAATGCTTGATCTTCAAAGCAAGCCTGCCGAGGAACGGATCAATGCAATTCGTACGATCGAACGGGCAATGCGGCGTAACATGTTTGGAAACAATTTGAACGAAGAAGACAAAGAGATTGTCTTTCAGTGGTTCGAACAACTTGCTCACGACAACAAAGATTTTGTCCGACGCGAATTCAAAAAACTCAAAAATTCCAATCGACGACTGAATTGGATCAACTCCGACGTGGCCCCGGAGGATTTGATGCGGCTCTTGATCAACTACAGACTTAGATCAGTGCTGGAGTTGGTTACCGACGAGAAATTCTCCGAGCTTTATTCATCGTTGGGCACTCGGTCAAGGCAGATGATCGACGACAAAGACAAGAGTGACCGGAAAAAATTCGTCTTACTCCTAAACAGCCAACCCTATGTCAGCGACGCCGACCTGCGTGATTTTTATCAAACTCAATTGACCGCCGAACAACATGAAAAACTGGACAAGCTTTCGCCAGCAGAACTCAAAAATCGCTTGATGCGAATCTACCTTGAGCACCGCTACAAAAACTACTCACGAGGCGAAAAGTAGATTTCAAAAGCTGGGCAAACATGTTTAACCCGGCTTGCTCAGATGCTCTAGCCCGTAAAGCAAATCGATGTCCCCGATCGGCGATTGGCACTGGCGGAACATGTTGACCACCTGAGCACGGTGGTGGGCTCCATGCATTGTTAGCTGAACAGCTGCCTCGCCGACAAGGATGCGGATCGGTGGGCCACCAAAAGAAACTTCAACAATGCGGACTGCGTCTTGTTGGTCGACGTTGGCCAAGTAAGCATTTCGCTCCTTTGCATTTGCTGCCCACATACCTTTCAACTCCGACATGGACGTTGACTCAGCGGTTTGCGGAAACGGAGCGCCGCCACTGTTCCAGTTGGTCACCCAAAACAACTCCGCATCATACATGTGGAGCAAGCTCTTGCGGATAGAACCTCGCCCCATGTCAAACGATCGGTCAAGTGCTGCATCATCCAGCGACATTGCGTTATCGATAACTTGGTTAAAGGCCCAGTCACCATATTCAAAAAGTCGCTTTACCGAGCGCAGCCGCCACTGGACGTCGTCACCAATCGACTCGTTCACCCCAAGGCCATGACCGGTCATCGTTTCGACAGTTTCAGGAGATTGAGTCGTGGAGCCGGTGGCCAGTTTGTAAAAAAGCCAGTCGATACCGGCAGGAATCGTACGATCGAACTGCTTGAGATAATTGAGTGCTTGGGCTCGATGATGGATGCCGTGTATCCACACGTGAAGCAGTAAATCGTGAAGCTGATGACTGTATTCGGTTTTCTTGCTGTCCTGATATTTGATCGTGGCGTTCCAATGATCCGGCTGGTGCTGCTGTATCAAGTCCAAACGTCGACGTCCGACTTCGTCAAGCGACTGAGCGATCTCCGCAATCGACTTTCCTGCTGGATCGTTTGGAAATTCACGCCATGGCGACGACTCCCAACGCTCCACCCACACGACATCGGCGGTAAGAATATGAAACAGTGTTGCCCGCAGAGTCCCCATTCCCATTTCTTTGGGTTGATCCAACTGGGCATCGGACAAGCCATCGCACAATCCAATAATTTTATCGTTTGCCCATTTGTTGTAGGCGTAGAGACTTGTAAACAACTCTTGCATATTCAGATCCCGTTTTAAATTCCTGACCAAACAATTTCGTAACTGTATTGACTATTCAAAGCAACCAAATGGTCAAAGCAACAAAATGAAGATTATAAAGGATGTGAATTTTATTGCTTACCTGGAGCGCGCGGTAGGTTGCCTTCGCTTGTATCGGCCCTTTGGTGGTCATGCGTCAATCTCGCCAAAATCGCCAAAACTGTCCCAATGTCGAGGACTATTTGGTAATCAAATCGGCTCAAAGCCCCGTTCTATCGGCAATCTAACGTTTTATTGCAACTTTCCCCGCCGCAACGCCGTCTATAATATAGTCGGGCAAGGCAAAATCGGTCCCGACGCGACCGTAATGATCACATAAGATATTGATATGTCGACTCACACTACTCAACCTGCGCCCGCATCCCAGTACGATCACTACATCGATGATCAACTGGAAAAGACACGTGTCCGAATCAAAACGGTCGATCTGTTCACGGGCCTGTTTACGATGGCGGCTTGGACGTTAGGTGTCTTGCTCGTGTTCGCTTTGATCGACAGCTGGATCTGGCCTTTGGGTACGGTCGGTCGTTGCATTGGCCTGATTTTGTTGCTTGGCGGATTTATCTTTATCGGCGTCTCTTATGTGCTGCCTTTGTTTTTGAAAAAGATCAACCCGCGTTATGCAGCGCGAATGATTGAGCAATCCAAACCTCGCTTCAAGAACAGTTTGATCAACTACCTCTGGACAAAGGCAGGTGGTTCCACAGGCAACGCTTCGATCGCCAACGCGATGTCTCGTGCCGCTGCTGAAGATCTGAGTCAAGTTTCGGCCAGTGAATCAGTCGACCAATCCCATTTGATCCGCAGCGGATTCATTGTGGTTGGCCTTACGATCATCATGGTGCTCTACGCGTTCATTTCTCCCAAAAGTCCACTCTCAACCGTAGCACGTGTCCTTAGTCCGTTTTCTGATATCTCCCGACCTGCGATCGTAAGAGTCTTGGCGGTCGAGCCGGGCGATGCCGATCTCTTCTTTGGCGATACGCTGGAAGTAACGGCAAAGATCCGCGGACGCCACGAGCCGACCGATGTGCAACTTATTTTTACTACCGAAGACGGGCAGTACCGAGACGTTCCGATCGACATGATCCCAACCGATCCAGGGACCTACTTTGCTGAACTACGAACCAACGGCAGCGGGATCCAACAAAGCCTTAAGTACAAGGTCGTCGCACTGGATGGGGAATCGAGTTGGTACAACGTCAACGTTCGCCCGCAGCCCTCGGTGTCGATCGAATCGTTGCGAGTCACCCCGCCCGCGTACACCGGCTTGCCAGTACGGACGATAACAGGAAATGGCGAAGTCAGCAGCGCGGAGGGCGCAAAAGTCCTGATCAATGCCGTGACCAACATGCCTGCCAAGATCGCCTATATCGAATATCTCAATGCGGACGGAAACGATTTTGAGAACCTGAAAGTCGTTAATTCAAGCGATCTGATCGTAGAAGACAATAAGATCTGGGGCACATTTATTCTGACCATGAATTCAAAGCGTTCTGCCCCCGCGTTTACCCACTACCGCCTTCGCTACGAGACATCGAGCGGCGAAAAAAATCAGAACGCGAATGTCTACCCGGTTGGCATTACTCCTGACTTGGCCCCCGAAATCGAAATCATCGAACCTACCGAAACTGAAATCTCCATTCCGGTCAATTCCGCACTCAATGTTCTGGCAGCAGCCAGAGACCTCGACTACGGGCTAAGTTCGGTCAAGCTTCATTTGGAAAATCGTGGAGCGAGTTTGCTGGCTCAAGACTTTCCCGTTTCAAAATCAAAAATCCAGAAGCGAGTGAAAACCCAACACTGGATCGTGCCAGAAAAGATTGGATTGTCGCCGGGTGACAAACTGATCATGTTTGCTTCGGTCGCTGACAATAGGCGGTCGCCGTTCAGCGAACTTTCCGATCCCAATACCGCTCGCACAGAAAACTACACGATCACCATTACTCAAGCCGACCCGAACATTGACGAACAGCGAAGGGACGAGGAGATCAAGCGAGATCAAGAAGAGCAAGCACGAGAACAGGAACAGCGTCAGCAAAGAACAGAGGGCCAACAAAACGAGCAAGGTAACTCGGGCGAACCCGATTCAAACAATGGAACTGGTTCCCAGAACGATAGCCAAAGTGATCCGAAAACAAACGAAGATGAGCAACAACTAAACGACTCGGACAGCAACGGCACCGACTCACAATCTCAAGACGGCGGTAACGATAATGGGACCGGACAGCAAAGCGATTCCAACCCCCAATCTGAAACCGGAAACAGTCCTGAAAATGACAATCACGGCGAAGAAGGTAATCCAGACCCCAACGAAGGTGAGCCAGGCCAAAAAAGTGATGAGAACTCTTCACAAGACGGAACTGATGGCTCGTCCGACTCTCAAAACGATCCGAACCAAGCTCGAGCAGGAAAGGGAGCGAAATCGCAGACCAATGATGCTGGTTCTCAATCGGCAAACGGCGGGCAAGGGACCGGCGAAAAATCGGAACAACAAGGAGCGACCAACAACACCACGAATTCGGCAGATCAGGGAAGCGATACAGGCGAAAATTCGACGCAAGACTCCGGGAGCAACGGCGCCAATTCTGGCAAGCAGGGTGACCCAGATGCCGATGGCCAAAGGGACGACAATTTGCAATCCGGCTCGCCATCGATGAACGAGCAGACAACAGACGCCGAGCGGATGAAAGCGCTCAAAGAATACATCGAAGAGCTTGAAAAAGAACGAGCAGAAAAAGAACAGTCTACTGAAAACGAACAAGATCCAAATGAAGGAGGTTCTGAAGGAGGTTCCGAAGGCGGATCTGAAGGTGGGTCTGAAGGAGGATCTGAAGGAGGATCTGAAGGAGGATCTGAAGGTGGATCTGAAGGAGGATCTGAAGGAGGGTCTGAAGGAGGATCTGAAGGTGGATCTGAAGGTGGATCTGAAGGAGGGTCTGAAG
>CAZDBA010000061.1:0-26027 GCA_964503615.1 uncultured Pirellulaceae bacterium
TCACTCTTTGCGAAGCAAGACGATGAGAAATTCCAGAGTAGTATCGACGCTACACCTTCGCCGGATTGAAATACAGTTGTGGACTGCCCCCATTTTCTGTACCAAGGGTTATGAGAATACGGGTTGGTTAAATTCTACGTGGTTTTCTTGATCCTTCCGGCAGTGTTCTGCTGAAGGAGCGCAAGCGACTGAAGCAGGACACTGCCGGGCGAATTCCGCTGGGGTCATATAGCCAAGTGAACTGTGTGGACGGCGCTCGTTGTAGTTCAATCGCCACTGGTGGGTCAGGCGTTTCGCCGCCAATAAATTGTCGAACACTTCCAGTGACAGGAACTCGTCTCGAAAGCGACTGTTGAAGCTCTCAGCGAAGGCGTTCTGCCACGGACTCCCTGGCTCAATGTAAAGCGTGCCAACGTCGAGCCCGTCTTGCTGCCGAACGCGAGGACGGATGAGCTCTTCACGCCGCTCTTCGATAACGACGCGGCCTGAGCTCGATCCTGCCCGAATAAAGCCACTGCCGTTTGGGTGGTGCTTAGGGCCGCAGAGCTGGTCGACTTCCGCTGCCATCACCTCGCAGATCATCTGCCGGACACTACCCCGAAGAAAGTTTCGAAAGATATCTCCAGCTTCACTAGAAGAAACTTGCCCAAGGGTCTCAAAAATATTACGCTCGTCCATTGTGGTCTCCCCGTCGGTTGCTGCCGACGTATGAAAGTTGAATTTCGAAGGGCGACATCGTCGCCTTCGGGAGACCACTTTTCAACTTCTAACAATTTTCGGGACGCTTCCCTCTCATATCACATGGAACAACTTTTGGGGAGCAGGCCAGTTGGTGCCTGACAACAACTAAGCTCACTTTGCTTGAATCAATGTAGTTCCAATTTTGCTTTTATAGAATACGAGTAAATATGTTTTTTCGACTATTGCATTGGCGGTTCGGTATGCTGAATTGCGTTTTTTGTTTGGCATTGTTGGCTACCCCGGGATTCGCTGCCCAACAGGAAGATGCTGACGACGAGGTTGCGGTTCCGCTAACGGCTTGGACCGACGTTCGTGCCGAAGGCAAGCTCAGAATTCTAGGCATCATTCGAGTGGATGCAGAACGGGATCTCGTTTTCGAGAGTGCGGTGTATACCGGGACGCCTCGAATCGTACCGAAGTTTGACGGTTCCGCTGAGGGATTAGCAGAAATTGAGAACGGCGAGGCGAGTAGGGCTATTTATCCTGTCATCTTAACGGGTGATTATGTTCTCAAAGAAGGGGCCAATGAGGCCCGACGATTCTCTTATCAGCCTGCAGAATTTTCGCCCACGAGAGTCCAAATTCTAGAGTTGGAAGAAGCGACTGCGATTGCGGCGAGGACTTTTCCGAATGCCCAACGCCGAGAAGATTATCTGCGAAAACTTGTACCCTTGGAACTCGTGGATTGGGAGCTTTATGTCAAGAGCCTCAAGATTAGAAACGAAATCGCTATGGCAGGCAAAGGTCGTTTTGCGGTGAACACTGTTACGCTAACACTGAGAAATTTCACAAGTATTCCGGAGGGCTTTGATTTTGAAATGCCCAACCTCCAGATCAGTGATTCGCAAGGAGAACTGGAAGTCGTATCTGGCTCGCAGTCCCACGTCAAGGATCCAGATGTACGCAAGTATGTTTACAGGTTGAAACGAAAGGCGGATGGCGAAGTGGCCGCCACATTTACCGTAAAAGACGAGGCTGGAAATGACAGGGTTTTGAATTGCACGGTCCCTGAATTGGTGCGCAGAAAGTTACAACCCTTGGACTTGGATCCCCACCCATTTCGCTGAGTACTGATTTCGGTCGAATACTATTTCGGACTAACTAATGGTTAAAACTTTTTGACCAAAATCGACATTCCTTGTCCGCCTCCTACACACAGAGTCGCCAGGCCCAAATCGCCATGAGCCGCTGTCGCCATTCTGCTTTCCAGTGTCATCATCAGCCGTAAACCTGTGGCGCCCAATGGATGCCCCAAGGCCAATGCCCCACCCCAGTTGTTTACGATCTCCAGTGGAATTTGCAGTTGTTCCAAACACGCGAGCACTTGGATTGCGAACGCTTCGTTAATTTCGACCACGGATAGGTCGTTTGCTGTGATCCCCTGTCGTTCAAAGATCTTTTGCGTGGCTGGCACAGGTCCCATCCCCATTAACTCGGGCGCGACATGAGCAACAGCGATATCGACAATTTCCAATCCGCTCTCGATCCCATGATCGTTCGCAAAGTTCTTTTCCAGAACCCAGCCAGCGGTTGCTCCATCAGACAAAGGCGAACTGGTCGCCGCGGTTACGGTTCCATTTTCTCGAAACGCGGGTGAAAGGCTGGCTATTTTTTCGTGGTTGACCGGGTAACGAATAAACTCGTCTCGTTGCGTTGCCAAAGGGTGAATCTGGTTTTGATAGTTGCCTGCTTCGTAAGCCTCGTTTGCAGATTGATGACTCCGACTGGCAAGCAGTTCCTGTTTCGCGCGAGTGATGTGTGGAAAGTTGTCTGCGACGCGCTCGGCAGTTTCTCCATTGGCAACATAGGCGTGCGGGTTGGCTTTCTTGATCAACTCCGATTCGCTAAAGCTCGCGCCTCGGCGAACAATTCGACTCATCGACTCCACACCACCAACGGCATAGTATTTTCCCCACCCTCCTGAAATTTGCCCCGCGGCAGTACCGACTGCTTCCAAGCTGCTCGCACACAAACGATTAACCGTCACACCTGGGACGGGCCAGTTAAGTCCGATCGAAACCATACGGGCCAGGTTGTAGCCCTGTTCGCCTTCCGGGTAAGCGCAACCTACGATCAAGTCGTCTGGCGTTTGTGCGTTGAGTTCGTTGGGCAAGCGAGCTTGATTGGCCGCAAGGAGTTCGACAAGCATGTCATCAGGCCGCAAGTCGGCCAGGGCACCTTTGTGAGCGCGACAGAAAGGAGTGCGAATTCCACCGAAGAAAATAGCAGTCGGCATGTCTGATCCAAAGGTTGCAGGATTGATTGTAGCGATTTGGCAAAGTTACTTTTGCAGGTAAAAGGTCCGTTCTAGCTCAGCAGAGCGGGATCCAGGCCGAGATCGTCTTTGCTTACGTCTGGAGCAAGTTTGATGACGCGAAACGTTTTGCCGGTCGGCTCGAAGATACCCAGATTGGTCACGATCTTGTGAACGACTTTCATACCGGTCAAGGGTAAGGCGCAACGAGGCCGTAGTTTGCACTCGCCCTTTTTTGAAAAGTGACCCAGCATCGTAATGATCTGTTTGGCGCCGTGGACTAAGTCCATCGCGCCTCCCATGCCGGTAACTTTCTTTCCCGGGATCATCCAATTGGCAAGATTGCCTTCCACGTCGACTTCCATTGCACCCAGCACACAACAATCGATATGGCCACCTCGTACCATTCCAAAGCTGGTGGCGCTGTCAAAAAAACTTGCTCCAGCTTTCACCGAAACCGTTTCTTTGCCAGCATTGATCAAAGTCGGCGATACCGATTGTCGGGTCGGACGTCCGCTGACGCCAAGCACTCCGTTCTCAGAATGGATGATGATTTGCTGTTCGGGCGTAATACACTCGGCGATCAGCGTCGGCATGCCAATTCCAAGATTAAGGCTCGAGCCTGTTTCCAGTGAACGCGCGATCTCGTTAGCCATTTCTAATTTTGACCAACCGTTGGGGGAAGTACTCACAATTGACTGTTCTAAAAGATGAATATTGGAATTTTCGGGACAACCTGCACTTTATCAATCTAGATAAGAGATTTGTACCAGTAAATGTCGATTGGTTGCTTATACGTTGCGCCAGAAAAATAGGGTTTGTCAGAAACTCACTCAAATAAGACCTGTTATGCCCGATAATCGACGTTACTTTTCGCGAATCAAACTTCAAGACGAGGTTTGCCAAATCTCGATCCTGGATAACTGCTTCGCGGTTCAACTGGTCGATCAATCGATTGGCGGCGCTTGCATTCGCGGCTTGGAAATGCTGAATGTAATTCGTGGGTTGCCCGTTGAAGTTGAGATTCAAAACGAAAAACACGTGGGGCGAGTTTTAAATGTGTTTCGCGACGGCGACCACAGCTTGTGTTTCGGAATTGCTTGGACCGAAACTGAGGTCCCTTGCGATCGTGTTTTGCTAAATACCTATGTCAAAAACGGCACCGATTTTTTCGTTTGTGACTTTCGAGAGTTCAGAGGCGATAATGTTCGCGTTTCCCTTTCTGGAGAAGAACTGGATATTCCCCGGAGTTGGATACTGTCGATGACAGAAGGCCAACGAGAAACTCAGTTGCAAGACCAGAAGATTCGGACAATGATGGCAAAAGTTTATGGGCTGCCCGCTCGTCCCTCAGTTCAACAGGTTCTGGATTTCGAGTTTTCCAAACACACGTCTCGGGTTATTAAGCAATCTACTTGGGTTGGTGAAACGATCGCTCAAGTCTAGCGCTTATCTTCTTTCGGCCTTCCGCGCCTATTTTCGCGTCCACCGATGTCAACGCGTTGTGGACCATCAACTCTCGCTGTACAGGATCGTTCCAGCGGCTGTTTGCTTCTTTAGACAGTTTGTACAGCGGATCGAAATACAGAAATAGTTCGTTAGGTTTGACGTTAGGTGCTCTCCAAACGCTGACCCCGCTTTCTTTGTCGTAATGTTCATGTGAGGCGACATGTCGTTTCCCTCCTCCTCCAGGAGCGTCGCAGACAAAAGTAGGCGTGTTGAATCCAGCAGTAATGCCACGTACTTGTTTTTCCAGCTCGATTCCTTCGGCGAGCGTTGTTCGCAAGTGCTCACAGCCAGGGACCATGTCATGAAGGTAGACGTAGTAGGGGCGAATATTCATGTAGGAGAGTTTTTTGGTCAGTCCGACCATAACTTTCATTTCATGATTTACGCCTTGTTGCATAACGGCCTGGTTACGGACGATCACTTTTTCTGCGTAGAGCTTTTCCATTGCCAGTCGACTCCACTCGGTGATCTCGTTGGGCGAAGAGAAATGAGTGTGGATAACGACCTGCTTCCCTTTTTCACGCCCAAAGCGATGGACGTCTAAAAAGCCTTCCATCCAAGCCTCATCGTTGAGGATCTTCATTGGCAATATGGCAATGCCTTTGGTTGCGTAGCGGATCCGGCGAACGTGATCAATGTTTAGAAGACGCTCACCGATATGACGAATGTGTTTGCCCGTCATGTTGAACGCATCGCCACCTGAGATAACCACGTCTTCGATTTGAGGTGTCCGCTGAATGTACTCAAACGCAGGTTCCCATTTGGCTGCGTTTGCACCATAGGTGTTTTTTTCAATGTTGTCTGTGCTGCCACCGATAATTCGGCTCCGGGTACAGTAGGAACAGTAAACCGGACAAGTCGTAAGCGGAAGGAACAGAACTTTGTCAGGATAGCGATGGGTCAACATCGGCACGGGTGAATCGACGTCTTCGTAAAGCGAATCAGCCAAATAGTAAGGGTGATCAGGCAGCATCTGAGATGCGATCGGCAGAAATTGCTTTCTCAACGGGTCTTCGATTGGATTGTCCCAATCAAAAAGTGAGAACACATAAGGTGTGATGCGAATATTCATCGGTGCGATTTTCAGGCCCGCATCAATGTCCGCGATCAGTTCATCACTGACACGATGTTTTAGTATCTCTTTGACCTGTGACAACTTGCGAATCGCATTTCTGGATTGCCATTTGTCATCACCGAATTGCTCTCGCGTGATATTAGACCAGCCGGGAATCGCTTGCCAGAATTCATCGTCGCGAAACGTGCGGTGTTCCAACGACATCGCAATAGATTGGTTCTCGGTTTCGGTCATGATTGATCCGGAAGTTAAATGCCCATGGATAGTTGGAACAGGCCGATCATATAATCTGGTTGAACAGAATTAAGCCTGCTCCGCATCTGAATAGATCGCTTTTTCGATCACATTGTCGTAGTCGTGACCTTGATAGATTCGTTGCACAAAAACACCAGGCAGGTGAACGTTCTCGCCCTCAATTTCACCTGGTTGTACAAGCTCCTCGACTTCGACAATTGAGACTGTTGCAGCCATCGCCATCAGCGGCGAAAAGTTCCGAGCGGTCTCTTTGAACCAAAGGTTGCCCATCGTGTCACCACGCTGGGCTTTGATAAACGCGAAATCTGCTCGTAATGGCAACTCAAGCATACAAGGAATGTCGAATTCCCGAATCTCCTTGCCTTCGGCAACAGGAGTACCAACTCCGGCCGGTGTAAAGAACGCTCGAATGCCCATTCCCGCAGCTCGAATTCGCTCACTAAAAGTACCTTGCGGAATCAAGTTGACTTTAACTTCGCCCGCAAACATCTGTTCTTCCAAGTCGGGATTGCCGCCGATGTAACTGCACGTCGCTTCCGAAATCTGGTGAGCCTTTAACATCAAAGCCATTCCGCGCCCGGAATTACCGATGTTGTTCGAGATTCCGTGGACGTTCTTGATCCCTCGCCGAACGGCCTCTTTGATACTGTTTTCGGGGATCCCGCAAAGTCCGAAACCTCCGCACATCAATGAGATTCCGTCGGTGATGTCATGCAAAGCGGACTTTGCATCCGGGAAAACTTTATTCATCGTATTCAACAGCTTTCACAAGTTTTGTCGGCGAGTAACTCAGTCCGTCAGCGTAGTTGATTTTTGAATTTCTAGCTACGTTCTTTACGTTTCCACAAAATGAAGTTTGTGACACTCTGCTAAGGTGGGAGGATCTAATTTGTCGATCAGCCGTTGAATCACATCTATTGGGACTTGGGCATCGCGACTGGAGTTCTGCTCAATCAGCAGCGGAATGCTCGGTTCGATGTAAATCATCTCGATCCATGCGTTGTAGTCCGCGCCAATGTCGGTCCACAGTTGTCGAATTTGGCGAGTCGTATTGGTTGCATTCATCGCAAAATCGGTTCCGGTGCGCAGGTACTCCCGACAGCGATCGCGGGCGGCTTGAACCACGACTCCCTGATTATCGGTGGGAGTGACTTTTAGTTCCTGCCGAAATTGGTCTAACGAAACGATAGGGAGCTCTGGGCGGTTCTGCCGTAGCCACGTGTCTTTGCCTGCTCCAGGTAATCCGACCATGATCGTCATTTTACAACTGTAGTTTTCGTGCGGGGCGTAATGCAAATTATCCAACTTGTTCCGATGAAACAAAAATCTTGCATGGTCATTGGCGAAACGATACGGTCGGTCGAGACAGCCCAGCTCCTCAGCCAGTAAAGCCCAAAGTTCGATGACGTCTTCCCGGTTGGTTCCCGTTTTGCAAATCCGCCCCCTTGCATCGGCCAGTGCAAACAGGTGCATCAGACGATGGTCCATGTAATTAGAAAGCCGTACCAGTTCCCATTCGGCGTGTTGACTGTCCGCCAACGATCGGTTGCCGAGATACCTTTTCGATTTTTTACCTAAATAGGGAGGCCTTCCATGAAACAGGATGAGATTGCAGATCTCCTCTCGTAGTTGAACATCGCATTGAATTTCCATCAGGCACCGACGTGCGATTCGCATTCCATGTTGGGCATGTTTTGGCGAACGGATTCGGCCGGTTGCTTCTTCGACATGAGTTACTGCAGGTTTTCCTGCGTCATGAAAGAGAGCAGTTAACAGTAGTTTTAACTGGGTGCTTCGAGAAAGTTTGCTCCAGGGTTGCAACTGATAAAGTTGGTCGCAAACCATTTTCGTATGAGTCCAGACATCGCCCTCGGCATGCCAAATCGGGTCTTGTTGGCAGTTGGCCATTTCTTTGGCCCACGGTTGATTCTCTGCCCAAGCCAGGATGTCCTGATCACCCGCTGAACGGAGGTCGGTCCACGTTTTTATTGTGACTGTCATGACCAGATATCCGCCGATTCAGCAAGTGAATTAGGAACCATTTTTTCGTACTTCCAATGCGTACTTTGCTTTACTTTCTCAGTAAA
The DNA here is from genome assembly GCA_964503615.1 of uncultured Pirellulaceae bacterium. GTDB lineage: Bacteria > Planctomycetota > Planctomycetia > Pirellulales > Pirellulaceae > CAZDBA01. The sequence goes on from CAZDBA010000061.1 coordinate 7,922, forward strand.
CTCCGGACGTACGAATTTGCTGCGTGCTGTGACGATCCCGTCGGATTCAGTACGGAAGTAGAGCCCTTCCATCAAATCGTCGGTTTGGCCCGTAACTGGATTCTCGAACTGAGAGTCGAATTGGGAACGCCCGATCAATTCTGGTAACTCGTTCAGTCTAATCGTTCCTCGATGCAAGATGGGAACGGTTTTTATCCCAGTCCCTTCCAAAAGTTCTATTCGAGATGCCAGATCCAAAAAGAGGTTCCGCTGTTTGTCCAGAATATCGAATTCAAAGAAGTAATGAGACAGAGCGCGGTACCAGATCGAATGCCGCGCGTACATCCATTCACCATAGATCACGAAACGATCAGAGAGAGTCTCTCGAAGCATTCCCTGTTTTGCATCGGCCCACTTTTTGAAAAGATCGTATTGCGGATGCATGCCGGCCGTGATTTCGTGCCCTCGGCATTGCAAAACCAACTGGCCTTCAGCAAAGTGAATTCCGACATTGGTGCCGTCCAATTTCTCTTCGACGATCAAAGATGGATCGCTAACCATTTTTTGCGTATCAACGCTGCCTAGATGTTTGTCATCCGTGGTGCCTTGCGACCCAGCCAAATGAGGCGTGCGCGGGTATTTGTGGAAATCGCCTTTTGAAATACCCATCGGATCATCGCGTGCTAGGTTTTTGACAGTTGGAACGGTTGGCAATTGGGTTGATTTCAGGTTTGACAGGCTGGTGTCAAATAGGTTCACAAACCTGCAAGTTCTGTATATTTAACCAACGCATTCAGCATCTTTTGACTGTCGGTGTTGTAGGGAGGAGCCAGTATGTTCATGTTGCCTTTACCGTACAGATGCATCCCAGCGTCAAATCCATTTTGCCAAGTTGGCGCAGGATGGTTCAGATAGATTGCAGCCATCAAGCCTTTGACTCGAACCTCTTGAACCAGCGAGTTTTCACCCAGTGAACGGACAAAGTCACCAAACAGTTTCTCATTGACCCGTTTCAGCTGTTCGAATTCTGAGTCTTCCAAGAGCTGTAAAACTCCATCTAAAGCAGCCAGGCCCAACGGATGCGCGTAATTAGTCAGGCCACAGGCCAACATGTTCTGGTCGTAGTGCGAGGAAATTTCAGGGTGAGTCCACACCGCACCAAATGGAATGTAGCCACCGGTAATCGCTTTGGACATACAAACTAAGTCGGGAGAAAGTCCAAAGTCGTGAAAGGCGAACGCCGGACCGCAGCGGCCAAAGCCCACCAGTACTTCGTCCAGGATCAGTTTGATACCGAACTCGCGGCAAAGGGCTTGAATTCCGTCGAACCATTTTTGCTCTGGAATCGACATCCCGTTCGTGCCACTAATCGTTTCCAAGATGACAGCGGCAATAGTCTCTGGACCGGTTTCGGCGATGATTTGTTTTGTCTCGTGCAAGTCCGGATCATCTTCGTGCTCAGGAATTCGAACGGTCCCCTCGTCAAATGTTAGATGAGGCGGGTTGCGCCAATCCCCAGTCACACTTAACGCGCCAAGACTCGCACCGTGGTAGCTTTTCTGCCGGGCAAGCACGATTTTTCGACCGGTGATCTGCCTCGCGATCTTGAGTGCGTTTTCGACCGACTCGGCACCGCTGACGGTGTAAAACAATTTACCTGGGCCACGGTCGATCAGACGGTTGAGTCGTTTGGAAACCGATTGCTTGAGCGCAAACGTGCTTTTGGGCGAAGCGATCGGCATTACCGATAACTGCTCCTTGACCCGGTTCATGATCACCGGTTGGCTGTGCCCAAAATTAGCTTGAAAGCTGCAAGAGATGAAATCGTAGATCCGGCGACCATCGGCTAGGACAAATTGGTCAAGCTCAGCCCGAGCAACCGGGAAATCAACCCGTGCGTTCTGAGGAGTCCATGAATAGTAGAAGTCTTCTTGCGTCATGGGGTTAATTGAAAACGATTTGGAACTGGTGCTCAACAAAGTTTTTATCGTGCATCTGGTCGCCGCGCCACATTGTGACTTTGCCGGTTTGCAGGCTACCGACCGCGCCGCCGCACGTGATTGAGGGGTCTTGGGCATCAGTCTGAAAATTGGAACAGATTGACTTGGGGTAGCCTTCGTGATCGTTCATAAGATCGTAAACTCCTTGCCAGTTCCGTACGTTGGGAAGTTTTTTCTCAAGCAGTCCATGACGAATGTAGGTCGTTGAATTCTGGGAGATTGAAGTCTCTCTAGCTGCCACGTCTGTGCCCAAGCAATGGTTGGTGTGAAAGATAAACCCCGATTCGCCGTTTTGCTTGCGGCCAACGCACTCACTGACTCCGGGGGCGACCTCCCACATTTCTGCTTGGTCGGTACCCGCGATCAGGTAGTTGTGCCCCGAGGTTTTGGGTGCGTCTAACAAACATTTCGCCATGGCGGCTTGGTTAGGCTTTTGCAAAACAGACCGAACGATCGTTGGCCAGAGCGCTCCGGCTTGTGCACCGTCGGTGTTGATGTTGTTGACTCCCATTGCGGTAGCGCGTGAAGTAAACCCCATCATGCCCAAACAGCCAACCAAGCTGAACACGATCACCCGCTCCCCGTTAGGTTCATGGATATCCAAAAGGCAGACGTAGCGTTTGGCGCTGCCATGCATATCCCATGTTTGCCCAACCACAGGTCCATCATCCTGATTGACGTAGACCAGGCTGCACCCTTGATCTTCGACCGGTTGAATGTCGCGAAAGTCGGTGTAGTTGTTCAATACGATCAGGTCCGTGAGTGATGCGCCGCTACCCTCTGCGATGCCTGTCAACTCAGCAGCCAGTTCAGCGTGGTAGTTTTTGGTGATGGCCCACTGCTCCATCGCAAGTTCTTCGATTCGCTGAGTGGTGAGGCTTTGGTTTTTTTCTCGCATCAAGCTGGTGCGAATCTCAACCAACTCCGCGATCGCATCGCCCCATGCCTCCCCATGTGCTTGCCCTCTTTGTTGGGCAGATTGGTCTGCTTCGTAGCGGATTATGGGAAAGTTGCAATCGATCACTTTGAGTTTCCAGTTGTTTGATGGCGTATTTTACTTTTTGTTTTCTTCGTTATTTTTCAAACGTTAGTCAAGGCTTTTACCGTTGATCATTTGTTGAAGCTCCAGATTTTCCAGAAGGGCAGGAGGGGCCGAATTCCATTCGAGCGGGCACCGGTAATAAATGCAATCACGATACCGATTTTGGTCAGGATAATCATCCGTAAGCCGCTGCAATTCAAAGCTGCCCAACGAAAGGTTGATAGCCCACATGCCAGCGGCCATGCGATCACGGTTGCGGCCATGGATCGCTTTCACACCATTTTGAATTGCCAGCAAGACAAGGGCTTGTTTCAAAAGCCGGCCCATTCCTCCGCGAAACTCCTTGGCGATCGTCAGGTCCATGCTGTAGTAAACTCGTGGGTCATCAAGGTAAGGATCGGTCGAAACACCTCGCTCCTGAGTGAACTTTTTAAGTGGGCCGGCAAACGCCATGCCCACAATCGTCTCGCCCTTTAACATGAGAGCCGCTAGTGGCTTTGGGGCCGGATCAGCGAACAACATGTCAAATTCTTGTGGCGGCGAACGTCGGGCCGGTTCATACACTTCACTTTGCAACTGCAGAATCTGGGTTCGGTATTGTGGGTAAGTTTCCGAATCCAGCAGGATCGGTTTTAGTTCAGCAGGGTAATCGCTTAGTCGACTCCGCAAAAAAGCCAACGGTTGGAATTCGGGTGGAACGATGCTTGTGATTTTGGCTCGAATCAGCGCGCGGTGGAAATCAAGTTGTTCGTTGCTTTCTTTGGGCAGGGGCATCAAGATTTCGGACGAGTCGTATTCGGCTTTAGGGTCAAGAAAGTGATCGAACGCAAGGTGGAGCCTTTGCCAGAACTGATCGAGTAGTTGTCCACGAAAAGCAAGATTTAATTGAAAGCAGAAAAAAGTTTCTTGCAGTGTTTTACTTGGATCCAAATTGCGGTCACCAAACGTTTCATTGCAACGGGCGTGGTAAATGCCAGATTGGTAGAGCGCTTGTGAGAACAAGTCTGCTTGGTCTTTGGATTTGAACTGGAATCCGAACTCGAAGTTCGAAGCATTCAGATGGGTGTTCGTAAATGAAGCTGAGTGGTCTTGTTCGATTTTTGAGAATTCAGCCGAAATGCGGTCACTTATTCGTTGATGCACATCTGCGAATTGTTCCAACATGCTCAACGTGATGTATTGATAAATCAGCCTTGCGGGAGCAAGGTTCGAGCCGTCATCGCTGGCAATGGGATGAAGGTTGAGCCTTCCACTGGGAAGGTTCGTTATGCGTTTTTGTAGCGCACGATATGCGTTAAGAACGTAGTCAGTGTTGTTGGTTGGTGTCTTGGTCCATGATTCGAGAAAATGGACCAAGCCGAACATCGAGTTCGCGTTTGTTCCCAGCAACCGGGCTGGTGTTTTAGGCGCCGCATCGAACAGATACATTCCGGCAACCGTTTTTAGAAGGGGTGCGGTCGCTGGATCGCAACGAGGGGGCTGGACGAAGATCTGATTCGAAAGTCGAGCCATGTTTGCCTTTGTTGCCTTTGTCGTCGTTAATCTTCATTCTCAGATGAATCTTCATTCTCGGATGGGAACGCTTCTTGGACTGAGCCCGGTAGGAACTGAATCGCTTCTTTTGCCCATTCGTTTTCGGAGGAGTCTCCGATATCCAGTCGCAATTCGCCCTCTTCTTCAATTTCGTTGTTGAGTTTCTCGACGAGGTCGGCTTCTTTTTCCGCGATTTTTTCGTCCAGGATTTTACGCGCTGCACGAGTGATCTGCTGAGCGAACTCTCCACCCAACTTGCTGACTCGATCGATATGAAACTCTTCGACAGTGATCTCGGCCGACTTAACCACCGGTTCAAAAATCAAATCAGGCGGAAAATCATCCAAGTCCAGTTTAACGTCCATCTCGCAATCAACTCGTAGTTGTAGACGACCATGCCCCTCTGCGGTGACACTATAAAGCTGCACGCCTTTGGCCCATTTCGCTTGTCTCGCATTGAAATTAAGATCAGCTGCGAAAAGCACATCGAATCCTAGTTTCTCTCCTTCGGTCCGGCGGAGGTTCTGAACTTCGATTGAAAACTTGTTCTCAGGGTCGACAAGTGTGGCTGAGTATTTTTTCCACGTTCCGTGGTTAACCATTTTCCATTTGCGTTCTGTTTCGAGGCGACCACCATCGTCTCGCCGTAAACGGATTCCATTCCATCGTTTTTCCTGGCCACCCCAGTCTTTATCTTTAGAGTACGTGTGCGGTATCGCTTCCAGAACGAGGCGAGTCACCAATTGGTTAATGTTATTGAGAGAATCTTCGCTCAGGATTTCGTCATTCGAATCCACAGCAGAAGGGCTTTTGGTTGCCGCAGGATCGGCTGGGTTGGCTGGTTCGACTGTTGGCGTTGATTTAACCTCAGCGGGTGAGTTGAGTTGCAAAATCGAATGTTGTTCTGAAGGTACTTCGGCTTCCTGTGCGAGAGCCAAGTTGCAACCTAGCTGAAAAATCAGGGCGCAGATAAGGCTTCCAGTAACTTTGCGAATTTTGAATCGACTAAATATCACAGTTTGTCTAAGATCTCGACTTGTTGAACTCCCTTTATTTTATCGGAATGTCCAGTTGGACATGACATCAATTACATCCAAAAAGCCGGACAATCCAGGCTTGCTACAAACTGATAGCGGTTGCAGGAGACTTGCACCGGTTATGCGTTGGTTAATTTCATACCTCGGCAGTGGACTTAAGGTTTGGGGCGGTATCGTTTGCCTTGTTTTGGTTCTGAGCGGTTGTACAAACGAAAAATACGAACGTTCCTTGGTAGCACCTGTTGTCTCAACGTTCCCGTATGAGATCGAGGGAACTGTCGGCAGAAGTTGGGGTGGCGATGAGTTTGAGATTTTCGACGGGTATGCGACTCACTGGGTAAAGTTAGTAGGCGTTATTGGCCCAGAACCGGCTCAACCCTTGCATCGTCAAGCTCGAACTTTGATGTTGCGAAAGTCGTTCAGGAAGAAAGCCAAAGTCAAAGTGCTTTCAAACGATTACGCAACATGCGAAATAGGTAAGGTCATAGTTGAAGGCACCGATTTGTCCTTGTATCTGCTCCAGCAGGGGTACGGTTGGTACAACGGTGCCGACTGCGAGTCCGCTGAGTCTTATAAAGCGGCGGAACAAGAGGCCAGAGCAATGCGTATCGGGATTTGGCAAGACGAGACTCACATCAACCCAAAGGAGTTCCGAGAACAAGAATTAGAGCGTACTCTCGAAAGATTGAGAAAAGAACTCAAGGACTGAATAGAGCTTCCAGTTCGAAATCGCGAAAAGCGAAAAATGGCCTGTCTACCCTCAGAATCCGAAAAATCGGTTCTTGCCTGCCCCAGGATGCCAAGATTAATACCCTTCAAGACCGGTTTTCGATAGCAAGTTGCTGGACACAACCTAAATTTTTGCGCCTTTTATGAGACGGGAAAATGGCAAGGGAGAGGAAACATGGCAAACCAAAAACTAACCAGCTCTAAATACTTGGGCGACGACTATCACAAGCAAGCCGATCGCGAGCGTGCGCGAAAGGAATTCATTGACTCGGCAGAATCCATTGTGATTTGGGGTTTTGTTGCCGTAGTCGTGACAGCAGTCGCGATGGTAGCTCGGTCGCTTTAGAAACACTAAACTGTTAGATAACTCCAACGGTCCAAGGCTGACGTTGTAGACCACAGTCGGCGAACGCGCTTTCTGCTCGGTTTCTTTCTGCTTGGTTCCTCTTAATCGCGAACCAAGTGCATAATCGCGAACAACTTTTTGGAATCGGTCCAATACTTTCGCGTTGCGAATCCGGCCTTGGCGGCCATTTCACTGAACCCGCTGGTCGTGTACTTGTGCGATGACTCGGTAAAAATTCTCTCTTCCGCCGCAAAATCAAAAACTTGCTTACCAATCACAACCGATTGCTTGATCTTGCTAATAAGGTACAACTCAATCCTGCTGAGTTCTTGATTGTAGATTGCCTGATGTCGAAAATGCTCGACATTAAAATTGGCGCCCAACTCGCGGTTGATTCGATGGAGTAGATTCAGGTTGAACGCTGCTGTAACACCTTTCGAATCATTGTAAGCCGCCTCGAGGATTTTTGGGTCTTTCTGAAGATCCATTCCGATCAGCATGCCACCGTTGGGTCCGAGAATCTGAGCCATTGATCGCATTATTTCGATCGCCCGATCTGGCGTGAAATTTCCAATCGTTGATCCAGGAAAGAACAAGGCTGCATGAGAATAAGTACTGCCTGGCTGAGGCAGTTCAAAACCTTGCGTAAAATCTGCAACAACGGGCATGATCTGTATGTAGGGAAAGGCCAGACGTAATTGTTCAGCCGTTTTCAGAAGGTGCTCTTCGGAGATATCGATCGGGACGTAGCCAACTGGATTCTCCAAAGCCCCCAACAAGATCTGCGTTTTGGTGCTGCTGCCGCTGCCGAATTCGACCAACACCGCACGAGGCCCAATTTGATAGGACATTTCTTCCAGGAACCTGTCCATGATGTCCAACTCAGTTCGCGTCAAGTAGTACTCATCAAGCTTGCAAATCTCGTCGAACAGTTTAGACCCACGTTCGTCATAAAAGTATTTGCAGCTTAGTTGTTTTTGCGGTAGGGAAAGTCCCTCCACAACGTCGTCATAAAAATTCGTCTCGACAGGTGTTGAAGGAGTTGTATTCACGTCAATTTCAATCGTGATATTTGGAAGTGTGGGAGGTGTGGGAGAGCAGTGACAAAGGGGCGTCAGGTTGAATTTTACCAACAAGCGAAATTGCAAGGTGAGATTTTCGAAGTTCTTACTGGCAGAATCTAGTTTAACAACAATTTTTGCCACCTTTCAAAACCTTTTCACAGCTTCAGGAAATTTCGGCAAACCAAGCGGTTTTACCGGCAAGAAACGAGGGGAGTATTAGCCAAACTAATGCAATCCATTCGAATAATTCTTCGTTAGCAGATTGAAATGTGGCTTCTTGACCACGTGTCCAACAGTATTGAAATATTTTCAACGTGGTTTTCCTTTTCGGTATTTTCAAATGCAAAACGCGATTTTCAAAAAATATGCTGACATCAAGGTTCTGGAAATCCGGGCGTTGCAATAGAATCTGAGCGATCTAACCGTTCCGCACCTCGCCGGCGTTTCTTGCGCAATTTAGAAGTATTTCTTCGGCTACTCGTTTTCACGGGACGAATTTTTACCTTTCCACGTCGGAGAAAATTATGAATGCAGTAAAACTACTAGGCAGCTTGCTTGGCAACAACGCAACAGGCGGAGGCATGCTCGGGTCTCTTATGAAGGGCGTCATGGGCGGCGGCCAACAACAGAGCAGTGGTGGTGGCGCTTTGGGTATGCTGAGCGGCCTGCTTGGCGGTGGCGGAGGCCAGCCATCAGGTGGCGGAGGTGGTCCACTGGGAATGCTTTCCGGCATCTTGGGTGGAGGTAAATCTTCCGACGGTGGCGGCGGTGGTCCTATGGGAATGTTGAGCGGATTGTTTGGTGGCGGAAAAGAAGAAGCGGCTCCTGAGCCACCCCCCGCAGCGGCTCAAGACCAGGCAACGTTGCTGATTCGAGCGATGTGCAACGCGGCTAAGGCAGATGGACAGATTGATCAACAAGAGCAAGACAATATCGTCGGCCGATTGGGTGGTGACCTTGATCAGTCAGAAGAAGCTTTTCTACGTCAAGAATTGAATTCACCTTTGGATGTCAATAGCTTTGCCCGCAGCATTCCTGATGACATGGCTGCGAACGTCTACGCCTTTAGCGTGATGACAGTTAAAGTCGACACTCGTGAAGAAGTTGCTTACTTGCAACAATTGGCTCAAGGGTTGAACTTGGACAACCAAACGCTTTCTTCTATCCACAAAGAGCTGGGCATCGCGTAAGCCAACGGTGCCGAACTTGGGCATCTCACTTCAAGAACAGACAAAGCTCCTGCATGATTGCAGGAGCTTTTTTTGTTTATTCCGGTTTTGTTCTACTTCAAAATTACAAATTTATTTGCGTCTGAGCGGGAATACGAATCGGTATTCCCATGGCTCGACCCGTAACGGAACTGAGTTTGTACTGAGTTTGCCCTGAGTTTGCGATTAGGTCGATTGGAATACTAAAGAGTGTTTCAAGAGTTTTCTAAAGGAACCTTCGCAAAGTCTGCTGAAAAGTCCCGAAACATTTGACTACTTTTGTAGATCCTGTGCTGGGGGCAAAAAAATGACTCGCAGAAATGGACAGAGCAAATTAAAACATGGAGGCCAGCCAAACCAAAAATACAGCTGCTAAAACGTTCTCGCCCTTCCACGAGCTGGCCTGAAAACTAAACCTTTCCGAGAATCCTGAAAGCCATGTCAAACGAAAAACCAGCCGTCGGTATCGATTTGGGTACCACTTTTTCTGTTGTTGCAAGCCTTGATCGGGATGGTAAACCGATAACCATTCCCAACGACGAAGGTGACCTCAGCACGCCCAGTGTGGTTTACTTTGATTCGGATTGCGTGGTGGTCGGTGAAGAAGCGATCAATGCGGCCGAGTACACTCCCGAACGCGCGGTTCGATTTGTCAAGCGAGACATGGGCAATGATTATTTGTCCAAAAAGATTGGTAGCCATTCGTTTCCGCCCGAAGTAGTTTTGGCACTTGTTCTGCAAAAACTAAAAGCGGATGCGGAATTGAGAATCGGCGAGTTCGACAAAGCGGTCATAACCGTGCCCGCTTATTTTAACGAACCGCGTCGCAAAGCCACACAGGACGCGGGTCGGATGGCTGGGATCGAGGTTCTGGATATCATCAACGAACCCACTGCGGCGGCGATCGCATTCGGCGTCAATTGTGGCTTTGTCGGAGCGGATGGAAGTGCCACCAGCGACGAGCGAGTGTTGGTTTACGATTTGGGCGGCGGAACGTTCGATGTGACGTTAATGGAAATGAAAGGGACCCAATTCGACGCAGTTGCCACCGCCGGAGATGTTCATTTGGGCGGTATGGATTGGGACGGTCGATTGATGAGTCACCTGGCCGAACAGTTTCAGAAAGAACATGGTATTGACCCGCGCAGCGATGAATCTTCGCAAATGAAGTTGCTAAAGTTGGCCAGCCGCGCGAAAAAGACTTTGACGGCTCGCGACTCCGCACAAGTTCGTTTTGCACTCGAAGGCAAAAAATCGACGCTCAGTGTGTCACGAACAGAATTCGAGTCGTTGACAGAGGACCTTGTCGAGCGAACTCGGTTAACAGTTCGCCGCATGTTGAAAGACTCGGTCACTGAATGGTCCGATATCACTCGCTTGTTGTTGGTCGGTGGTTCGACGCGAATGCCGATGATTCAGAGAATGCTTGAAGCAGAATCGGGGCTGAAATGCGATCGCTCATTGTCGCCCGATGAAGCGGTTGCACACGGAGCGGCCGTTTACGCCTCGACGAAATTGGAGCGCGGAGCACCGCCGGTGAAGATTTCCAACGTCAATTCGCACGACCTTGGAGTGCTGGGACGGGACCCTTCAACCAAGAAGATGATTCGACAACTGATGATCGGCCGTAATAGTAAATTGCCTCAAACGATAAAGCGAAAATTTGTAACCTCAAAAGACGGGCAGAGAGAGGTCGTTGTTGCCGTTGTCGAGGGCGGTACCAATTCAGGAGCAGGCGCGACACGAATTGGAAAGTGTCGTGTGACCGATCTTCCCGCTGACTTGCCAAAAGGCACGCCAATTCATGTTACGTTTAAGTATTCCACAGATGGTCGATTGGTGGTGGACGCCGAAGTGCCTTCTGCAGGTGTTAAAGCACATACAACCATCCAGCGTTCGTCTGGCATGACCGAAGAGACTCTTAAGTTTTGGACCACCAAGATTGCTGAGGGACTCAAGGTCGACACGGACACCTATCCGCTCCCGGCAACTCCAGCTCCAAAAGCACCCGCGGCGACCCAGCGACCGAAACCAAAACCTCAGCCAGCCTTGAAGAAACCGCAAGTTGGTCAACCCGCTATTCCTCCTGTGGTGGGGGGAGTGGGGGTAGTACCAGAAATCAATGCTGGTCCACCCGTTGGCAATGTGGCCGCCACCGCCGCTAACGCTTCGTCGACTCCGGTGCCAACATCGATGATTCCAAAATCACCCGCGGTTTTACAACCGGTTCCTGACGTTCCGGTGTTTGAAGAAAGTGCTGCTGCGGTTGCTGAATCAAGGATTATCCTGGGTGGCGATGACGCACAGCCGGGATCTCCGAGTGTAAGTGCGATTCCCGATTTTGCCACCGAAGAAAAATCGGTGGGTAAAGTTGAAGAATCGCGAATCTTCGTTAACAATGATGAACAACCAAAAAAGCAGGTCGATGACAGTGACTTGGGCGACTTTTTGAAGAACCTTTAATTGCCAGCCTGCGAAACGAAGGCGGCGTGGTTCGAAAACCTAACAGGTGATTTATGTCTAAACCATTTGATCCCTACAAAAAATGGTTTGGAATTCCGCCTGAACAGCACCCTCTGAATCATTATCAACTGTTGGGGATCAAGCTCTACGAATCCAACTTGAAGGTGATTCGAGCTGCTGGTGAGAAACGGGTCGAGTTTCTGCAAGATGTATCCGGCGGCGAACATATGGACGCGGCACAAAGTTGCTTGAACGAAGTTGCCAAGGCGGTGCTTTGTCTGACCAATCCAAAAAAGAAGCTTGCCTACGATCACGAGCTGAAAATTGCAAGCCGCGAAAAACAAACTGCCGCAGCAACGACTACTCCGATTCCAGTTTCGGCTCCGTCAAAAACTACTTCCAAGCCTTCTGGCCCGTCTGAATTCGCGATCGGCGTGGAGAAGACGGACGACAAGAATCAGACGGCCAGGCAAACCGCACCTAAAAAGCCTGCACGAAAAGTCTCAACGCCGAAAGACTCACCAGCCATACCCAAGCCCAAAGCGAGTGGTTGGAAGAAGAATGCGAAGCTAATCAAAACTTTGGTAACCAGTCTACTTGTGATCACCATCGGAGTTTTAATTGTCTTACTGGTAACACGCAGCGGTTCTACAAAAAAGGATAAAGACCTGCAGGCGACAGCCAAAGGGGCGGAAAAGCCAAGCCCTGACCGACACCGGACACCAGGTCCCGGTGTATCGGTCACTCTGCCCAAGGTTGTCACTTTAGGTCCCACCCAATTCGAGCGCCTGGCTGGCCTAAAAGGACAGAAGGTGATCGTCGAAGGGGTCGTTGCCAGTTTTGGGGAAAGTTCGTCAAAGAAGACTAAATATCTCAATTTCGCCAAGAAGCATGAAAAAGGAATTACGGTTTTTATGTTGCTTCGTGACGTGGGAGACGATTGGGATTTGCCACAGCTTCGCAAGGAATTCGAAGGCAAGAAACTGCAAGTCACGGGCAATGTTCGCAAGCTCCCAGGCAGAAATCGTTTTGGGATTAAAGTGACCTCTAAGACACAGATCAAAATACTGTGAGCTACAGTCGCCTTTCGTTGCGGCTGCACCCAGGATCTTCTTTTTTGCAATCGCGCGTTTCTATCCGTTTGAAAGAGCAGCTTGTACCTTTAGTGCGATCCACATAATCCGGTTTATCTAACTAAACCAGCGTTTCTGGTGTGTTATTCTTAACCCCACGTTTTGGTAGTCATCTGCAAAGTAAGGAAAAAAACTGAATTGAGCGCCGGCTATTGTTAGATCCTGACCTATCTTTTTTCAAACTAACCAGTTTGTATTTAAGAGATAAAGCTATGGCCAAAAGTCATAAAAGATGGCGCCTTTTTGCAGACCCAAAAATCCAGGGCGGACTATGTTTGCGCATGGTCGTGTATTGGGTAATTTGCCAGATTAGCGTGATCGGAACGATCTGCGGTTTTGATTGGCTTGCTGGCCCTTCTGCCGAGGGCGAAGTGGCCTTGATGCCCGCTTTTGTGATTTCCGGACTGATTCTCGCGTTCGTTATGCTTGATCTTGTCGTATTCTCAAATCGCTTTGCGGGTCCGATGTTGAATTTGCGACGCAAAATGAAAATGCTGGCGGACAACGATCCGGTCGAGGAGATCAGTTTTCGCCCGGGAGACTTTTACGTCGATCTCGCAGAAAACTTTAATCGAGTTCGTGCGCGTTCGAACAGTAACTAGATCTGGTGTAGGTCAGGCTGTGTGTCTGACGAAATGAACAGGATTGGCATGCACAGCATGCCCTACGCTTGGATCCAAACTTCCGTTGAATTCAAGGCCTCATTGCTTAGTTAACGGAAGAAGCGACTTGGGAATCGACCAGTCGCTCTGAAACAACCACCAAAATTCTTAGCTGTTTGGCAAGGCTGGATGTGATTGCGTCTTTCGTGCATCGCCATCTCCAATTCCCTTTTGCCACGCCCGGGACGTTCATACGTGCTGAATTCCCCAATCCAATCGCGTCCTGCAATGGAACGATGGCGACATTGGCAAGCGAGCGGTAAAGCAGCTCGATGATCTGAATGTGGGTTTCTTCCTCGCCATTTAGATATTCGGCCAACGCATCGTGGCCACCGTTAGGTATTGAATTTTGGCGGGAACGGTACCAACCCATCACCGTGTCGTTGTCATGAGTTCCGGTGTAGGCGATGGAGTGTGGAGCATACGTAGTGTGCCGATGAAAATCGTCGTCGGCCGCAGCATAGCCGAATTGCAGGACCCGCATCGTCGGGAATCCCAGACGGTCCCTCAAATCGTGAACGTCTTGATCGATATCGCCAAGATCCTCAGCCCAAATCGGAAGTTTACCCAGCGCTCTTTCGGCAGCCAGAAACGGTTTGTCTTTGGGACCCGTTACCCAAGCTCCATCGACTGCCGTTTTCGCGCCCGCCGGAACCTTCCAATACTGATCAAATCCTCGGAAGTGATCAACACGCAAAAGATCGTATTGATTCAAAGCTCGACGAAAGCGATCACACCACCAAGCGAAACCATTGGTCTCCATTGCATCCCAATCGTAGAGCGGGTTGCCCCACAACTGGCCCGTTTTACTAAAGTAGTCTGGGGGTACGCCGGCAACGCATAGCGGATTGCCTTTTGAATCCAATAGGAACTGTGATTGATTGGCCCAAACATCGGCGCTTTCAAATGCGACAAAGATCGGCATATCGCCACAGATCTTGATCCCTTTCTCATTGGCGTATTTTTTGATTCGATTCCATTGGGATTCGAACAAAAACTGCTTGAACTTGGAAAATTGGATCCCTGTTTGAATTTGGTTCAAAGCAGCGACGGGAAGATTATTGGGCTGGCGGCAAACCGTCGGCCACTTGGTCCAATCGGCCTGACCAAAGTGCTCTCGCAACGCTTCGAACTTGGCAAAGTCATCCAGCCACCACGCTTGCTCGTTACAAAACTGCTGGTATTCGGCATCGGTCGCCAGCTGTCCGCCCGACTCGTCAAAGGCCGTTTGTAACAATCGCTGCTTGAATTCGGTGACAGAATCAAAGTCGACTTGTTCAGGTTGTCGACTCAACGCGCTTTCGTAGTGGTCGACCAATGCGGCGAGACTTTCAACGGCCAGCCAATTGTCGGTGACCAGAAGCTCCGGGCTGAGCAACAGCATGTTTCCCGCAAATGCCGAATAGCTGCTGTAAGGTGAATGGCAACCGGACGTCGGGCACAGGGGGAGAATTTGCCAAACGCTTTGACCTGCCTCAAAGAGGAAGTCGACGAATTCGTAGGCGGCTCGCCCCAAGTCACCAATGCCGAAACGACTGGGTAGACTGGTGATGTGAAGCAGGATTCCTGCAGACCGTGTCATGTTTAGCGTTTATCCCTTTGTTGCCGGGGTTGCAATCGGATCGACTTTCCAAATCTCATCAGCGTACTGCTGGATTGTACGGTCACTTGAGAACCAACCGCTACTGGCGGAGTTCAAAATGCTCATCCGATCCCACTGGTCCTGATCGCGATACGTTTGGGAGACTTTTTTCTGAGCGTCGATATAGCTTCGGAAGTCCGCAATGGTAACCCATTGGTCATGCGGGTTTCGCAGTCCCGCTGTCAAAACGTTGAAGATTCCCGGTTCGTTCTCGCAAAACAGTCCCGACTCCAACATCGACATTACACGTTTTATATCTTCGTCGCCAGCGATAATCGAATTGGGATCGTAGTTTTTCTTTTGCTCGTGGACACCGTTTTCGTCCAGTCCGAACAGGAAGAAATTCTCCGCTCCGGCTTTCTCACGAATTTCAATATTGGCACCGTCCAGCGTACCGATCGTCAAAGCACCGTTCATCATGAATTTCATGTTGCCAGTTCCAGAGGCTTCCTTTCCTGCGGTTGAGATTTGCTCAGAAAGTTCGGTGCCTGGACAGATAATCTCCATCGCCGATACACGGTAGTTGGGAAAGAAGACCAGTTTCAACAGCCCCTCCGCCTTGGGATCGTTGTTGATTACATCGGCCACATTGTTGATCAGTTTAATGATCTGTTTGGCCAGAAAATACCCTGGTGCCGCTTTACCACCGATCAACACGCACCTAGGGACCATGTCCTTGGTGTCGCCGCGAAGTATCCGATCGTACAAGTGAATCACGTGCAACACGTTCAGCAATTGCCGTTTGTATTCGTGGATTCGCTTTACCTGGACATCGAACAACGCTGTGGTATCAAATTTGACACCCGTGTTCTCGTAAACGTAGTCGGACAAACGTTGCTTGTTTGCCTGTTTGACATCGCGCCATTTCTTGCGGAAGTCGGCATCATCGGCCAGCGGTTTTAACGCTTCGATCTTTTCCAGATCTGACTCCCATTCTTTACCAATCGATGCGTCCAGCAATTGTCGTAGTGCCGGATTGCAATGTGAAAGCCAACGTCGTTGCGTGACTCCGTTTGTCTTGTTGTTGAAACGCTCGGGCCAGATCTTGAAAAAGTCGGCAAACAAACCGGATTGCAATAGATCGGAATGCAGTTGAGCCACTCCGTTGACGGAAAAACTTCCTACGATGCTTAAGAATGCCATGCGGAAGTACTGCTCACGTCCCTCCTCGATCAGCGATACTCGCTTGATCAAGTCGGCATCGTCAGGGAACTTTTCTTTGACCTCAGTTAAAAACCGATCGTTGATTTCAAAGATGAGCTCGGCCAATCTCGGTAGCAGGTGGCTAAATAATCCAACCGACCATTTCTCAAGCGCCTCGGGTAGCAAAGTGTGGTTGGTATAAGCCATGCACTGGTTCGTAATCTTCCAGGCTTCGTCCCACTCGATGTCGTGCTCGTCGATCAACAGTCGCATCAATTCGGGAACCGCAGTCGCGGGGTGGGTATCGTTTAACTGGAAGCAATTCAATTTCCCAAACTCTGAAAAGTCTTTGCCATATTGCCGTACCCACTGCGCAAGGGTGTCTTGAAGGCTGGCAGAAACCAGGAAGTACTGTTGCTTGAGTCGCAGCTCTTTTCCGTTTTCACTGGCATCGTTAGGGTACAAGACCATTGAGATTTGTTCCGCTTGGATCTTGGCGGCGACCGCTTCTGGATAACTTCCCGCGTTGAATTCTTCCAGATTGAAAGCGTCCGTCGCTTCCGCCTTCCAAAGCCTCAACGTATTAATGGTGTCGTTCTTGTATCCGGGGATCGGCATGTCGTACGGGATCGCCAATAACTCGTTGCCCCCAGTCCAGCGGACCTTTGTTTCACCGTTTTTGCTGGGTAGTTTTTCAGTGTGTCCGTAGAACGTGATCGTTTTGGCGTCTTCGGGACGTTCGATTTCCCATTGGTTTCCATCTCGCAACCAATGATCGGGGGCTTCGATTTGATGTCCTTCTTCTATCTTTTGGTGGAACATGCCGTACTCGTATCGGATGCCGTATCCGACTACGGGCAATTGTAGGTTCGCACAGCTGTCAAGAAAACAAGCGGCAAGTCTCCCCAGGCCACCGTTGCCCAAGCCCGCATCGTGTTCTTGCTCGACAACTTCTTCCAACTCCAACCCCATCAACTTGATCGCACTACGAAGCGGTTCTTCCAGCTCCAGGTTAAGTGCGGCATTATTGAGTGAACGACCCAGCAGAAATTCAAGCGACAGATAATGGACTCGCCGCTGCTCCGTTTGCGCAAACCTGAGTCGAGTGTTCCGCCAAGCTTTGCTTAACCGATCCCGAACAGTCGCGGCGGCGGCTCGATAGAGGTAGTTGGCGTCGTTAAGTTCCGAGGTGTGACCGCTGTATCCGAATGTACAGAGCAAATGGTGTTTCAAAGCGTCATGTAATTTGTCAGACATGTCGTCACCTTTGAATTTGGTGGTTGTTTGGGATTCAGTCATGAAGAGATTTCAGGGTGCGTCAATATCGAAGTTCGTTTGGCGGGTTTGGGCTGCTCGCCTCTATTAGCCATAAGGGTAAATGGCCTGAGCATAATGTACTACAATCAGCTGACTGGAAAACTGTAGTAAATGGTATTTGTCAGACTGCTGGCGGCCTCAGTTTTGTAGAACGGCAGCCCATAGATGCTTGTCGACACGACACTGTCAAAATCATCAGCATTCGGCTCGTTTCCAGCATAAATGCGAAAAATGAGCGGGAGTGTTATGCTATCGAATTTTAAAAGATCTCAGGTTCGACGAACCTTTTTAGCTAAAGTCCTCGCTCAGTTCAAAATGGGGCCCACTAAGCGCCGCTAAGAATTCCAATGAACGGAGAGATATCCAAAAAGTCAACTGTAAATCCATTGGGGACACCAAACGTTTCCTCGGTGTTGAATTTCCAAATGTGGAATCCGGCCCCTGCCGTGCCTGCAGTCAAAGCGCCGTCGTCGCTCCAAGATGGTCCGTTGTTGAATGAAGTGCTAACAAAGCAAAAAATCGGCAGGAAGGTAGATGCGGCATCAACAGTTTACAAAACAATCGCCTGAGACAGGCAAGAGAATTGCGTTTTGCACAGGATTTCGAGCGACAAAGCCACTAATAGCCGCCCAAACAAGCCGGGTAAGTCAGGCTGTGTGCCTGACAAAGAACCGGAGTTCGGCGGCTTGGTCAGGCACAGCCTGACCTACAAAAATTCATAGCCTCTTCGAGTTGGTCTTCGCGATCTTTCTTCGCTTTTACGCGACAAAAACCGAGCAAAAATGTTTGCTGTAACACTTGGGGCGTT
>CAZDBA010000062.1:0-15801 GCA_964503615.1 uncultured Pirellulaceae bacterium
CTTGGCTCACTCGTTTAAGGGGCGGCCTAGGAAATCGACTGAATGTTACGACAAAACCAAAATCGGCTCGCAAGAAATTGCGAGCCGATTTTGGTTTTTGGTCGCTTGGGCTGCTTGCGCCACAATTCAAAGTTCCGCGACCAACACCGTATCGTGAATACCAGGCAAGATCTCAGTGTCCATAACGGTCACGTACCGATCGCCGCTTTTTAAACCGCCCAAGTCCTCCGCCCATTTCCTGATAAAGTCCAACAGGCTCTGATCATCCAACCGTTCGGCAAGAACCGGAATCACACTCCAGTACAGGCTCATTCGTTGATAGAAGCGCGGATTGTCAGTCATGCAAACGGTCGGCACATAGTCACGTTGCTTGGATTTCATCAAAGGCAATTCGCTGCCCGCCGTAGCGATAAAAACCAAACGAGCATCAACCCTGCGTGCAATCTGCGCGGTTCCGTAGATAACAGCAGCTGGGATCGACCAGGCTTGATCATGTTCCGTACGAGCAATTCGAGACGCCCTGCCCTGCAACATCGTTTCGGTTTCGATTTTGATTCGCTGCATCATCTTGACTGACTCAACAGGAAACTCACCGATCGCAGTTTCGCCGGATAACATACAAGCGTCGGCGCCGTCCAGAATCGCGTTGGCGACATCACTGGCCTCTGCGCGGGTGGGCAGGCGTGAAGAGTGCATACTTTCCAACATCTGCGTGGCAACGATCACCGGTTTTGAATGTTGTAAACAGGTCTTGATAATTCGCTTCTGTGCCAAAGGTGTTTTCTCAATTTCGATTTCGACTCCCAGATCTCCGCGAGCCACCATAACAACATCCGTTGCCGCTACGATCGAATCCAGGTTCTCAAGCGCTTCACGTTTTTCGATTTTGGCAACAATTTGTGCATCGCTATCGTTTTCTGTCAGCAAGTCACGTAGCTCTTGAACCTCTTTGGCATTTCTAACGAAGCTGATACTCACAAAGTCCGCTCCGTTTTGACACGCCCAAACAGCGTTATCTTTATCGATCTCACCCAGCGCGGGCACGCTTAACTCGGTACCCGGTAAATTAACACCTTGTCGACTGCGAATCGTGCCGCCATCGGTTGCTCGGCAAACCAATTGATCGGCTTGCGAATCCAGAACCTCCAAACGCAAGGCACCGTCAGCCAACACAATCGTGTCGCCCGTTTTGACTTCGTCGATCAGCCGCTCGTAAGAACAAGTCAACTTGTTTGGATCGTCTGCCTGATCCCCACGGACGAAAACAAGCTCGTGCCCCGTCTCCACATGTAACGGTTCGCTGGCAAGTTGACCAAGTCGAATCTTTGGGCCAGCAAGGTCGACCAGGATGCCGACAGGCATGCCGACGCTTTGACTAACCTGCCTGATTCGCTGAATGCACTCGGTATGATTTTCTCGATTGCCGTGCGCCATATTCAATCGAAAAACGTTGGCACCATTTTCGATTAACTTCTGAAGCACTTCCGGCGAATTGGAAGCGGGGCCGATGGTGGCGACCGTTTTAGTACGGGCAAGATTTGCCAGGCAGGTGAGACTCATCCTTGTGTTGCTCTCGTTTAAACTTTGAAATAGACCGCGGGTGAACTGCTACACTTTCGGATTCTCGCAAATTACCTGCAGAATGCCACAGGGCATGCGATAACTGCCGAACGACCGTAAAAAGAATTTTGGAATAACCTTTGCCTGACAATGCCAATTTGTTTCACGGAATATATAATGCGAGACGGGCGACAAGATTAGTTCCGCCTGATAATTTTGCCATACAAAAAGGTTAAAACGATGCCAGATCCCGTAAAAAACAATCGCCGCCAGTTCTTGAAAAAATCGGCCGTGGGAGCCGCGGCTGTGGGCTTTGTTCCTTACTTTTCCAGCACCTCAAAAGCGTTGACCGGTGGAATGAAGAATGACCGGCTTCAAGTCGGATGTATCGGAATGGGCGGCATGGGAATGGGTGACGCGAGAGGCTTTTCGGAATTAACTGATATCGTGGCAGTTTGCGATGTCGATTCTCAACGCGCTGAAAAAGCCAAGAACGATCCCAAAGTTGGTAACGGAAAAGCGGACGTCTATGCCGACTATCGAAAAATTCTGGAACGAGATGACATCGATATCGTCAGCATCGTGACCCCCGATCACTGGCACGTCAAAATGGCGATCGAAGCACTCGAAGCGGGCAAGCATGTTTTCTGCCAAAAGCCGCTTACGCTGACCGTGGACGAAGGCCGAATAATCCGCGAAGCTTGTGAAAAACACTCAGACAAAGTGTTCAAAGTCGGAACGCAACAACGATCCGGAAAAAGGAACTTCCTCCGCGCCGTCAACATGGTCCAACAAGGTCACTTGGGCGAAGTCACTAAAGTCACGATTGGCATCGACGGGAGTAAAACAGGCGGGCCGTTCAAAGTTGTTGATGTCCCTGAACATTTGGACTGGAATAACTGGCTCGGCCCAGCACCGATGGTTGACTATCGCAAAGAACGATGCCACTACACGTTCCGCTGGTGGTACGAGTATTCTGGCGGCAAGTTTACTGACTGGGGTGCACACCATATCGACATCGCCAGTTGGGCTCTAGGAATCAACGGCCCCGGAATGGGCCCAATCGAGATTGACGGCTCCGATTCGCAACACCCTGTTGAGTTCAAAAACGGAATGCCGACCTCAGATGACTCGTTTAACACCTCTCACGATTTCGCGATTCAGTGTAGGTTTGAAAACGGTTTGGAAATGGAAGTCAACAGTCGCGACGATAACGGAATCTTGTTCGAAGGTACCAAGGGCCGCATCTTTGTGAACCGTAGAAAGATTACCGGCACGCCGATCGAAAAGAGGTGGGACAAAGATACCTTCAATGACGAATCAATTTCCGAGCTTTACAAAGGCAAACCGTACGAAGGTCACAAGGAAAACTTCCTTCGCTGCATTGCCGAAGGCGGCTTGCCTGTCAGCGACGTGTTCACTCACGTACAAGCGATGAACACGTGCCACCTGTCTGCCATCGCGGCAAGATTGGGCGGGAAGATCACATGGGATCCCAAAAACGAACAGATCGTCGGCAACGACATCGCCGCTTCGCTGCTCAGCCGCACTCCACGCGAAGGGTTCGAAATCCCCGAAGTCGCCATGGCAGAATCTAAATAGAACTGCGGTTACGTTCAATCAATTTAAACATCGGCTTGGTTCTAATTCACTGAACCAAGCCGATGTTTTTTTGTATGCGCAACGGATTTAAGTAAGCTGTGCCGTGTCGTTTTCAAATATTTGACGAACTATCGAATTCGAATTTTGAAACATGCCAAACAATTACTTGCTTGCAACTGCAACACCACCGTCGGCGATGTCTTTGCGGCACCATGCGCCATTCCAGCGAATGCACTTAACCGCTTTATAGGCGTTCAACTTGGCCGCGGCGACATTCTCGCCCAAGCCGGTTACACCCAGGACTCGGCCGCCGCTGGTGACCACTTCGCCGGACTCGTTAAGCTTGGTGCCTGCGTGGAAAACTTTGACGTCAGGAATCTTGGCCGCGTCTTCAAGTCCGCGAATCACGTGCCCTTTGTCGTAGGCATCTGGATAACCCTCGCTGGCCATCACAACACAAACCGCTGCTCGCTCATCCCACTCTAAAGATTCCAGTTGGTCAAGCTCCTGATTAACCGCCAACTCAAGCACAGTAACCAAATCAGTTTTCAACCGCATCAACAACGGTTGGCATTCGGGATCACCGAACCTGACGTTGTATTCCAGAACTTTAGGGCCGCCCGGTGTCATCATCAAACCGGCGTACAAAATTCCGCGAAACGGATGACGCGAACGCTTCATCGCATGAATCGTGGGCACGAACACATTGCTTTCGATCCAGTCCGGCATTTCCTCATCACTAATCGGTGCCGGACAGTAGGCACCCATACCACCGGTGTTGGGACCTCGGTCGCCATCATAAGCTCGCTTGTGATCCTGCGCGGGTGGCAAAGTCAATATCGTTCGGCCGTCGGAAATCGCCAGAACACTTAACTCCGGTCCCGTCAATCTTTCTTCCAGCACAAAGCGACTGCCTGCAGAACCAAAGTCCTTTGAGACAGCCATACGTTCGACTGCCTCACGCAACTGGTTCATGTTGCTGCAAATCAAAACGCCTTTTCCCGCTGCCAGTCCATCTGCTTTGACAACGACCGGAACGTTTGCCGGATTGTCGCCCCATCGCTCTTCTGCATACTCCATTGCTGCTGCGGCGGAATTGAACGTCTGAAAATCAGCGGTAGGTACGTTGGCCACTTTTAGCATCTGCTTGCAAAAGACTTTACTACCTTCCAACCGGGCCGCTTCAGGAGAAGGGCCAAACACCTTAAGCCCTTCGTTCGCGAAAGCGGTCGTGATTCCGGCGCACAGCGGTGCTTCGGGACCAATTACGCTAAGATCGATCGCATTGTCTTTTGCGAACTTGACCAACCCCGCGATATCATCCGAAGAGATATCAACGTTTTCTGCATCCATCGCCGTGCCAGCATTTCCTGGAGCCACAAAGACTTGATCGACACGTGGGCTTTGTCCAATCTTCCATGCCAACGCGTGCTCACGTCCGCCACCGCCTACTACTAGAACTTTCATCCAACTACTTTCCGTCCAGTTTTTACTGGAGTAAATCGTGCCAATTCGTTTTTTGTCATTTCTGCCAGAAGTCTATTATTTTGCCCAAAAGTTCACTAGAGCCTGATTTGGCAAGAATTTTCGTTTACGAACGTTCAGAGAGGCTGGCTCACAGCAATCGCGTCACCCAAATAAAGCCCTTAATTCGTTGGAAACTTCGGTATTCAAACGATTTTCTCGCAACCCAAGCCCGTGTTGAGGGGTTGAATTCCGGTTAAGTTTATCGAAAAAACGGATAACGCCCGAATTGAATTTCCTTAACGCGAAAACTTTGAACGACGAGAACACCAAATCGTTCGGTCTCGCATATAATTCACGGGTAATGTTGCTACTACGAGATTAAGAGAACCAAAATGAAATCATTGACTTCATTCATCTGCATCACAGCCTGCCTGATCAGCTTGGGGTGTGCTGGGGACAAAGACAATAAAGACAATAAAAAGGAAAGTTCGGAGCAGACGTCAAACCGTCCGGTTACCACCCCCGTGACCAATGACCGACCGACAGATGCCGCCGCAGAAGTAACCAAAACGGCTACCGCTCAAGAAGGTGAGTGGGGTCACCTAACAGGCAAGTTCGTTTTGACGGGCGACGTCCCTGAAATTCCTGATGAAAACATCGATAAAAACCAAGCATTTTGCTTGGGTGCAAACCCAGCTCCCAAAGACGACAAATTGACCGTGGGTCCTGAAGGCGAATTGCGAGACGTGTTCGTAATGATGTACCTCAAGGGAACCGATCCCCCTGCTGTTCACCCGAGCTACGAAGAAGCCAAACAGGAACCGGTCGTGATCGACAACATCAACTGCCGCTTTACCCCTCATGCTCTGTTTGTTCGCACAGGACAAACGCTTCGCATGAAAAACAGTGACAACATCGGACACAATTGTCACGTAAACACGTTCAACAATGAAAAGAACGTCAACCTTCCTGCAGGCCAACATGTTGACTGGGCTCCCGAGAACAACGACACCTCTCCCGGCCCAATCGTTTGCGATGTTCACGCAAGCTGGATGGACGCAACCGTTCTGGTTCGGGACGAACCGTACGTGGGCATCTCCTCAGAAGATGGAACCTTTACCGTCGAGAACATTCCAGCCGGCGAGTGGAAGTTCCAGTTTTGGCACAAAAACGCAGGCAATCTTCGCCAGCTACAAGTCGAAGGATATGAGGTCGGTCGTCGCGGTGAAATCGAACTGACAATTGCAGACGGAGAAACTTTAGATCTAGGCACGATGTCGATCGCCGGTGAAGAACTGGAGTACTAATTTGCTAAGAGTCTGTGCAAATGGTAACCCGACGCGTTAGCGAGGCAGCAGTTTATTGACTCCATTGTTCCTCGCTTAGGCGCCGGGTTTCCAGTAAAATGCCAGCCTCGGAGCGAAAGGTGACCGTGCAGTGTTGCTAGTACGAAATTAAGAGAAGCAAAATGAAATCATTGACTTCATTCATCTGCATCACAGCCTGCCTGATCAGTCTTGGTTGTGCTGGGAACAAAGAGAACAAAAAGGAAAGTTCCAAGCAGACATCAAACCGTCCGGTTACCACCCCTGTGGCCAACGATCGTTCGACAGATGCCTCTGCAGCAGAACCGACCACAACGGCTACCGCTCAAGAAGGTGAGTGGGGTCACCTAACAGGCAAGTTCGTTTTGACGGGCGACGTCCCTGAAATTCCTGATGAAAACATCGATAAAAACCAAGCATTTTGCTTGGGTGCAAACCCAGCTCCCAAAGACGACAAATTGACCGTGGGTCCTGAAGGCGAATTGCGAGACGTGTTTGTAATGATGTACCTCAAAGGATCCGATCCACCTGCGGTCCACCCGAGCTACGAAGAAGCCAAACAGGAACCAGTTGTGATCGACAACATCAACTGCCGCTTCGTCCCCCATGCTGTGTTCGTCCGTACAGGGCAAGCACTTCGCATGAAGAACAGTGACAACATCGGACACAATTGTCACGTAGAAACATTCAACAATGCAAAGAACGTCAACCTTCCTGCAGGCCAACGTGTTGACTGGGCTCCCAAGAATAACGACGACTATCCAGGTTTAATCGTTTGCGATCAGCATGCAAGCTGGATGGACGCAACCATTCTGATTCGAGACGAGCCGTACGTGGGCATCTCCTCGGAAGATGGCACCTTTACCATCGAGAATATCCCAGCCGGCGAGTGGAAGTTCCAGTTTTGGCACAAAAACGCAGGCAATCTTCGCCAGCTACAAGTCGAAGGATACGAGGTCGGTCGTCGCGGTGAAATCGAACTAACGATTGCAGACGGAGAAACGTTAGATCTAGGCACAATGTCGATCGCCGGTGAAGAACTGGAATACTAATTCCAAAGCTAATATAGTTTTTTGGACAACATGTTTTTGATAACGATACCAAGTCAAACAATGACCCGATTTCTATTTTTAATTGCTGCTGCGATGGTCATTGTGTCTGCGTCCGGTTGTGTCCAGCAGGAACTGGCGCCCGAACTCAAATACTCGCCTGATGAAGCCAAACTCATCAAGGAAAAAATCGAAACTTTCGATTGGTAAATCTTCTCAAAACACTCTTTTCGTATACCCAAACAAGCGATTATCGCGACAATTTGTCGTATCGAAAAATGCTTGTTTGAACGAAAATATGCGTTGGGTGAATGGCCACGTTATTGGCCATGTTTTTCGCCGGTTTCTACCGGGATGCAACGCTGCCGTTGGACTGCTTTTAAAACACCGTTCTGAGTGGCGCAAATTAAACTCTCAAACCAAGGCAACTGAGTCGGTCGAGTGAAATTTTCTACAACCAATTTGATTCTTGCGGTTGTTAGCCTTGGCTTGCTTTTATGCGGTTGTGAAAAATCTCCTGAGCCTCAATTTCGTTTGAACGCGGTGGAGAAACTCAGCAGCGAACTGATGACGCTGGCCGATGGCGAACAGTTTTCCGATGAGCACGTCCAGCAAATGGGCTCGATCCTTACGGCACTATTCGGGACACCTGACCAACCAGATTTCCCCTTTCCCTTCGGCGAAGAAGATCCCAGCCATGAGATTCTTTCGCTGGAAAATTTAGAGATCGCTGCGGGACCCGTTACTCGGGACTCCGATGGCAACCATCGCGGACTTTATCGTCAGCACTGTGCACACTGCCATGGCATCACCGGAGACGGCGCCGGCCCAACTGCCAGATCACTGAATCCCTACCCGCGTGATTTTCGTCTGGCCAAGTTCAAATACAAATCGACACCGCTTGGTAAACGCCCGACCGACAGCGACCTCACGCGTGTTTTAGTCAACGGCGTTCCCGGTTCCGCAATGCCCTCCTTTCGCCATTTGCCCGAAGAACAGATCACGGCACTGGTCGACTATGTCAAATACCTCAGTATCCGAGGCGAGGTTGAGCGACAATTACTAAACAAGATTAGCAAGCTGGACAAAGACGAAAAACTGCTCGACCTTTCACTCGCCGAAGATGAAGACACGCTCGAAGACTTTGAAGACCAATTCTGGGAACTGCTCAACACAGAAGACTCACCAAGTGTTCTGGCCGCAGTGATTCCTAAATGGTTAAAACGTGACAAGTACGTAACGAAACCACCTCCTGCACCCGCCAGTTTGGATCCGACTCATCCAGACCACTCGCAATTCGTTGCACGTGGTCGGGAATTGTTCCGCGGTTCAGGTGGCTGTGTGCAGTGCCATGGTGATACGGGGTTGGGCGATGGCCAGACCGAGAGTTTCGATGACTGGCACAAATGGGCAAAAGACGCAAAAGTCGATCCGGATGACGAAGCGACTTATGCTCCGTTCGTTGCCAAAGGCGCGTTACCGCCGCGTTACATTCGCCCTCGCAATTTGAACTTAAAAACCTTCCGTGGTGGAAACCACCCTGATGACTTGTACCGCCGAATCGTTAACGGGATCGAAGGAACACCCATGCCGTCGGCGGCGGTGCTGGAGAAAAGCCCTGATGATATTTGGGCAATTGTAGCGTTCGTCAAATCGCTTCCTTACGAATCAGGCAACGTCGAACCGCCGAAACCTGTCAACGAAAAACCAATCCACTAAGCACTGGACAACCGTTACTGTGAACCGCTTTTGGGGCATCCTGTTTTTACTCGTACCGATTCTTGGAGTCGGTACATGCGTTATGGCTGCGTATGACATCTGGCCGCTGCAAGGATGCTGGTACCCGGAAAACTACAGCCGACAAGGCGAAACGATCGACTTCCTCTCAGATGCGGCTCACGTTTTGTGCGGTGTGATCTTGCTGGGAACTGGATTTTTTCTGGCTTGGAACCTGTGGAGCTACTCATGCCGCTGCGAGGGCAAAGCGACCCATATCCATCACCATCGAGGGTTGGAAATCACATGGTCACTTATTCCTGCCGCGATCCTGATCATCCTTTCGCTTTATCAGTATCAATCCTGGGAAGAGAACCGGTTGCAACGCCCCCTAACCGAGGTCGCGGGTGTCCCGGTCGAAACGCCGCCGCTGGCCAAAATCTATGCCAAACGGTTTGGCTGGGAAATGCACTACGCGGGCCCGGACGGAAAACTGGAAACGGCTGACGACATTTACATGGAAAACTTGCTCGTCGTTCCCTCTCACACCGATGTCGTTTTGCAACTGGAAAGCTACGACGTGATCCACAGCTTTTTCGTGCCCAAGCTGAGATTAAAACATGATATTATCCCCAGTCGAACTCAGTTCACCTGGTTCCACGCAACTCAAGAAGGCGAGGCCGACATCTATTGCGCGGAACTGTGCGGTTGGGGGCACTCGCTGATGAGGGGTGAACTGATTATCAAGTCTCCAGAAGAATTCGAAACGTGGATGACTGAACAAGTCGAAGCGTCAAAGCCTCAATTCGCGGAGGCGACGAACTGATGACCGTACCATCCACACCAACGCACTCACACGATCACCATGCTAAATCGGGCAACCCGATCCTGCGATTCATAAAGACCTACGTTTTTGCGACCGACCACAAAATCATCGGGATGCAGTTCCTGTTTTCCACACTGATCTGGTTCGCCATCGGCGGGCTGATGGCAATGGCAATGCGGTGGCAACTGGCATGGCCTGGAACCGAAATTCCGATCTTGGGAAATCTTCTTTTCCCCGAACAAGGCGGACAGATCACCGAAGAGTTTTACAATATGCTCTTCACCATGCATGCCACGATCATGATCTTCTTTGTGATCATCCCGATTCTGGCCGGCGCGTTTGGGAACTTTCTGATCCCACTCATGATCGGTGCCAAAGACATGGCGTTTCCGCGTTTGAATATGTTGAGCTACTGGTTTATGTGGCCAGCTTTCGCATGCATTATTTTGAGCATGCTGACACCGGGCGAGTACGGTCCCTCAGCAGGTTGGACCGCCTATCCACCGCTGAGTGTCTTGCAAGGCCATGCCCAAACGTTGTGGACGCTTGGATTGGTCTTTGTGGGCATCGCTTCGATGCTGGGCTCGATCAACTACATGACCACGATTATCCAGATGCGAGCCCCGGGCATGTCGATGTTCCGCTTGCCGATGACGATCTGGGCGATGTTCATCACTGCGGTGCTGCAAGCGTTCGCGTTACCGGTGTTGACCGCTTCGCTGCTGATGTTGATTTCGGATCGAGTTCTCAACACAGGATTTTTCATTCCGGAAGGATGGATCGCGGCCAATGGAGAACTTGCCAGTGGCGGTGGCCACCCTTTACTGTGGCAACATCTGTTCTGGTTTTATTCCCATCCCGCGGTTTACATCATGATCTTGCCAACCATGGGAATGGTCAGCGATATCATCAGCTGTTTCGCGCGCAAGCCGTTATTTGGCTATCGGCCCATGATCTACTCGATGACTGCGATCGCTGGGCTGGGATTTGTGGTTTGGGGACACCACATGTTCATCTCGGGTATGAACTATATGGTGGCCATGACGTTTATGGTTTCCACGATGCTGATTGCGTTGCCTAGCGGAATCAAAGTCTTTAACTGGCTGGCAACGTTGTGGCAGGCTCGAATCCAGTACACGACTGCGATGCTGTTTTGCATTGGCTTTGTCAGTATGTTTGTGATCGGTGGTCTGTCCGGCATCGTCATCGCAATCCCGCCAGTGGATATCCCTCTGCACGACACCTATTACATCGTCGCCCACTTTCACTACGTACTGTTCGGGGCCAGCCTGTTAGGCGTGTTTGGAGCGATCTACTATTGGTTCCCAAAAATGTTTGGTCGCAAGATGAGTGAATGGATGGGAAAAGTCCATTTCCTGTTCACCTTCATCTTTTTGAATTGCACTTTTTTCCCGATGCACTTTTTCGGGTTGAGAGGAATGCCGCGTCGCTATGCGAACCCGATCCAGGGCGAGTTTGCAAACTTGACCGCGATCAACGAATTTGTAACTTACAGCGCGTTCGCAATGGGCGCCGTGCAATTGATTTTCATTTTGAACTTCTTCGGAAGCATATTTTTCGGCAAAAAAGCAGGACGCAATCCGTGGAAATCAAACACTCTGGATTGGTCAACGCCCAGCCCGCCGGGCCACGGAAATTTCGACTCGCAACCGATCGTTCATCGCGGACCCTACGAGTATTGCTCGCCCGATTGCGAAGAAGATTACTGGCCTCAGTCTCAAGCAGAGAAAAACTGACGCGAATATCCCCAAACAAATCAAAACTAAGACGAAGAAATCATTTCCTGATCCAAAAAGAAAACCAACAAAAACGATTCACAGTGTAAGATGTTGCCAAGGCGTTTTTCGTTCGCGCAGCACCCTTGCCGGTGTAGAGGAAAACTGGATTTAAAAGACATGTCAACAATCACAAAATCAACTGCCGGAACCAAGCGGATCACAAAGACCCGCGATTCCTCCTGGCGCGCGTTTTTCGAGCTAACCAAGCCTCGTATCTCGATGATGGTTCTGATTACCGTTGTCGTAGCTGCCATTCTAGGCAGCCCCACTTGGCCAGGTTTGATCGTTGTATTGAACGCGGCGATTTCGATCGCTTTGATCGCAGCCAGCGGCAACGCGTTCAATATGTATATCGAACGCTACACCGATATCCTGATGCCGAGGACAGCAACGCGGCCGCTTCCCGATCAGCGACTGACGGCTGGGCAAGTCGCTTCGTTTGGTGCGATCTGCTTTGGTGCGGGAGTCGCTTTCATGGCAACTGCGGTCAATCTACAGACGACGCTTTGTGGCATAGGAACCTGGATCCTGTACGTTTTGATCTACACCCCGCTTAAAACAAAAACGCCGTTGAACACCGAGGTCGGGGCGGTTGCCGGGGCGATGCCAATCCTGATGGGCAGCTTGGCCACCAGCGGATCGGTCAACGCTGTGATCTGGATCTTTTTCACCGTCCTTTTCTGCTGGCAGTTTCCGCACTTTATGGCGATCGCCTGGATGTACCGGGATCAGTACAAAGACGGCGGACTCAAAATGCTGACCGTCACTGAGCCGACAGGCGTGGCGGCGGGTAAAAAGGCGATCGCCTACTCGATTGCGACTTGGGTTGTGAGCTTGCTGCCGGTTTTTACTTTTGAAAGCCAAGCCGGTTATCCGATTGTCGGAATCGTTTTTGCGATCTTGGCAACGATCGCTTCGGTCTACTACTTCAAAGCGTCAGTCGCGTTTGCGCGTGATCGAAACGATGCGACCGCGCGGAGGCTTTTACGAGTCTCGATTTCCTACCTGCCAGCGTACATGTTAATGCTGGTTGTCTGTAGCTTGATTTCCTGAACCGGTACCTGACGTGAATTCCGAACAGAGCTTCGATCCGGAAAACCTCCAGTATCAACGTGCGCTGCCGATCCCCAATGGCAAGCTCGCGGTGTGGCTGTTCCTGTCGACCGAGATCATGTTCTTTGCCGCGCTGATTGGCAGCTATATCGTTTTCCGGTTCGGGGCCGCCGAGGGGACTTGGCCCACGCCCCACGCCGTTCATCTCAAAGAATGGCTCGGTGCTTTAAATACAACGGTCCTGATCTGTTCCAGCATCACGATCGTGTTTGCACTGGAAGCCGCTCGTAAAGACAAAGCGGCCACGGCCAAGCGGTGGATGCTGGCGACGCTACTCTTGGGCTGTGGATTTTTGGGCGTCAAAGCATACGAGTACTACGGCAAATTCCAACACGGAATCTACCCCTCCCCTGTTCGCAGCCAAATGTACGATCGCTCCAACGTGTATTACCTGTCGGACGTGGCAGCGAAAATAAAAGCCCAATTAACGGATGCGAATTCGTCCCCTCTTACTGAGGAAGCGAAAGATCTCCGCCTGATTCAATCTGGCCTGGTGCAATGGACGCAACGAAAAACGGGCGAGACAGCAGACCCGTTGATGAAGCAAGCAGCACTTGATTCGTTCGCGTTTCAAATCAATTCAGGGTTTGGCGACAATGAAAGAATCGCTCAATATCTGGCGGACGAAAAAGCGGAATTGAAGACAACTGCCGAACAACTGGAAGAGACGATCGAGTCTGACGAACAGCAGCTGAAAAAGCTGCAAACCGAAATGGGCACTTTGTTGGAAGAGCTTAAATCACAAACCGAAAAAGATCCGGAAACTCAAAAAGCGATCGATACCAAAAGCGAAGCAGCCAAACCGATCACCTCAGCCCTCACCTTGAACAAACGAGAACTGGAACGGATCAACGATCGCTTGGCCGTTATTGCGAAGTACTACGAAGACGAAAGTGGCCATGAGCAGATCGAGAAATTCGGCCTTCCGTTCGTGTTGCCGGGCGGAAACAGCTGGGCCAACACTTACTTTTTGCTGACTGGCTTTCACGCTTTGCATGTCCTGGTCGGTATCGTTGCGTTTCTGATCCTACTGCCAATGCGACTTGGCCGAGGGCGTGCACAAGTAATCGAGAACGTCGCCCTCTACTGGCACTTTGTAGATATCGTTTGGATCTTTTTGTTTCCGATGCTGTACCTGTTTTGAGTTCATAGCAATCATGACCGATATCGAAAATCACGAACACTCCACGCATACGCCGACATTTATTGTCGTGTTCCTTTTGCTGTGTGGACTGACCGCCGTCTCGTTCTGGATCGCTTCTTCAAGCATGATGACCGAGTCGGTTAATCTGGCCCGCGGTTGCCTGATCGCAGTTTCTGCGGGAAAAGCAATGTTGGTGATCACGTTTTTCATGCACCTGTGGTGGGAGAAACGTTGGAAGTATGTGCTAACAGTACCAGCGTTGATCCTGGCTGTGGTGATGGTTCTGCTGCTCATTCCTGACATCGGCCTACGCGGCGACACCTATTCGACTCAACGAAAACTTCACGCGCCGATCCCCAACAGTCCTTCAACTCAAGTTCACTCGAACACGGAACATTGACATGAATAAGACACTACCAATCATATTGTGGATCATGGTATTTATCTTTGGCGGCCTCACACTTTTCTATATGAAGCGTGACGATCCCTCAACAACGGGTACCTCCGCCCCCCTTACGGTCAAGCCCGAAGAAGGAACCGCTTATCAGCAGATCCCGTGGAAACATTTTCCAAACGTTACGCCGTTCAAGCTGACTAACCAACTGGGCGAGGAATTCGATTCTGCAGAACTAGCGGGCAGCCCTTATGTTATCAGCTTCTTTTTCGCTGAATGCCCAGGAGAATGCCGTGAGCTCAACAAACAAATCCAATCGTTGCGCGAAAAAGTTACCGACCCCGAATTGAAGTTTTTCACTCTCTCGGTTGATCCTGAAAACGATACACCTGACGTTCTAAAACGTTACGCTGCCGATTTTGATGCAGACCCTGAAACCTGGATGTTTTTGACAGGTGACATGTACAACATCAAAGAAGTTGGTGAAAAATCGCTTCGCGTGATCATCGACAAGTACACTCACACTGAAAACATTTTTCTGGTTGATCGCTGGGGTCGCTTCCGTGATCGTTTTGAGTGGAAGAACCCCTATGACATGAAGCGGTTCGTAAGCGTGACCAAAGATGTATTGGCCGAAACAGAGCCACCG
The DNA here is from genome assembly GCA_964503615.1 of uncultured Pirellulaceae bacterium. GTDB lineage: Bacteria > Planctomycetota > Planctomycetia > Pirellulales > Pirellulaceae > CAZDBA01. The sequence goes on from CAZDBA010000062.1 coordinate 14,645, forward strand.
ATGGACGCCACGTTCCACTCTCGAAATATGATGGCCGTTGCGAACCCGGAAGACATCTCCTCTATCAGTTGGATCCGCGAATTCCATTTGACCGATCAGGACGGCCAACCGTTTTTCTCACGAGACCTGACCGGCAAAGTCTGGATCGGCAATTTCTTTTTCACAAATTGCCCGGGAATTTGTACTGAGCAAACGAAGTACCTTGCTGCGTTGCAAGACCGGCTGGCAGACCATCCAGCCGATATCGTGAGTATTACCTCCGACCCGAACGCGGACAAACCAGAGGTGCTGCGACAGTATGCCGATAAAGTTGGAGCTGACACCGACAGTTGGACTTTTTGCACTTCAGACAAACCACTGCTGATCAGAAGAATTGGCTCTGAGTTCTTCCAAGCGCACACGACCGAGGACCACCATTCGTCCCGATTGTTTGTCGTCGACCGTTTCGGACAACTCCGAGGCGATTTTGACTGGCAAGATCCTGCGCAAGAGGTGGAGATGTTCAAGCTGATTGATGAACTCAATGCGGAAACTGTACCGAGCATTATACGATGAGCCGAAGCGAATACACGCAACACGAACCGAACTTGCCATTAGCCAAGCGGCTAAACATGGGCGTCTATATCCTGTCGTTTGTGGTTCTGTTGCTCGTCGGTATCATGCGGCGAGTCCACCTTGATTTGCCAGAAGGAATGAGCCTCCGTTTTCTGCCAGCCGTTCATGCGATTCTGAATAGCCTGGTTGCGATTCTGTTAGTCACTGCAATCGTCGCGATCAAACGAGGAAGCGTGTCGGTGCACAAAACGGCAATCAATTTGGCCATGGGTTGTTCTGGCCTCTTTCTCCTTTGCTACGTTGCCTACCATTTTACGACCCCGGAAACATCGTATGGCGGAGAGGGCCCGTTAAAGTACCTTTACTATTTCCTGCTGATCACCCATATCATTCTGGCAGCGGTCAGCCTTCCTTTTATTTTGTACAACTGGGTGCTTGGATTTACTAACCAGTTTTCCCGCCACCGAAGTTTCAGCAAATTCGTCTTCCCGATGTGGCTGTACGTAGCAGTGACCGGGCCTGCTTGTTACCTCTTGTTGCGACCTTATTATTAGTAAACGATGAAACTCATTGGCAAAATTTCGAAACGCAAAATTTGCAGC
>CAZDBA010000062.1:15901-25736 GCA_964503615.1 uncultured Pirellulaceae bacterium
CTCGCGGATAGCACGCGGGATCTTCTCGGCCATTTTGGCTGTCAAATTGATCCTGTGCCTGCCCGGGCTAGCCGACGCCTGCCCGACGTGTAAAAACGATTTGCATCATTCTGGCATGGAACTTGGATTTGCGATCAGCATTTTGTTCATGATCGCTGTTCCATTTTGCCTATTTGCAGCTTGGACAATCGCGATCCTGCGCATGACTCGAACAACTGCCGAAGAAGAGCTTTCCCCTCCTGAAACAAACTGACGCCGCAGTTTCTTTTTTCTACACCAAACACGGTTTTGAATCACCCGTTTTCAACTCCGCTCGAGCTTCGTCTATTCATACTCTAAAAACGGTCAGACGGTTTGATTCAGCACGAAAGTACACAACTGCCTGGAATTTGCTCAATTTAATGGCGCGAAATCCAATCATGAGATAACGATTGTGATAGATGCTTGAAGCAACCGACGAGGGAAGGAAATGGTGTCAGGGAAGGTTGTGGCTCTCTTTTCGTTGTACTGTTCTCGATATGAAAGCACTGAAAATATTGGTGATGTGCTATTTGCCAACTTCTGCGAGACTGACGTCTCAAACCTGTGCAATCGCGTACAGGGTTAATTTCCGTTGTGCAAAGATTGCATAACTTTCTGACAAGGACTGTCTCCAATTTAAGATCGGAGACTTCAATGACCAATCGTTTTTCTACACCCACGCCGCTAAACCATAGCGTTCCGCAGCTTGACCGTTCGTTCCACTTTAATGAAGAGAGCTATTTAGCTTTCTCAAAAGACTTTGACAAAAGTCTACGGAAGTTCGAGCAGCAAACTGCCCACCTCAAAACCCGCCAAGCAGCACGTTTTTTCTCGGCAGATGAACTACGTAACCTTTACGAGTCCCTGACTACGTCGACTCAGCCATCATACAACTCTGCAGGTTCTGAATTCGCAAGTTCTGAATTCGACTTTGATATCGACGTCCGTTGGATTTAAACATCCTGTGACGTAAAGGCACGCGAAGATTCCAATCATACGAGCAGGGCGGTACCGACTGGTGCCTCCCTGCCTCTCTTTGAAAGTTAGCGACTCAAGATCTGGATAAAAGGTGAGATGTCAAAAAAGTTGACCACACCATTACCGTCAATATCTGCTTCGGCTTGAAATAGCCCCGCAGTCAGCAGGCCAATCAATGGAGCGATGTCAAGAAAGCTCACAGCGCCGTCCAAGTTCACATCGCCCAACAGCACCTCGACAGGAGTCGCAACCACATTAAGCACTGGTGGTGAGGGCGGATCAAGAATGCTGTCGGCACCACTATAGGTTGCTTGAACGTCCGCATCGGCTGGCGTTGCGATAATGCGAAGCAACCCGCCGCTGTTGATTTGCGAAATTGCAAACGCTTCACCTGCCGCGTCGAGCGAGAAGAGGATCGTATTGACGTCTCCCGTTGCCGTCACGTTAAACGTTCCATTTCCAAGAGGGAAAAGGGTACCAAATGCATTGCCGACGACCGCCGCGCCCGTGTTAACCTCTCCAACATCCTGGCCCGACATGAAGCGAGCCGTGTCGGTCAATTCGACAGCCCGCGTGTCAGACGCGAGGAAAAACTCCAAGCCACCGTTGGCGCTAAAAAAGGCATTCGACTGCGTTAGTTCCAAAGAGAGGCTGTTGATTGCCGAGACTGCACCGATCGATCCCGTATCGAAGTCGACCAATGAATAGACAGTGAACATGTCATCGTCCCCCTCCACATTGAAGAATGCCATGTTGACTTGGCCGTCGCCATTAGCATCTATCTCGTCTTCTTCTACCTGTGCCGAAAACACGCCGGCCAGCGCGGCAGAAGTCTGAGGTCCCACGTCGCCAACGGTAAACGAAACTTCGATCTGCGTTGAGCCGTTAAGCAACTCGCCCTCACCATCGCTGGTGATCGTAATGATGCCGTTTCGAACACCAAGCTCCGATGTGTCGAGCGACAAAGTAACGCTGACTCCACCGCCCAACGCTGGGTCCGAACCGGTGAACGAGCCCAACAGGTCCCCCGATGTGTTTACGGCAAAATCCAAATCATCTGCGCCATTGGTGGTTTGCACGTTGGTCGTGTTAGTAATCAAAAGTTCTACCGTTGCGGCTTCGCCTAAAGCCAACTCACCAGGTATTTGAGACACTAGCTGAGCCGAAAGTGTGGCAGGAAGCTGAAAGTCTTCTACCACTGGCAGGTGATCACTGCCCGCCTCTAACGCGTTGAGAACCTGGCTGGTCGAGAAAGAGGTCAAACCATTAATCGTAATGCTGTTACCGTTATTAATTTGAGTGTTGAGTGTCGAACCGTTGTTACCAAAGGCACGCAACGAATTGGCAATGGATGCCACGCCATCGCCGTCTAGCAGTTCGTCGCTTTGCAAAATAAAGTCGAACCGATCATCGATTCCACCACCGACTAGTGGACCCGCTCCATTGGACGGGCTTTGTGTCAGCATCGGAGCCAGGTTAACTCCAAAGGGAGAATTCGGTGCACCCGGAGAAAGGATGCTGAAAGTGACCATCTCCCCATTGGGAAACAATGGGTCCAGAACTCGCCCATCACCATTTGCCGACAGGAGCTCAAGCGCAGAAAGATTGCCAAAAACGGATGTAGATGACGAGCTAAAGTTGTCCGAAACGTTGAGGTCCCCAGCAACGATGACGTTACTGGTGCCAAGATTGTTATCGTCAATGAACTGGCGAATCTGGTCCGCTTCTGTTTCACGGCCTGCCATATCTTCATCAAAGTCGCCGGCTTCGAAGTGGGCGTTGAAAATGTATAGATCTGAATCGGAACTGAATCCGATCGGTCTGAACTGATGAAGTAGTGTTTCCCTGGGTTGAGATATCAGTCCGCCTGACAGGTCTCCAAATGAATCCTCTGCAATCAGCTCAACAGTGTCAGTCCGATAAAGCACGCTTTGCCGAATCTCTCCCGCATTGGGAACTCCCAACCCGCTACCGCCGGTTGTATTGCCTACCTCAAAACCTCGTGCGTAGGTGATCCCTTGGCTTTGATAAATTAAATTGACCCGATTCAGCAGATCTTGTGTGGTCGTGTCGGGCTGCTGTTGCTCCTGAAGCAAGATAATATCGGCCGGGCGGGCGATTCCATTGACGAGTTCTTCGCCGATCGCTTCCAGAACAATGTCGGCTTCGTCTCGCACCGTGCGAATGTTTGAGTTACCGATCTCAGTATCAAACGTGTTGGTGTTGTAAGTGACGATTCGGAGTTGCCCGTGAGCCGATCCTGAAAACAGGAGACATAACAAGCAGACGAGTGGCAAAAGAAAAAAGTTTCGCATTAGGACCGTGATGTTCATCAGGTTAAAGAAGAGAGCTAGATCGTGCGTGGGTGAGTTGAATCATTAGACAGCAGCAAAAGTCTGATCTGACCTTAAAAATGCCTTCAGGGCAAAGAAAATATCTTAAGGCAAAGAAGATTCTACCACGTGGGCAATCCTTCCCTCGCCTGTTTACCCTTTGATCAACCATGCTCTCATCACATCAACAACTTGGGCATAGCAGGCCGAGTAAAAATGGTCTGCGCCGGGAACAACGTCGATCGTAAGCTTGGAATTTCGCTCCTGCAATACTCCGAACTCTTCTTGAAGACCTTCCAGCGTTGGGCTTTCTGCCAGCTCCAAATCCCCAAAAATCAGATGGGTTGGTTTTTGCAAACGGTCAATAAATCGTAACCAATCATACTCACTGGCATTTCCGTATTTGTCGAGGTACGCTTGCGCGGCCATCAAAGTCGGATAGGGAAAATCGACTTTCATCAACGCATCGCCCTGCTCTGCCGCGACCAACGATTCAGCTTTTTCAAGCATCCGTGCGAACGCTTCACTGCCAGACGAATTCATCAATGCGTCAAAATTCAGCCGCGTTGCGGACAGCCCGATCACCGCCTCAACATTGGGTTGAGGATGATACGCCATTGCATAGAGCGATTTGATAGCTCCCAAACTATGCCCAGCCAAGATATTCTTTTTGTGGCCGCGGGAAATTAAAAACTCGTTCCAGCCAGCAAGATCAAATCGGCAATCGCTAACGTTTTCAAACGCTGCACCCATATAAGTCGATCTGCCCATTTGCACCGTTCGACTGACGTCATCATGGCCGCGAGTGTTCCCAATGATGACGTGAAGGCCCAACTCCAAAAATCCGTGGGCCACGTAGTTCAAAAACCTCGAAGAATAAAAATTGGATGCCAAACCATGAGTGAGTACGACCGCGTCGAAGCGAGTTTTGGGCTGAACGATCGGAACACAATAAAGCCCGTGCAACCGTACGCGGTCCTCGGTTTGAGTCGTTACGATTTCGCCTTTCATGGAATTGCGAGCCTTTGTTTTTTGGTCTAGTTCAACGAGACAGCTAAGAATTTGGGGGCCGTTATGTAGTGCCTCTCTCCGAGGCGAACCATTAACGCCTCGGATGAGACTGACATTCTTTTGGCAACCCAACGCGTAAGCGAGGAAACAGCTTGCCTTCGTCCTCGCTAACGCGTCGGGTTACCATTTGCACTTCCAAGCGTTTGAAAAATGTCAGCCTAGAGAGGCGTGCTACTATGACAAACAATCCTGAATTTAAGAAGTAACGCTGCACTAGACACTAATGTAATTGCATAAAAAAACTGTTGGCTCGTCACATGAAAACATATGAGAGCCAACAGTCACGCTGATCAAGTCTATCAAAGACTTTAATGTTAGGTATTAGCCAACAACAGGCTTTTTACTGCTGGGGGGCGGCACTCAACTGGCTGAGCATCTGAAGTACGCCGTTTAGATGGGCCAAGCGAGGACCAAAGCGATCTACAAACTCGTTCAGAACGAATTCACCATCGACCATGTTCTCGAAATTGTCGTTGATATCACAGGTGATCTTGTGCAGAAACTCGGTCTGAACTTCACTCAACGCCTCAGCCGCTGCACGGCACCGTTTAGCCAGAATTGGGTTGGAATCTTTCCACTGACGCAACTCAACAGCACGTTGCTTTTGCGTCGAATGAGATTGCTCAACCAACTCTTCAAGCAACTCGTTCTGGCGTTCCTGACCAATCAAAAGCTGATGAAGAAGCTGTGTGAGCTCAGAACCGTTTTCTTCTTCGACAGAAGTATGCACCGCTGTTTCGCTAGCAGTTTGGCCAACATCAATACGAAACAAAGGCGAGACATCTTGAGGATCGTGAGACATATATTTTCATTCCGAGTGTTTGGTGTTTCTTTGAGTCCTCCTAGTATAAACACGGACAAGGCAGGTGTCGAGCAATCGCTGTCGGATTCGATCGCTTTCCACAACAATGAAACTTGGGAGTATGTTGCAAGCGAAAAATCCGTCAGACTTTTCCAGCATATAAATGGGACATTTGATTCTTCCAGTTTATTCGGTTCGCAAACCAATAATGCCGTAGACCTTGGGAAACTTGATATCAGTTGACTCGGGAGGAATTTCGATAATAGGTGGGTAAGTATATAAAGCAAAAAATTTCGCCCAGGGGGTTGAAACGATTGCTGCTTTAATTAAACCGCCGAACACGATTCGGTATACGGTGCTTTTTAGACTCAGATCCGACAACTCGTAAATGCCCATCAAAACTCCCAAATCTGAATTCAAACTGGGCTTTTTGACCGTCCTGGAAGTCGAAGGTTTCGGCTCTTGTGGCGGTTTGTTAGTCGTCAATCATATCGGTCGACCGGTCGAATTTCACTGTACTGCACCAGTGTCTGCCAATCGGACTCAAGAGATTCTGTACGGACGCTCACTCAAGTCGTTCCTGTACTGTGACCAGATCGGTAAAACACTCACAAGCCAGTCCAAGTCCCAGCTCGACCTGATTGTTACAGACCAACCTTCTCTCGTTGGACTCGAAACAAGTGCCGACCAAACTTTGGTGCTGTTGATCGATAAAAGCGAAATTGAACAGCGGCAAAACTGCATCGCTTCGGCACATCGGCTGGACATGGGATCCGATTCGCCGATGATCCCGTTCGCGTTTGCAGAGGATCAGAACCAACTGGCCAACGCGACAGCTCAACTACAACACTTTGTTCAAACTCTTCCTTTGGACGAGCCGTTTGAGCGGATCGAAAATGCGATCGACGAAGCCCAATCGGTCGCTCGCTGAGCTTGCTCTGTACAAACTGAAACCAGTGACCAAACATCGGAGCCAAACTGTTGCACTTGGACTCAAACCAATTCGACTGGCACAACAATCTCGAGGCTCCGATCTTCGTAGAAGTGAACCAACTGGAGGTCGGGCCAAACGACCCACCACCGACCGTCTCGGCGCGTATCAAAAACCGCCGTCCGAAGATTCAATCCTATTTCTTTGCGGACCAGGAACAGTTACTCAAGGCGAAACCTCACCGTAAGAATGGGGGCTCCGATCAGGAAATAGTTTCAGCAGTCACCCAACCAAAAAAGAAGCCTGCCAATCTAAATCAACGGACTCGGTTGGAACCTCCCAAAGACGTAATCAAGCTCGGAGATCGACTGTTCTACGTCCTTCAGCCTCCACTTGAATCATTGCTGGGCGGCAATACCCTGGAGTTTCCTTTTGAGCCGTTCCCCTACCAGTACGCAGGCGTCTCATTTCTCTTCCCGCGCCATCATGCTGTCCTGGCCGATGAGATGGGACTCGGTAAAACGATGCAGTGCATCACCACGATCCGGATGTTGATTCGCAGCGGGCAACTCAATCGAGTATTGTTGATCTGCCCTAAACCGCTGGTCACGAACTGGCAGCGCGAGTTCGAACTATGGGCCCCTGAGATCCCCGTCATCTCTGTGAGTGGCAATCGAGCCAATCGCAGTTGGCTTTGGCAACGAGATCAAACCAGCGTCAAAGTTGTAAACTATGAACTATTGAGCCGCGACGAAGACTTGATCATCGACAACGATCTTTCTTTTGATCTGATCGTGCTGGACGAAGCGCAGCGCATTAAAAACTCAAACAACTCGACCAGCAAAATCGTCCGCAAGCTGAATCGCAGTCGCAGTTGGGCCTTAACCGGTACGCCCATTGAAAACAGCATCGACGATCTAGTTGGGATCTTTGAATTTGTGCGCCCAGGTGTTGTCTCCAGCCACATGACCACACGCAACATCCGCGATGAGGTCCAAGAGTACATCCTGCGTCGGACGAAAGACAAAGTGATGACCGACATGCCTCCAAGGCTAATCCGTGACGCCGAGTTGGATCTTTCGCTCGAACAATCTGACTCGTATTACAACGCAGAGAAAAATGGGGTTCTGCGTCTGAACGACATGGGTGATGAGATGACGATCAAGCATGTGTTCGAGCTGGTTCTTCGCTTGAAACAGATCTGTAACTTTGATCCATTGACCGGCAGCAGTAGCAAGCTGGAACGTATGGAGGCTGATCTGGAAGAAGTCGCAGCCAGCGGTCAAAAAGCGATCGTGTTCAGCCAATGGGTCGATACCCTCACCGAGATCGACAAAAAGATCGGTCGGTTCAATCCACTGCAGTATCATGGCCGTATTCCATCCAGGAATCGGGACGGCATCTTGCAAGAGTTCAAAGAAAATCCAGACCGCAGCGTGCTGCTGATGAGCTATGGAGCGGGTAGCGTTGGGTTAAACCTCCAATTTTGCCGATACGTTTTCCTGTTTGATCGTTGGTGGAATCCAGCCGTCGAAGACCAAGCGATCAATCGCGCTCATCGTATCGGAGCGGCCGGTAGCGTCACTGTTACTCGAATGATTATGGCCGGCACGATCGAACAGCGAATCCATGATATCCTGGAAGCCAAGCGTGCATTGTTCAACGAAATCCTCGAAAACAATGGAGCTCCCTCTCAACTTGGCCTGACCCAAGACGAAATTTTTGGGCTGTTCGATCTGCGGTGCAATAAATCCAAGATCAAATCCAGCCCGAACAAAAACAACAAGGCGGCATAAAAAACAGCTCCCAGAATCAAAGAGCATTCCCAAGGGCGCCTCCCTTCAACACAAAAACTGTGGATAATAAAAATCCCAGTCACTTCCAACTTTGCAACTCTTTTGTGATTCGATTCTCAACAAGTGAATTAAAGCTTCCCTCCTTTTTAGCACGACGCCATTCGGTATTCAAAATTGACTGACAAATCATCCGGCAAACCGAGCAAGAACCCGTACCCTCCATGGGCCCCGCGTATTTGGGGTGGCATGCGCGTGATGGACTACTTCCAGCTTTTACGCCAAAACCGTTTTCGGATTCATATCACCAAGTACCCGATGTTCTTCCTGATTGGAGGATGCAGTTTCGTCAATTCCAGTTTCGCATTGTTGCAACGTTTGCTTTGGTCCAAAAAGATCGCCAACGCCCGACTGGAGCAACCGCCAATTTTTATCATCGGTCATTGGCGAAGTGGTACGACGTTAATGCACGAACTCATTACGCTGGATGAGACGAAAACCTACCCGACTAACTACCAAGCGTTCGTGCCACACCATTTTCTGGTGACTTCGACTTTGTTTAGCCCCTTGGTCAACCTTTTGATGCCCAAACGTCGTCCCATGGATGATATGGCTCTGACCGTGTCCGCTCCGCAAGAGGACGATTTCGCACTCATCTCGATGGGAGCCCCTACGCCGTACCGAAAGTTTGCGTTCAGCAAGAGCCGAAGCAACGATCACCTACAATTGAATCTTGAACTAGCCGATCCAACGGTAATCGAGAAAGTCAAAAACACGCTGCAATATTTTTTCCGCGCGTTGACATTGAAAGAAAGCGACAAGCAACTGGTGCTCAAATCACCACCGCACACCGGACGTATCAAGCAATTGTCAGAATGGTTCCCAGGCGCAAAGTTTATTCATATGTCGCGGCATCCTCACAAAATGGTTCCGTCTACGATACGTACCTGGAAACTGCTCGAAGATACTCAGGGGTTTCAGTACAACCGCGAACCGCAACACTGGAAAGAGTATGTATTTACCTGCAAAGACCTGATGTACGACGCTTATTCAGCATTCAAGTCCGAACTTCCAGCAAACCAATTGGTTGAAGTTCAATTCGAGGAGTTGATAAAAAATCCACAGCAAGAGGTTGGCCGAGTCTACGAGCAATTGGAACTGGAAGGCGAAGATCTAATGGAAAAAGTCACCAAGTACTTTGAGAGAACTCGCGAACACAGCCCCCATCGCAATCCATTGGACGAAGAACTTAAAACCGAAATTGATCGCCATTGGGAATCTTACCTGAAAGAATTTGGCTACGACGAATAACACGACGGAAAATTGTGGCATGCAAATCCCTATCTTGCACACTACAAAATGTCGAGTTGGCCATCCGAAAACGCTGAAGAATTGACGACCAGCCGCTTTGCTTCCAGAAGATCCAAATCCCGAACATCGCGTACAGCCTCGATACATTGAATCGCCGACGCATTCTGATTCTTTAAGACTTTAAGCGAAGCCTCCATTGAACTCCCACCATTAAGAGACTCACGAAGCATCTGCGTGTAGTCGACCGGCGTTTCAGGAACTTCACTCGCCCAGTAATGTTGGTGATGCTTATGAGATTCGTATTCGATGACCAGTTCTCAAGCACGCTGTTCAGATAAGTGCGCCTCCACCAGGAACTCATTGCCCGTAAAGTCCTGTCGAAAGACTGCCCAGTTATTCTTCGCCATGACAAACTCTATTGAGCATGTGACTGTATTACGTAGGTTTAACAACATAATTATTCGCAAACGATGGCGTTCAGACAAGTTGCCAAAGGTTTTTTGCTTTTCTTCGTCAGGTTTTAAAGATTGTGGGAATCAGTACGAGGAGACTTGGTACTTACCTGCCACTACTCGAAAATCGAAATCCCTAAAGG
>CAZDBA010000063.1:0-25696 GCA_964503615.1 uncultured Pirellulaceae bacterium
GTCAAAACGTAATCGGGTTCGATCTTTCTGATCAGGTCTTTCAAATGGTCCAGGTCATAGGGCCCTGGGTCTCGATGTTTGCGATGAATCATGCCCATCACAATGACTGAATTCTTATTGTCTGTTTCGGCTTGGTCTGACTTGGGGGCTTGCGCACTTGCAATTGAGCAGCATGAGAAAACTTCAGCCAACATCACGGCTGACAACAAAATCAACGAAACGAACTTCCAAGTAAACTTCCGAAATGAGTTTGCGAAAATCTGGTAGTTCATTGGACTATTCCTGCATAGACAGATGATAATTTTTTGCCGCCGTAAATAGGTCAGCTGAAATATTGAGATCGTCCTCAGATAGCTGGTTTCACGGTTTCAAAAGGGAATCTGGCAAAGTCAGCCCACGATGTGTTGCCAAGATAGATTCTTAATCCGCCAAGGAAACGAACTTGCCGAAAATCATTCGACCCGCGCTGGTTTGCAGCATACTGGTTACTGTCACATTGACGTTTCTGCCAATGTGTTCGCGGCCTTCTTCGATTACGGTCATTGTACCGTCATCCAGATATCCCACCCCTTGGGTGTTCGACTCACCCGCTTTGACAACCTTGACGCGAATCTCTTCGCCAGGCAGAAAAACAGGTTTGAGCGTGTTGGCGATTTCGTTGAGGTTGATGACCGGTACGTTTTGCAGCTTGGCGACTTTGTTAAGATTAAAATCGCCGGTTACAACTTTGCCTTCCAAGTGTCGAGCCAGGATTAACAATTTCATGTCGACCGGTTCGTTTTTCATTTCCGGCAACTCACGGTCGTAAACTTTGAAGTCGACAGTCTCGTTCGTTCGCAGCTTGTTAAGCATATCCAGACCTCGCCGACCACGAGCGCGACGCATCTTGTCACTGCTGTCGGCAATGCCTTGTAATTCCTGCAATACGAATCGAGGCATAATCAACTGATTATCAATGATGCCTGTGTCTACGATTTCAGCAATCCGTCCATCGATCACGACGCTCGTATCCAAAATGTACGGCTTTGAGCCTTTGACATCTTTCGCAAATTCCACGTAGGGAATCAAAAAGCGAAAGTCGTCTTTGGTCTGCCAAAGGATACTGATCGAAAGATAACACATGCAAACGCCAATCATTGACATGACGATCATTTGAAACGTATCTGACGTCACCCCCATTCGTTGGGCGAATACAGAATCCGACTCGGGCTCAAACATGGGGCTAAGTACGAACCCTAAAAACGCGGTGAGCAACAACCCGACGATAACGCCCAAGTAAACACTGGAGACGAAATCGATCCGCTTTCGCTTAACCAGCCAGTCCATAACGACCACACCGGGAGCCCCTACAAGCGCGACCATAAACATGATCCAGCGATAGGGATCGTTCATTGTTGCCAAGGCGTAAAGGCCTAGACCAAAAGCAACGAGAACAAAAAGTCCACGCAAAACGATAATGTGCATATTGGTTCTTTTGAACGGGAATAATAGAGTCTAAAAAAAGTTTGTCGCGTCAGAGCTTTCGTCTCCGACCATAAAATGGAAAATCCATCAGATCAAACACTTACGTCAAACAGATTGAAGCCAAACTTGATCGCTACAAAATGTGAACCTGTCGAACTAGCCACAACTCAAACCCCTTTACAACTAACCAAGGGACTCGATCATCACACAAAGGAGCAACTCCAGTGTTGGCGACTTCGACTTAAAGTTCGTTAACCGCTATAGATACGATCATAAGAGTGAAAGCCTGTTTTCAGCTACCCTTTTTTGGCCTAAACCATGCGATTATAGGTATCTTCGCAAAATTTATCGGTCATACCGGCAATGTAGTCTACCGCGGTCCGACGTACCCCCGAGTTTTCGATCCGCACTCGGTGATGTTGGGGAATAAAGTCAGGATTTTTACAATAAACCTCATACATCGTTTTTAACCGATGCTGCCCTTGTTGGCGTACTGTGACCAAATCCGGGTGCCGATAAACACGCTCGTACAGAAACTTCTCCAGCTCCTTCTTCTTTTCAGTCAGTTCCGCGCTGGGACCGATTCGAAACTCGCTGCTCATCGCTTCGACTGCTGATGAGAATTCGAATTGCATCAGGCCATCAACACAGTGGCTGATCATGTCGGTGACTTGCAAGTTGATCAATCGGTGGACAACCGCTTTTCTCAACATATCCTGCGAGAGGTTGGTAAACGATTTGCGAACAAACGTTAACGTCTCCTGAATCAACGACAGCTTTTCCATCTCTTCCAGAGTCACCAACCCGAGCTTGACCGCATCATCGGTATCGTGTGCATCGTAAGTCGTGCTATCCGCTGCATCGACCAACTGGACCTCAAGCAACAGATTCAATCGCGGTTCTGATTTATCGATTCGGGAGACCTGCCCTGCCAACACTTCACGCGAAAGATTCAACCCTCGAAATCCTGGGTAGCGAATCTCAAGCTCCTTGACGATCGTCAATGCAAAACGGTTATGTGAAAAGCCGCCAATATCGGCCACGCACTCGTCCAAAGCGTCTTCACCCGCGTGCCCGTAGGGAGGGTGACCGATGTCATGGACCAAAGCCAACGCCTCAATCAAGTCCTCGTTTAAACGCAACGCTCGGCCGATCGTCCGCGCAACGGTAGCGACCTCCTGAGTGTGCGTGAGCCGAGTCCGGTGATAGTCGCCCATCTCGCCAGTAAAGACTTGCATCTTTCCGCTCAGCCGGCGGTAAGCCGAACTGTGCAAGATCCGATCGCGATCTCGTTGAAAGACGCCTCGGTAGGGATGTTCCGACTCCGGATGTTCGCGGCCCAACGAATTACAACTGAACATGGCGTAAGGGGCCAACAGCAGTTGCTCACGATGATCGATCAACTGAGCCTCATCGGCTTTTGACATGCGTTACCTCCCAAGTTCGTAAAATCCGCGCCGTCGAATTTATTTGTCATGCAGAACATTTTTGCTGGTGCAAAAGACCAACGCAAAAAGGCTCGTACCTGCAAGTTGGTACGAGCCACAAAACGGTTGCTCTGTAAATCGCTTACAGCTTTGCTCGCAGTGCCGCACCATGCCCGGCTTGACCGAACGCTTCCATTCGAGCGATGCACACCTCTTTCATTGCGGCTCGAGCCGGCTTGAGGTAGTCACGAGGATCGAATTTCTCTGGCGATTCGGACAACAATTTGCGAATCGCACCGGTAATCGCCAAACGATTATCGGTGTCCACGTTAATTTTGCGGACTCCGCTCTTAATCCCACGCTGGATCTCTTCGACAGGCACTCCCCAAGTCTGACGGATGTTGCCGCCGAATTCGTTAATGATGTCCTGCAATTCCTGAGGTACGCTACTGCTACCGTGCATGACAAGGTGGCAATTCGGAATCCGTTTGTGAATCTCTTCGATACGGTCCATCGCAAGGACTTCGCCATCGGGCTCACGAGTAAACTTATACGCTCCATGGCTGGTTCCGATTGCAACCGCCAAAGCGTCTACGCCGGTCGCGGCAACGAACTGCTCAGCTTCTTCAGGATCGGTCAACAATTGGTCATGAGAAAGCACGCCTTCAAAGCCGTGTCCGTCCTCAGCTTCGCCGGAACCGGTTTCGAGTGAACCGAGACATCCCAGTTCACCTTCGACAGAAACGTTTTTGGCGTGAGCAAGCTCGACAACCTTCTTGGTCACATTCACATTGTAGTCGTAGTCGGCTGGCGTCTTGCAATCTTCTTTAAGCGAACCGTCCATCATCACAGACGTAAATCCGTTTTCGATCGCACTCATGCAAGTCTCTGGACTGTTTCCGTGATCCTGATGCATCACGATCGGGATGTGCGGATAAAGCTCGACCGCCGCCAACATCAGGTGACGTAAAAAAGCGTCTTGGGAGTAACGCCTCGCTCCACTGGAGGCTTGCACGATAACCGGAGAATCGGTCTGATCGGCCGCCTCCATGATCGCTTGAATCTGCTCCATGTTGTTAACATTCAGGGCAACGACTCCATAGTCGTTTTCGGCGGCGTGATCGAGGACGGTACGCAAAGGAACCAAGGGCATTTTGTTCTCCAACGAATGGCAAATGTAATACAAGTCACTTAATACCACTTCAAAACTGGACTTAGACCATCCATAACTGGACGGGACCACCTCTGGCATCCAAAAATTTCGGATGAATGATCGGTTTTGAAACGGCTGCTGAGTTTCAAAACCACCCAACCAAGAAAAGTGGGAAAAGTTATGAAACCACAATCGACGAACCATTCGCCTATCGAGCGGGTCGTGATTTAATTTCGAGACGATATTATCAGGTTGATAACAGTTTTCCTCAATGCCCGCTAACCAATTTCCTCTGCACGAGGAAGTCCGATAGCAAGGGGCCCTTGTGATAACGGCGAAGGCTACTTTAAAACCGGCTTACGTTGCCACTTCCCACTTTCTGAAAAAACGGCGAAAAATTGAGAAATCCTGTATGGCTTTCGCAGTAAATGCGTCCATCTGGTACGCAATGAAATGTTCAAAGCTTCTTCAATCACCCACCTCTAAGGAACTCAACAACATGCGAATTTTGACACGCACCTTTTGTGTAGCCATAGCTACTTCTTTGATCTCGCTAGTTGGATCAACACAGGCCCAGATTTTTACCGAAGCCGATTTTGGAGGAGACTTCTCCAACCTTAACACAGCTCCTACCAGTCTGGGAACACTCTCCGTGGGAACAACGGTCATCTCAGGCATAAGTAACGCAGGAGCGTCAGACCGGGATCATGTCACATTCACCATCGGAACTGGTGAGGAACTTACATCGCTGCTAATCACCGAGTTCGATCCCACCGCTGGAGGTGGTAGTTTCTTTGGCGTGGCTGCTGGCAATATCGCCCCCGCTCCAGATGTCAGCTTACTCTTTGGAGATCTTGTGAACGTAACCTCAGGAGCTACTCCTCTTGAAATCCTTGGCGGAACTGGAGGTGGCTTTGGTCCTGCCGCAGACGTCCCTGTAACGCTTGGCCCTGGCGATTATTCGCTTCTGTTCAACGAGACGGGAGCTGTAAACGCAAACTACTCTGCACAACTTACGGTAACTTCGAGTGTTCCAGAGCCGACTTCGGCCGTAGTACTGGCAGGCATTGGAATGGTTGCCTTGCGTCGTCGCCGCAAGAGCTAACCCAAAACCGATCCGAATACGATTTTCGAATCTTTAAATGAATAAAGCCGGTCCACTATGGATCGGTTTTTTTCGTTTACACCCGCCATCAAACGTAGCTAAGAAGAACTCGATCAGTCCAGGTTCGCAGTTGTCAATTTTTCCTTTTGCTGCTCGGGAGCGAACAGATCATCCATCTGGGTTTGCAAAATCCGAACCAACAAAATTCGAAACGCTCCCGGATCGCTTGCACTTTGTTGCAAGTTACTGTCATCGACAGGCGATCCAAACAACAGGCCACCTAAATCTGCCATGTCTCCTGTTGGAGCGAGGATCAAGGTTTGCCCGCTTTTAAGAGTCGTTTCAAATCGAAGCTCATCCAGCTGTTTTTTGTCGGCAGCTGATTCGTAAACGAACCCGTCTTCCTGAACGGCAATTTGCATTTTGGGTTGACCTAAATGCAAACAAGGCGTGCAGACCATTCTCACCGTGCCATCACCATTGGGATAGGTCATCAATTCCGCGAATCCGCGTACATGCTCGCCTGCTTCGATAATTTCCCGAGAACCTGTTTTGATAGTCCAACTCGCGGTGGGCATAACTCCCGAAATCGGCACCGAATGCGTTTCCCCACCACGGTTTTGAATTCCGTCGTGCAACAGGTAGCGTGGCTCCGGTTGCAAAATCCCTTTTTCATACATCTGCTTTTCCAAGCCAGAAAGGGTATCAAAGTCGACCTGGCGAGGTTCAAGCAGACTTTGCAGTGCTGCGGGCAGGTGGCTGGAAATCACTCCCGCCTGAATACCATTTTGGTCGAGTCGTTTTCGCTCCTCAAGCTTGAGCGAGCTTGTGTCAATCTCACTCCAAAATTGTTCGAAATCGGCCATGCGATCCAGGTCGATTTTTGCCACTGCGACTTCAATCACAACACTGTCAGGCGACATGCGCAAGGGTTGAAACTTGGTCGCGACAGGCCTGCTGGTACTTGTCTCTCCCGGCTGCGCGTACCAACTGCTGCATCCTGAATGAATGCAAACAAAAACGATCAGTAGATAGAGAACGGCGCGCATGCACCGCTTTTACGGATTCATCGCGGCTGGGTCAACGTGTTGCAAGATGCAAGCACCCCACGTTAGTCTCGATTTTTTCGCAGGTTCTTACTGTACTTGGCCAGAACCTTTCGCTCGCGTGAGGTCAAACTTCCTTCGCCTTCTTGAGAGATTTTTTCCAGGATCTCATCGGCCTGACGTTTAAGATCTTCGTTCGCCTTCATCACTTTTTCTGGATCATGCACTCTGAGTTTCGGCTTGGATTTGGCAAACAAAGCGGTGATCCAATCAAATCGCATCCATTCCATTTTCCAGCCAAAGTAAAAATAGGCAGCTCCAAAAGCGAAACCGATCAAGTGGGCTTCCCAAGCCACATGGCTTTCCGGATTCATTGCCGTCAGCATGTCACCCCCAACAACCAAAACGCCTAACGCCCAAGCTGGCATTTTGATAACGCCCCACAAGTAAATTTTTTCGTGCGGAAAATTAAAAACAAACAGTGCCACCACTCCGGAAACAGCTCCCGATGCACCGATCGCGTAGCCCAAATTTCCGAACGCCATTTGCAATAGAACCCATCCCAGTCCTGCTACAACGATCGCCATCAGGTAAAAACGCAAAAAGCGCTCGCCGCCATATTTCTGCTGCACCGGCCGGCCCAGAAAAAACAAAATCAACATGTTGAACCCAACATGGAAAAACGAACGGTTGCTGTCGATCGAGGAGTGCGCGAATCCGTACGTCAGCACAGACCAGAATTTCCAGGGTCGGCTAATTACGTCCGAAGGCAATCCCATCGTGTAAGCCAACCAGCGCGTCGGTTTTCCAAGCTGATTAAGAAGCTTTCGTTGCTCGTTAGGATCCTGAGTCGTATCTACGATATGTTGTTGCTGTGCCTCAAAACCGGCCAACCGCTCAGCCGGAACTGGGCTGAACGCATCCAGAAGAAAAATGGCGACATTGATAATGATCAAAATCGTGATAACAGTCGGGCCTCGCCGGCTGCCACCACCGCCTCCCTTCCAAGCGTCGGGATTTGAGCTCCAAGGATCGGAGTCGTTGTCGTAATAGCCTCGGTCTTGTAGACCCATTTTTGGTTTTCTATGGAATAGCTGGATGTGCAACAGGAGGTTCTCGCTCCAACCGGCAATTTTACGTACCAAGACAAAATCCTGCTACATCAATGCGTGGCTTGTCAGGCCCAGCCCGGAGATGATCGCTGGCAAATAGCACGGCTTTTTGAATTTGTGATTTTGATGGAATCAAAGACACTTTGGTTGGTACTTCTCACTCAAAAGAAAACTATTGGGAGAAAACATGCAGTCAATCGAAAGTATCATCTGGAATTGGACCGTTAGAAAAGGCGTTTTAGCCGTGGTTATCGTTTTGGGAGGGCTCGTCTTCGTCAACGGCCAAATGGTCGGATCCCGAGGAGGCGTCAATCAAGGGCACTTTCAGGGTCAGGGTTTTGAAAACTACTCGCACATGGGGCAGCCAAACCACCAATCGCCTCCAGCAAACGACAGACTGATTGAGTATGTGACAATCGACGCGGATGTGGAACTGCGACTCAAACCGGACCAAATCCGAATTATTCTCGGTATCGCTGAACGCGCGGAGACTTCTACCGAATGCGAACAGAAGGTCTTTGCGAAAATCGAACAACTCAATGCAGCATTTCAGGAACTGGGCGTTGCGGAGTCGGACATTGTCGACGACTTTATCGCCATTTTGCCCAGGTATCGTTTCGACCTTGAAACCATGCAAGGTCAAAACGTTGCTGTTGAAAAATTGGATGGTTACAACATCCAATCGAACTTGCATGTGAAAGTTGCAAATGAAAAAGAAGCGATGAACGTGATTCGTGCCGCTTTTAAATTGGGAGTTGCGAACCTGATCGGAGTCGACTACTGGAGCAAAGAATTGGAAGAGACTAAGAAGAAAGCATTCGAACAAGCGGTAGCCGACGCTAAATCGAAAGCCAAATTTCTGCTAGGAGAAACTTTCGATCAGCTTCCAACCCCGATCAACGTTACCGAAAACACGCACGTGATTATGCCGGACGGACTCTATGCTTCTTTTGCAAATTCCTACGACTCGGAAATTACTAACACATACCACCGCGATCGCAACGTTCCGGTAGTCAAGATGTTTCGCCCCAAGAACACGTATTACAAAGGTCACTTTGAAGATGCTGGTCGTGTTCCAGACGAAATTGCGATGAGCCCAGAGATTCATATCGTCTCTAGCGTCAGCTTGTTCTACGCGACTCCTGTGGCCAAAGAATACCGCGAGTTGGCTGGAGCCTTAGAGTAAGGACGGAATCGGGTAGTCGATGTATGTCACCAGGCTTCAGGCGAATTCCCTTGGGGCTCCTGAACTCTGGCGAGCCCAGCTACGTACCCAATGCCCTAGCGACTCTTTTTGCGAATATCAGCTTCGAGTTTCTCGATTCTGCGTTGCAGGGCTTCTGCCTCAGCCTGCTTTACAGCCAACTCTTGTGCAATCAAAGCGACATCACGCTTGAGATTGGTTTCGTCCATTTGCAGTTTGCCAATGATCTCTTGACGTTCCGCCTCTTGAGCTTGAAGGTTTGCATTGGTCTTTAGAGAAACTTGCATATCGACCTCGATCGCCAGCGTTGCTTTATTCAACTCCTCAATCTGGGATTCGTAGTCTCTCAACATCTGCGGAAAATCATAAATTCGCCGTACAAAGATCTTGTCTAACTCCTTAACCGAAATCGATTCATCCCGCTTTGCTAACGCTTGGATCTGAGTCAAATCCTCTCGGCTGTAGCCGCTTTCTGCGTTGACCTCATCGATCAGAACGATGTCCCCCTTTTTGAAACGGACATCATCGCTCTTTTCATTATGTAACGACTTGTCAAGCGCCTGCCCTGTCACCGAGAAAGCACCTTCATCTTCAACATTGCCATCGTCATCAACCAGAAACGGGAAATCAGCATCAGCAGTAAATTCCAGCTTGAGAAACGTTTCTTCGGGGTCCGCTTTGAAGTCACCCGATTGTCGTTCGGCGGCTTGCTCAATCCACTTTTCAATTCGTCCCAGGCTCATTCCATCAAAGCAGATTCGATCAATAAACCGCTCGTAATCTATTCTTGCGGCACGAGCTATTTCGTTTTCTGGATTGTTAAAATCAAAGCCAAGTCTAGCCGGGCTCATCAAATCCTCTAACTGTCGGCGAAACTTTGTAATCTCTTCGTCTTTCAAATCGTCCGACGTAGGATCGAACCTGTCCCCCAGGAAAACACCATGCCCATCGGCTGGCATCCTTTCAAAGAGCGTCCAAGTCACTCCTTCTCCAACATTATCAAGGCCCGATCTACTTACCGTAAACACAGGCTCCAAAGTCAAAGTTTCAGCAGTCTCATCAATCACTCGCAGTGCGCCAATGAAAGTCGTTGGTACGATGTACTTTTCCTTTCCAAACACCGAATCAACGAAAGCGTACAACTCACGCCCCCTCAGAGACGAGGAACTATCTTCCGCCGCGCTGCCCTCGGGGCGTGGGGTTTGGAATTGGAAGACGCGATTTTGGCCTACTGCCGAAGGAGTACCGCTTTTCCAAATATCACCACGACCATACTGTTGTAAATTATAACGTTCGCTGAGACCACGAAGACAATTCGGGCTGTAGGTAAGACTGTTAGGCGATCCAAACTCTGCATACTTCGCTTGGCTTTCCAGAGCAAAGCGAGTCTTGTTGTCCGAGATCCCATCGCCATCAGCATCCGGTCCATTACTCTTACCTTCAACATCTGCATCGATTGCATCATCAATCCCATCATTGTCAGAATCGATGCTCAGACCGAATGCCTCCATCTCGGTCGTCTTGACCAACGCAAGCGCTTTAGAGCGGCGATCCAAAACCTGAGACAAAGCAATACAAGCCGCTACGCCAGCGATGTAACACAGGATCAAAAAGACAATGTTTGACCAGTGCCAATTCTTCGCCGAAAGTACGCAAAATACGACCAGCAAAATAAACAAAAGAGAGATGACAATGATTGGGATCATGGCGATTCAGATCAGAATTGAGTTGTTTAGAAAACTCGGTTGTTAGTTGGCAAGAGGCAGCACTCACTCCCGCAAAACGCTTGACAATCAAAAAGCCCCTTAAGAGTCCCTTATCGAATCAGACAGCCTCGGGTTTTAAAGGCTCAAACTGCTGCTCAATGATAAATTGGGCAATATAGATCGTCAAGTTTTGAGATCGGCAATATGGACCTAAATAAGCCACGTTTCTTTTCGATTTACGTGCGGCTGGCAAATCCGAACCATTCACCCAAGATTCCTTTCATTCGCTCAAGATTAGCTCCTTATATCCCCGAGATTTGTAATAACAAGAAAAATAGTTTCATTTTGCTGAACTACTCAAACTCTCAAAATCCGTACAACCCGACCGGACAATTGAGACACGTTGATGGGAGTTGTTCGTGGTGACCCAGACCCGAACCCGCTTTCCTGTTCTGCTACTGTTGCTTTGTGCGATGATCATCGCCGGTTGCCACCGGGGGTTTTATCGAAGGCAAGCAGACGCAGAAGCAGTCAGGCTTATTAGTGAGAAAACAACCGATGCACGGTGGCAATCCGCGACCGGTGATATCTCCATCGATCCCCAATCGCGGATGTTCGATCCGTTTTCGCAGGATCATCCGCCGATGCCCAAGGATGACCCGGCATCACACCAATTCTTGCACACAGTGGATGGGCGTCCTGGCTATCCGCAGTGGCATGCCAATGGCGATACCAATTTTGCCGAGAACCCTGAGTGGCTTGCTTACCTTCCAACCAATGAAGACGGTAAAGTCGTCATCGACCTGGAACGTGCGGTTGATCTGGCTTACATACATTCGTCGGTCTATCAACAACAAAAGGAAACGCTCTACCTCTCCGCCCTGGATGTTTCGCTGGAACGATTCGATTTTGATGGACAAGCGAACTGGGGCTGGAACACTTTGTTCAGCACTCAAGGCCGTTTGGCACCTGGCGGTTCTTCTTCAACGCTCTCCCGATCTTTGGGTGTTGAGAACGGCGGTTTGAACTGGCAGAAATTGGGCATTACCGGAACCAGTTTTGCCGTCGGGATCGCGAACACGATCCTTTGGAACTTTGCCGGAAGCAGTAATCAATCGGCAACTTCATTGATCGACTTTTCAATTATTCAGCCCTTCCTGCGAGATGCCGGACGGGAACGGATCCTTGAGGCGTTGACTCAATCGGAGCGAACACTACTGGCCAACGTTCGACAGATAGACCGTTTTCGTCGTGGATTCTACATGCAAGTTGCCGTAGGCCGCGGACCGGGCCTGGGACCGGGAGGTAACTTTTTGAATCAGCCCGCCGGCGCGTCTGGGCCGGGAGGGTTTATTGGATTGCTGCAACAGCGGCAACAAATTCGCAACCAGGAGTTTGCCGTTCGCCAGTTCGAAAACGTGCTTGGTCAGTTTCGTGAGCTGTTTCAGCGGGACCGAATTGACTCATTGCAAAGAGTCCAAATTGAAACTCAGCTTTACGACTCACAACAAGCCCTACTCAGCCTGCGCCTCAATTATCTCGATGGCTTGGACGACTTCAAACAAACACTCGGCATCCCGCCCCACATCGAAGTTGTTATTGATGACTCCTATCTGGATCGGTTCGAGTTGATTTCCAATGGAATCAACGATCGACAGGTGATGTTGGACATACTACGTAACGAAACAGGCTCAGCACTGGTCAGCTTGGGCGATCTTTTGCCAGCGGTCGAACCGGCGACCGACCAGGAACTCGCGGAGATGGAAGACTTTCGACGCCGGGCTTACCAAAGAGCATTGGAAAAAGGCGGTAGAAAAGATTTCGCAGACGCTGACGAGCTGAATTCTCAGGTCGAATCGATCTTGCCTTTCATCGAGCAGGCAATGCAGACGATCGAGACCATTCAGAATGACGACTTGGCAGAAATCAAAAACGACTTTCGACGACTCGAATCTTCGCGCGTCGAGCGAATCGAGTACCTTGCGGAGCTACGGAAATTTATCGACTCCGGACGGCTCAGCCAACTGGGTGAAATCGAGCGATCATTACTCAGTGCCGAATCGTTGGTCAGTCTGGAAGACACCCCTGACGAAAGAGGGGGCGTCAAAGCTGGCTTGAGCACTCAATTAGAACGAACGTTAGAAAAAGTCGCAGCAGTTGAAAAGACTTTGGAAGAAATCCAAGCTCAGGTCACCAACTTTGCCAACCTTCGACAGGAATTGAACGACAAAGAACTTTACCGGCTGTTGCAAACCCGTATCATCCGAGCGATTCCAAAACAACTGACCGAGCTTTACAACAACGTCCTTGAATTGTCTCTAATCCAGGCGCAAGCTCGCGCGAACTCGATCTCGCTTTCGAACATCGACCTCGAAGCGGCCAAGGCGCTTGAGATCGCTCGATGTTTTCGATTGGACTGGATGAACGCCCGAGCCGCATTGGTCGATTCATGGCGTCAAATCGAGTTTTCGGCCGACCAACTGGAAAGCCAACTCGACTTGGTCTTTGAGGGTAGTATCGGGAACTTTGGTGACAATCCGTTCAGCCTTCGCACCGAGGCAGGAACGTTCAGTGCCGGACTGCGCTTCGATTCGCCACTGGTAAGACAGGCCGAGCGAAACGACTACCGTGAGACTTTGATCCAGTACCAACAGGCTCGCCGAAGCTATTACCTGTTCGAAGACGAAGTCAATCGAAACCTTCGCGCCTCGTTGCGAGGGATCGACTTGAACAAAATCCTGTTCGAGCTCAACCGGCGCAGTGTTCAAGTGCAAATCGAGCAAGTCGAACAGGCGCGGTTGCGTTTGGAAGAGCCGGGTCAAAACCAGTCTGGAGGAGGGCTCAGCAATACCGTTGCTCAAGACCTCTTACGCGCGATCCTGGGTTTACAAGACACCCAGAACCAATACCTCAACGTTTGGGTCTCTTACGAAGTCGCCCGACGGAATCTGGACTTTGATCTGGGAACCATGCAAGTCGACCAAACGGGCAGGTGGATCGACCCCGGAGATATCGACGAAACGATCGGATACCGACTCGCTCACCAGTTGGGTCTGGACACCAGTTGTCTGGATTCCGGCCTGGGCAATGTCCTTCGCCGCTCACTCGATTCGGAAGTACTGTCAGAGATAGAGCCTTTGCCCTTTGAGACTGAGGAAGATTTTAGCACTGAACCCAGCCAATCGAGTCCGCCAACCGGCCAGCCGAACGGAGAGACCGACAATACCTCACAAGATATTCAAGAGTGGCCAAGTGATTTACTTCCCGACCTGGATCTGTCTGCTCCTCCCAAGCCGACAAATTAGAGACGTTCAAATCTGAGCTGGATCTAAGCTGCATATCGGTAAAACCCCGACAAAACCGCGAATCGGACCGTGCCGACCTCTCTAATACGAAACCTCGCACTGTCATTGGGGTTTAAACTAGCTTGTATTCGAAGAAATCAAAGTAAAGACGTTAGCGGTTACCTCGTCTACAATTACTGCGGTGAATAGAAACGTATCGAGATTAACCGATACACTAACCCAATGCTCTAACGCTCCAAATCGGCTTGGAACTTCTCTCACTAGCAGATAGCTTTCACACCTGTCGGCTCTTGCGCCGCCCTAAACTTTTCACAGGCCAAAGATGCCAGAATCATACGCTTTGACAAACGCTTACACTCCTCGGCGCGGAGTCTCCACGATAGCGGTCATAGGTGGCCTGATCGTATTAGCTCTAATCGGCGGCGGTATCTTTTTCTGGATCAATTCCAGCTCCTCAGACGACACGCTGATTCAGCCAATTTTGGTGCAAGTCGAAAGAGGTGAATTCGCGTCACAGGTACTGGATCAGGGTGAAATTCAAAGTAGCGACAACGTCGAGATCCGTTGCCAAGTGAGAGCCAGAAACGGAGACGTTGGAGTGATCAAGCTCGTACCAGAAGGTGAAATCGTTTCCGCTGGTGATCTTTTGGTCGAACTCGATTCAACCTCATTCGAGAAAGAACTGGAACAACAAAAGGTAGCGGTTGCCACAGCTGAGACGGACGTAATCCGCGCCGAAGCGGACCACCAAGCCGCCGTCGCGACTTTGAAAGAATACGAACAAGGCGTTTTTGTTGAACAACAAAAGACGATTCAAAACGAAGTCTTTGACGCTCAAGCCGAAATCTCAAACGCGCGACAGGAAATCACACAGGCCGAAGCCGTTCTGGAACACAGCAAGAAACTTCAGAACAAAGGATTCATTACCGACCAACAACTTGAGTCCGATACCTTCGCGGTTGAGCGTGCTCAGTTCGCTTTGCGACGTGCTGAAAATTCGCTTGACCTCGCAAATGAAAAACTCTCGGTACTGGAAAACATTACCCGCGAAAAAGAAGTCAACATTCTCCAAAGCGACATCCGCGCCGCAGAAGTCAGACTCAGGAATCAACGCGAGGCCAAGAAAGTCGAATTGACCAAAATGGCCGAGATCGAAGCACAAATCAAAAACTGCATCGTGAGTGTTCCTCCCGGAGTCGAAAAAGGCCAAGTCGTATACGGAAAAGAATACTCCCGCGGGCGAGAAGAATGGGTGCTGGAAGAGGGCGCGACCGTTCGCGAAAACCAGGTCATGATCCGTTTGCCTAACCCTAACAAAATGGAAGTCAAAGCGTTAGTCAACGAGCAAAGTATCACTCGCATCCGAAAACACCTGGACGCAACCATTCGAGTCGATGCGTTGAGCGACGAATTGAAAGGAGTTGTGACCAACGTGAATCAGTATGCGGAATCCAGCCGCTACGGTTCGTCGATACGAAAGTATGCCGTCTACATCCGGATCCTGAATCCGCCGCCAACATTAAAACCTGGTATGAACGCTTCTTGCAGTATTCAAGTCGAATATCAACCTGATGTTCTGCGAGCTCCCGTTCAAACTGTTTATTCGTCCGGCGACAAGAATTTCTGCCTCGTGAAAAAAGGTGAGGATTGGGAAACCCGCGAGGTGATGATCGCCGACGATAACTCCCAGTACCTCTGGGTTGAAGAGGGACTCAAGGAAGGCGAAGAACTTGTAATGAACCCAGGTGCTTACTTGCAACTGCTTAACTTGCCCGAGGTCCAACTGGAGGAAAAAATCGAACTCTCTGAGGAAGACCAGCAATACGCAGAAAAAGTCAAACAGGACAAACCAGCCGGATCTGGCACCTCCACCGAAGGTCGGCCCAAAGTTCAGGAAATTGTCACTCGATCTATGAAACGTTATGACACTAACTCCGATGGCAAAATCGACCGCTCAGAATCGGCTGCGGTCGAAGGCCGAACAAAAGATACGATCGCCCAAGCCGACAAAAATGGCGATGGCGAAATCACTCGGGTCGAATTGGAAGCAGCATTCAAAGCGCGGACTGGTCGCGCGCCCAAGAAAAGAGGCCCCGGCGAGGGCAAGCCGTGACGAAACTGGCCGCCAGCATCCGCGAGCTTCAAAAGCACTACGTTCTCAAAAGTGAAACCGTCAGAGCACTGCGCGGAGTCTCGTTCGATGTTCCAGAAGGAGATTATATCGCGATCATGGGACCATCCGGTTCCGGGAAAAGCACGCTGCTTAATCTATTAGGTTGTCTCGACAAACCAACGTACGGTGCATTTCTGCTGGGCGACGACGACGTTGCGAACATGACCGATGATGAACTGTCCCATATTCGCGCTTCGCGGATCGGATTCGTCTTTCAGTCCTACAACCTGATCCCCCAATTGACCGTCGTTGAAAATATCGAAGTACCCCTCTATTACCTCGGAAAACTCAACTCGAAATCGCGGGAACTGTGTAGAGACTTGGCCGCCATGGTGGGACTTGGCGATCGTTTGAACCATGTTCCGACACAGCTTTCCGGCGGACAACAACAACGTGTTGCGATCGCACGCAGCTTGGTCAACGATCCCTACTTCATTCTCGCCGACGAAGCCACGGGTAACCTCGACTCAGTTACCACCGAAGAGATTCTCGCGCTCTTTCAACGATTGAACGACGAAGGGCGCACGATCATCATGGTAACCCATGAAGATGACGTCGCAGAACATGCCAAAAGGGTGATCCGGTTAAAAGACGGAGAAGTACAAACAGACGAAGCGGTCGTTGACCGTAAAGTCTTCACGGTCGAAGAAATTGAGCAGATCGCCTCGAGCGCTCGCAAAAAAGAGGAGCCTGTTAGCTGAAAGGCGACCGGATCTGCTCAATGTTTCGAACTTGGTCTCTGGGATTAAAAAGCCTTATGCTTCACCCGATGCGCAGCGCATTGACAGTGCTGGGCATTTTCATCGGTGTAACGGCAGTCATCTGGCTGTTGGCGATTGGCGAAGGCGTCTCGCGCAAGATGCAAGAGCAGATCGAAGACCTTGGTGCCGACAACATCATCATTCGGACCGTTCAACCTCCTGAAGAATCAGGAGCGAACCCTTGGAGCGGCGGCATCACCAACTTCGGATTGACCCGCGCCGATTATCGCCTTCTGAGTTCCACCATACCCACGATCGAAACTACAGTCCCGATTCGAGAATTGCCACTCAAGGTCACTTACGTCGGAAACCCCAATTTCAAACCGGTCGATGGTCGTGTGGTTGGTTGCACGCCCGAGTACGCTCCCATCACTCGGCTGGAAATCGCAAAAGGCCACTTCCTTACTCATCGCGATGTAGAGGTCTCAACCAGTAACTGCGTGATCGCGGGCAAACTGGCCGAAGCGATGTTCCCCAGCGAAGATCCACTCAACAAGCAGATTTACTTACCCGATAAGCAGCAGTTTTACAAAATTGTCGGTGTTCTCAAACATCGCACTGCAACAGCGGCGATCGGCGGCTCGTTGGCGGCGCAAGAGTTCTCGCGAGACATATATATTCCGATTACGACCATGCGTTCAAGAATGAGCGATGTTGAGCGGAAATACACAGGCAGCACCTACAGCGTCAAAGAATTTGAACTTAGCCAAATTACGATTCAGGTCGAGGACAGTAGCAAAGTTATACCCACGGCCAAACTGGTCGAAGCCTCGCTCAAACGAAAAAACAAAGACCGTCAGGATATTGCGGTCGTGGTTCCCTACGAACTTCTGGAACAAGCCAAAACGACTCGGTTGATGCTGATGATTTTTATGGCCTTTGTCGCCGGGATATCGCTGCTGGTGGGCGGAATCGGGATCATGAATATCATGTTAGCGACCGTTACCGAGCGAACGCGCGAGATCGGCATCCGTCGCGCGCTGGGGGGCAAACAGTCCGATATCATTAAACAGTTTCTGGTTGAGACGATCGCATTGTCGGTCGTCGGTGGTGTGGTGGGAATCCTGTTTGGGCTGCTCTGCCCTTCAGTGATCGGTTTACTAATGTGGGCCACCGAAGGCACCGCTGCCCGGGCAAGTTTGCCAGAGAACTTTCAGAACTTAAGACCGATCATCGTTCCGATCTCGATCCCGATCTCGTTCTTTATCTCCGTATTCGTCGGCATCATCTTTGGAATCTACCCCGCCATCCGAGCCGCAAAAATGGACCCTATCGAAGCGCTCCGACACGAGTAAAGTCGCGAAACTACAAAACCAACAGCACCGAGGATGATCAATCACATTTCGTAGTGCTTCGATCGAAGTTTTGTTTTCATGCTATAATTCGGTGACACCTATCACCCTTTATTCTTGCAACGCATGTATGCTGTCCACATGAAATGGTTTCTCGTAGTTTGCTGTTCGCTGCTGGGATCCCAGTCTTGGGCAACCGAATTAGAGTTGCCCAGCGTGTTCTCCGACCACATGGTGTTGCAGCGCGAGATGACCGTGCCAGTTTGGGGCAAGGCGACTGCAGAGTCCACAGTGCAGGTTACTTTTGCCGGGCAGAGTGTGAAGACTCACGCCGACGAAACAGGTGACTGGCGTGTGCAGCTGAGCCCGATGAACGCTTCGGCAGAGTCACGTGTCTTGACGATTCGGGTCGGCGTGGGTGATGAGCAGATTGAACATCAGATTCAGGATGTGCTGGTCGGTGAGGTTTGGCTTGCTGGCGGCCAATCTAATATGTACCGTCCGTTTCGAATGCTGGTGGGCGACGCGAATCAAAAATCCCATCAACCTCTCGTTGAGTATCTACGTAACGAGGCAACAACGGCCAACGATGGGCTACTTCGCCAGTTCCGCAGTGCAAAGGTTGTCAGTGTCGACGAGCCTCAATTCAAAGGCCGCGGGTCTTGGTCGAAAGCAGTGCCCGGAAGTGTTAACGAGTTCTCCGGCACTGCCTATTTCTTTGCTCGTGAATTACGGCGAGAATTGGACGTTCCGGTGGCGTTCCTCAGTTGTAATCTTGGCGGAACGCGGATCGAAGCGTGGATGCCTCGTGAATCTTTTGAAACTACTGCTGAACTTAAAGAATACTATCGCAACCAAATCGCTGATCATCACAAAGCGATCGCGGCATGGGATGATGCTCACGAACGTGCTAAATACCAGAAAGCACTCGCCGCCTGGAAAAAGAAAAAGGCGGAAGGCAAAAAAGCTGGACGAGAACCTCGCAAGCCGGAGGCGCCTCAATCTAGCAAGCATGTTCCGGGCACGCTCTACAACGGTATTATTCACCCCGTGGCGACGTACGGGATACGAGGATTTATTTGGTACCAAGGTGAAAGCAACTCCGAGCACTTTCCGGAAGAGTACGGCAATCGCCTAGTGGCTCTAATCAACGGTTGGCGGCAGGCATGGGGGCAAGACGGGCAACAAAACGGGCAACAAAACGGAAAAAACGAGAAAAGTCGCGAGCAAAACGACTTGCATTTCTTCTGGTGTCAGCTCGCTTCATACAAAACTGCGAACGACCACCCGATCGCGGACAACCCGTACGTGTCAGTTAAGAACGGCCAGCATTTCGCACTCAAACTTTCCAATACCGGGATGGCAGTTCTCAACGACATCGGAGATGCCACTGACGTTCATCCGAAAAACAAAATCGACGCCGGTAAACGACTCTCTCTGTGGGCGCTGAATAGAGCTTACGGTCAACAAGAGGTCATTTGCAGCGGCCCACTGTACAGAGATGCCCGAGTTGATAACGAAAAAGTTGTTATTTCGTTTGATCACGCCAACGATGGTTTGATGGTCGGCCAAAAACATTTGATGGACCCAGCGGTCGAATCGGAGCAGTCGCTGCAGCGATTTCAGATTTGCGGGCAGGACGGCCGTTGGGTTTGGGGCAGCGCCGAGATCACAGGCCCCGACACGGTGACGGTGTGGCATGCCAATATCAAACAGCCGATCGAAGTTCGCTACGCTTGGTCGGCCAACGCCGATAACGCAAATCTCTACAACCGAGCGGGTCTTCCCGCCGCCATGTTCAAAACGCGCAACCTGCAATCGAAGTAGATGGGTCACCCTCTTCCGCGTGAATTAACTGCTCAAAATGCCAATAAACACTGCGATGTCCCGAAAGTCTACCTCTCCACTTTCATCACAATCCGCTTCGGCTTGAAAAACTCCAACTGTGAGAACCTGAATGAATGCCGGGATGTCTTGAAAGTCCACCAAACCGTCGGTGTTGACATCTCCCAGCAGAACGGAAGGCAAAACACCAGTCGCGACAAACGTCCCCTCAACAATAACGGGAACCATGTTCGTGCCAAATTCCAAATTCTGATCCAATGAAAAAGTGCTACTGATCGTAATCGTATCACCTGACTGCGTAACGCTGACCGAATCTAAATCCAATTCAACAGTTCCAATTTCTGCTAGATCAACTGTTTGAGAACCTCCAGCTAATCCGAGCGGATCTGAAACATTGAGGTCTCCGCCAAACTCGAACATGTTGCCCAGTTGGGTGAAACTGTCACCAGCTATCGTGCCAGCGGCACCGGGTGTCGCCATCGAAATCGTGACATCACCAGGATCAGACGAAGCGGTGACCGAGGCAAACAAAAATCTAAAGAGTGTAAAATTGAGTCCATCGTCAGCGACTAAATTAAATTCCGTAAGCTGCGCCGTTCCACTCGGTGGACCGGACGACTGCAACTCCAAAGTCGCCACACCCGACAACGGGGAATCACTGCTGGAACCATTAATGCTAAGGTCAATAGACGACTGAGCAGGATCGATCGTCAGCTCAATAGTTTGAGCTTGCAACTGCGAAGTCAAAATTCCGCAAACCGCGAAGCCGATTGTTAGCAAAAGTGTTTTCATGGCGATGGGTCGGAAAAGAGATTATGAACTGGAAAGGAGGTCGAGAACGACATCCAAGGAAGATTCATAATGACACATGCGAAACTACATCGCAAGAAGAATCGTGTGGCACGCTGGCTATCGCAAAAGGGGCTTGCTCGAGCTACTCTAGCGTCGACGCTTGGACTCGATTGCGTCCAGTAGCGAACCCAACACCTTTTGCGATTCGGGAGTGTCTTTCTCGCTGGCGTTGTACCGATCGTACTGCTGTAAAATCTCTTCCCGAGTCAGCAACAAACCATTGGCCGAGACTGACCGTGAGAATGCACTCGTAGCCATCTGCCGCTTGTCGACAGGATTGTTTAACTCGCTCGCGTAGTTCAGCAGGATTCGTTGCGATTCTGGAGTGCCTAAAACGGAAAGAATTTGGCTTGCAGAACCTTCCCAGCCCGATGAAAAAATCAACTTGCCCAATTCAGCTTGGTGCGCAGTCAAATCGTAAAACGAATAGTCCTCAACTGAACGTGAAATTCTCGCTAACCATTCGATCGCGAAATCGGAATGGTCACGGCGGTCGTCCAAGGTTACAGGCCATACCGAACTGACACTTTTCAACTGTTCAACTTGCAATGTCAGTAACTCAACATCGAGAGTAAACGGCATAGCAACCGTCAGTTCATCTTCGCGTGCAATTCGCAAGGCACGCGCCTGATTTTCCGGGCGGTAAAGAATCGCCATCGGTGTACGCTTGGTCTTCCAGTGCTGACGTAACTGCTGAACTAACTCGGCATAGTCGGGTCGATGCATCGTGTCACAGACCAAAAGATATTGAACATTGGCGTCCGAAAGTGCTGCTCGATAGAAATCAGTGCCGTTGTTAGCTGTAGTCCCACCCAGTCCAGCCACCGAAAGACTGCTGGCCAACGTACGAGCAAGATCCTCTCGCGAGTTTCCAACCAGAACACGGGGACGATCCGAATAATCAGCTTGATAAATTGCGGCTTCCAAAACGTAGCTGCTACCGACGTAGTTTGTTTTCGGGTCGATCATGGCGATCGCTCGGACCGCTGCATGCTGTAAATGGCGGTCACCATTCAAAATCGCATTGACCAAACAAGAAGGCCGATGGCTACCTGTCGCCAAAATCGTTTCATCACCTATTTCCTCGAGCACCTGGCAACAGCCGATTGCTGCAGCGATCAATTGCTCATCCAACGCTGAGACCAAAACTTGACTGATCACTCGAGCATCCGCCCGAGGATACTTCTTGAGGAATGCTTGAACATCGATGCGACTCGATGCACCGGCCAACTGCTTGAGCGACTCCAACTGAGTCAGCAGGTTAAATTGAAAAAGCGAGGTATCCTGCGGATTGATTTCAGAAAGCACTTCTGCCCGATCCGCAGCGCGAATCCGACGGGCCACAATTTGGTCGATTTCCTGCGAAACCAAAGCGTTCTGACCTGGGTCCCAACGCCACAACGTTTCGACTGCAACAGAAAAACCAAGCCTTCGGGCTCCCAACTCGTTTGGGTCCTCCAACATCTCATAAGCACGCTTTTTCCAAGTCTTTGAAACGGAGCGAACGTCCGGGAAATACCCGTACTGTTCGTTAAAGGCGGTCAGGGCAACGCCCTTCAATGCTTCTGAAGAATCTTTGGAATAGTAGGCCGCCACGATCGCATCAAAAGCCATCGGATCATTGATACGAGCCAGAGCCAAAACCGATTCCAATCGTACCCTCTCGCTGTCCGCAACCGCTCCAGCAACCAACGGCTTTAATCCGACCAACCCTATTTCCCGCAACGCCGCTCGGACGCTCGAAAAGTGCTTCTTTTGCGATTCGTCTGAAAACAGTGAGACCATCTGAGCAACCGCTGGTTCTCCCAACTGCCGCAACTCTCGAAATGCGTCCGAGCGAATCGCAATATTGTCATTACTCAGCTTGCCGATCAACTCGTTAATTCGTTGGGGCGAACGGGCGGTCTCTTTCACGGAACTGGAAACTCGTTTGGCGAATGCCGCGCCGGCAGGCCTCATCGGAGCACTGAGTGACAAGCGAAAAAAGAAATCGGCCCCAACTGCCTGATTCAACTCAAACAGATTTTCCGGGCTCAGGTTTAGAGAGCTCAACTCGCTCAGATAATGTTGAGCTTCACCGTAAACCTCCAAGTCCATCATGGTTTCGATCGCTTCGGCAAGCTCAACCGGAGTCGTCGGTTTCGAGCTCCGGACAGTATCAACAATCAAACCAGTACTTGGATCCAACTGTTGCGGATCGGGCCGGGAGCGCGAAGCTGAACCGAGATTTAACGAATCGTCGTCAGGCGCTGATTGCTGAGTCCCGGATGGATTTTGAAATCCATTCGCCAGGTGCGGAGCAACCACCAAAGCGCAAAGCAACGCAAAAATCGAAATGGGAAAAGGCGAGGTCATATGTATTTCAAAGTCGTCCGATCGTGATACATCTCATTAGGCTTGTAACGAAAAAACGGCAAGCTTCTCCCGCAAGATGGCTACGACCGAACCTTGACCGACAAAGACGCTACAGCTTACCTAGCACAAACAAACTTACATTGGAGGACGGTGCCGCTTGGTGCGAATTCAAACAGTCCCAACAACTGACGAAACCCATTACTCCGCTAACCATTCAATGTGGTTTTCCAGCGTTCTATTTGGGATCTAACCTGATCAGGTGCGGTAGAACCATAACTTTGAAACGCGGAAATCGCTCCTTCGACGCCAAGTACACTATAGACAGAGTCGTCTGCAGATGGGTCAAGTGCTTGGAAATCTTTCAGATCTAATTCGGAAAGCCGCTTTTTCTGTGCCGTCGCCGACTGAACCAGCTCGCCCACAAAATGGTGAGCGTTTCGCTGGCTCACACCTCGCTTGATAAAGTACTCCATCAGCGAAGTCGCATCCAAAAAACCAGCCTCCAACCGTTCGGAAATTCGCTCCCGATTCAACTTGGTCCCAGCCACCAACGGCTCTGCCAGTTCTAAACAAGCGGCAATGGTGCTTACCGAGTTCATCAGGGCGGGCTTGTCCTCCTGAAGGTCCCGATTGTAAGCCAGCGGCAAACCCTTGGTCAAAACGAGCAAGGTCTGTAAGTTCCCGATCACGCGAGCCGCCTTGCCACGAGTCAATTCCAGGACATCTGGATTGATTTTCTGCGGCATAATTGACGAACCGGTACAAAACTGATGCGGTAAATCGAGAAATCCAAACTCTTCGGTCGACCACAGGATCCACTCTTCCGCCCAGGTACTTAAGTGAATACCGATCAAGCTCATCACAAATGCGACTTCTAATACGTAGTCCCGATCGCTGGAAACGTCCAAGCTGTTCGATTCGACCGAATCAAATCCCAATCGCTTTGCCGTGTTCTCGCGGTCGATCGGAATCGAAGTTCCCGCCAACGCAGCGGTTCCCAAACTGCTGCGGTTAACTCGCTTTCGACAATCGGCCAAACGTTCGCGGTCTCGCTGGAATTTCTCGACGTACGCCAGCCAGTAGTGAGCCGCCAAAACCGGCTGGGCACGACGCAAGTGAGTGTAGGCAGGAACGATCTGGTCAAAGTCACCATCGCAGCGGCCAACGAACGCTTTTTGCAGCGCAAGCAACCGAGCGTCGATTTCGTCGATCGCCTCTCGCACCCAAAGTCGCAAGTCCGTGGAGACTTGGTCATTTCGGCTTCGCCCAGTATGCAGCTTGCGACCAACATCTCCAATTCGGTCAATCAACGCTTGCTCGATGTTCATGTGGATATCTTCGAGTTCCGGTCGCAACTCAAACTGTCCACTTTCGATTTCCGTTTCAATAATCCGTAAAGTCGACACAATCTGCTCGCATTCCTCAGAGGTCAAAACTGTTTGATCTGCCAACATCTGAGCATGGGCAACCGAACCTGCGATATCCTGACGGAACAATTGCCGGTCAATGTCGATACTTTCAGTGAATTTTTCAACGCGTTTGTCGACATCACCGTCAAACGCTCCGGATCGAGATAGCGACTGATTTGAGCTGGACAAGGTTTTCTCGCTGAGCCTGAGGCTATAATAGGAATTATCGTGAATGGGAATAATCGTGAACGTTGCAGGTGTCAGGACTGCAACTCAAAAAGATTTTCAGATCGCAGTATACCCAGCCAAACGATAACTAAACCACGACTGTTCGGTCGCTATTTCGAATTTTTCTATGGCGAACCGTTTTGTCACCAAACGGCGGAAGCCCGATTCCGCGCTGTCTCAATCTGTTTCCACTCACTGGTTGATAATCATGATACGAATCGCATTGTTCACTGTTCTACTGGCAACTGTTGCATTTTCGTGGCCTGATCTGGCTACGGCACAGGTTCGCAAAGCCGCCGCCAATGCTCAACAGGACGATGGCTGGGTCGATGTCCTTCCGGGCGGGATCAGCGCCAGAATGAGGATGCCAGTCGAGCCTAGACATATTCAGCGAACGATGACTCCCACCAGTGATTCCGAGATCACCTTGGATACCTACATGGGCACTGTCCAAAACGGCAATCTGACATTCGTCTTTAGCCACTTTAAGATGGTCGAAACGCCGATCGGCAAAAAGGCAATCGCCACTCGCTACGACGAAGCAGTACAGGGGCAAGTAGTACGAGTGGGTGGCGAACTCGACTCATACAAGGTCGTCGAACTACAAAGAAATGAAGGGCGCGATTTTGTCTATCACTTCTCCGATAACAAAGACAACAAGTTCAAAATCCAAACTCGATTGTTCATCCGTTTGGACTCCATGTACGAGATCAAAGTCGTCGCGTTAAAGGACAACTTTTCCGATGAAGATGCCCAAAAGTTCTTTGACTCGTTTATGTTCGCAAAAGCCAATCCGATGCCCGTAGAAGAACCAGCAGAAGAAGAGAAGGCGGCTGACGGTAACCAGTAAAGAGCAGGTCGACGGTCGTTATAACGATTCGGTCGTCAACTTAGATCGATGCGCCCGCGCTTGCGAACACCAAAGCAAGCCGATTCGATGATGCCGTCCTTCTTCGCCGCATCCGTAGCGAGCGCCAGCATATCGTGCTTGCGACAAATCTCAGACAGTTTCTTCGCCAGGTCGTCGCTTTCTTCCTGAGTCACCGACAGAATATTCGCCACGCTGGCAATCACCTCAAATTCAGATGAATGTCGACGTGAAACGCGAGAGCCGGCAGCATGCGCTTTTGAACATAAGAGAGCTTTCCCAAAAAAACGGTTCGGAACCGAATTCAGTTATTCCTTTAAGACCGGTGTCTCACTCTGAAGGCTGGAGCGTAATACCAACAATTCCTGTCGTCGCGGCTCGAGATCTTTCC